>NZ_JBASJU010000275.1:0-8192 GCF_049655485.1 Daejeonella sp.
GCGTCGGTGATGATGGAGGATATAAAGAAAAATATTTCGGGCTGGCGAAAAGTTGCTTCCAGGTATAAATTATCTAACCGGGAACAAGATGCGATGGCGGAGGCTTTTTGGTTGGAATAGTTGAGTAGTCTCAATGGGCCGGGAAGCTTTGCATGTCCCCCCGCCGACTTCTTCCGCAGTCTTGATAAATATTCTGTTGTTATACCCAGAAAGGATGCCAGCGTATTTTATGCCTGGAAGAAAGGGCTTAAAACTGCAGTTATTTCCAGATGCCTGCTTCCCATGGGAATTCTCCGAACTGCTGAAACCGTTGCGGATTTATAGTTAAAATCATTTACCCCATAGATGTAAATGATTTGCGGATCGCCCCCGGGTTCTCTTACATCTCCGAAGGCATCGCTTGGCGCGTCAATACCAATGTAGAAAGGTATTGATCCATTTTCAATTCCAAGTTTAAGTCCCCATTTCTCTTTCCTGAAATATCTTAAAGCGTAAATGCTCTTTTCACTTCGGGTATGGTAAGGACTAAATATATTTGAAGGTGAAGGGTTTTCTACGTATGCGGGTGAGTGTAATTGATATGTAAACCGTCCTCCGAAAGTAGTAGTTTGACTTTGGCAATTAAAAACTACAGCTATGGTTAAAACAGCTGTTGTTCTAAAAAATAACGAATCGATTTTAGTCATTTGTTTTAATGAGTATAGGTCAACTTAAAGGGGTTGGTTTAAACATCAATTAAAGTGCTAACTGACATTTCCCCGCTCCTGATATCAATCTCCACTACACTAAACATCAAATGATCATATGCAGAGTCAGTTTTTCGGGCACCAAATGTGAATATATAGAATTCATTATGAAGTAAAATCAATTTTTTTATCCTACTATCAATACACAGCCTTTGAACTTCAATGAACGCAGGAAGCAAATTCGAAGGAAAACCGGAAACGTAAAAATTCGTCAAATCCGAATCCGGCAGGGTGCTAAAAAATTAGAATCTACTTCGGAAAGCTAGGCCGCACCTCCACTTTACTCGGCAAAGTCCGCGGATTCATGCTCAGCAAGTCGGCAAAAACTGACCAATATCTTCCGGCTGGATCTTCCATGGATTTCACTCGCTGCCGACCATAGGTCATTACCTTACGGGGATATTATTTTCAGAAAGATGTTTTTGACTTTCATCTAAACCCGGCGAAGTGTCCTGACCTGAAGCTTAAAATAAATCCTGGTATAATCTTAATCGCTGCCGAACCGAATTTTTAAAACGGTGAGAATTTTTTGTTTGCCTGTCATATTTTCTATATTGCATTGCACAAGAAACATAATGGCTGAAAAACTTGATGAAATCGAGCTAATAAAGCGTATCGCGGATAGTGATAGGGAAGCTTTTACCATACTTTATTCTCGTTATATTAATGGTTTGTACCGCTATCTATATCTTTTTACCAAAAACAAAGTTTTAAGCGAGGAGATTTTACAAGATGTTTTCATCAAGATCTGGACACGCCGCGAGACATTGCAAAATATAACTTCTTTCAAGCCATATCTTTATAAATCAGCAAAAAACCTAGTGATGGATGAAATCCGAAGGAAGCAGGTGCAAACAAATGTTCATTTAGCTTTGAAGCCAACTTCTGAAGAAAGTTGTGAAGTTTCCGATGGAAGAATTATTTATAATCAATATTACCAAATAGCGCAGGATGCTATAAATCTCCTTCCTGACAAAAGAAAAAGGATTGTTCAACTCCGTACAAATGAGGAATTGTCTTTAGATGAAATTGCCATAAAACTTTCCATCTCAAAAAATGTCGTAAAAAAGCAGCTTTACGCCGGAATGCATTTTGTAAGAGAATACCTTAAAAAATACGGGGAACTTGCAAGTTTTTTGATTCCTTTGCTATTTCTACTTGATGAGAACAATACCCTATTCTTCTAAGAAATCGTGCTTTATTTCCTTTAGCACATAATCCGTTTTTTATTTTTTATAATATTTAGCATCAGAGGGGTCCTTTTGATCACTTGGTTCGTCTTAATATAACGATGGACAAAAGAACAATTAACCAATTCCTTAAAAAGTATGCTGATAATAATTATTCTGATCAGGAACATCAATTATTTATTAATTGGTTGAACTCCGCTTCCACTGACGAGATACAGGAAATTATAGAACGGTACAACACTCTTACGGATATTTACGCCGAAAATGAGATTGTCTTATACCCCCGTGTGTTGCAAGAGATTGAGTCGAAGCTGAATGGTATCGATAAAGAGACTATACAGGAAAACCATTCTGTGAGGCTATGGCCTAGATATCGAAAAATTGCATCAGCTGCAGCTCTGCTTTTAATGGCAACTGCTTTTGCCTTTTACTTTTCAACTGACTTTGACCGGAAGAAATCATTCAAAGTTGTAGAAAGCACCAAATCAATACAAAATGAAATTTCTCCGGGAGGTAATAAGGCTACTCTAACACTTGCAGACGGAAAAATAATAGATCTGAGCAACGCAAAGAACGGTTTTTTAGCAGAACAATTTGGCATAAGGGCAAGAAAGCCAAAAGAAGGGCAAATCGTTTTCGATTTATCAACGGGTCAGAATTTTCCGGAAAATTTTCAAACCAAATCTTACAACACCATCAGAACTCCCCGCGGTGGTCAATTTCAGGTCGTTTTACCTGATGGAAGTAAAGTTTGGCTAAACGCGTCTTCGTCTATACGGTTCCCTGCATCTTTTGTGGATGAGGAACGGATAGTAGAACTTGATGGAGAAGCTTATTTCGAAGTAGTAAAGCTCGGGTCTTCCTCTGCGGACAATGGAAAAAAGATACCTTTTAAGGTTAAATCAGGAGGTCATCTCGTGGAGGTTTTAGGCACCCATTTCAACGTGAAGGCCTATTCTGATGAAGTTGACATCACGACAACCTTATTAGAGGGGAGCGTGAAGGTGTCGGAGAATATCACCCAGAAATCAAGGGTGTTAATACCTGGACAGCAAGCCAGAGTCGGTTCCTCAATGAAGGTTTCGGATGTAGATGTACGAGGAAGCACAGGTTGGAAGGAGGGTCAATTTAATTTCTCTGGGGAAAATATTGAAAGCATTATGCGGAGTATTTCCCGTTGGTATGATGTAGATGTTTCGTACAAGAAGAATATAACAAGGGAAACATTTGTAGGTTCGGTATCACGGTTTGAAAATGTGTCGGAAGTCCTGAAGATGCTGGAACTCACAGGTGCTGTGCATTTCAAAGTTGAAGGGAGGAGGATCATAGTTATGCCTTAAAATTTATTTGATCAAGGGCAATTTCGAAAAAACCTAATCGGTGTATTCCTATATCTAATTATAGTTTTAGCCTCCTACTATTGATGATTCAATTCTAAAATTAAACCAATCTCCAAGCGTATGAATTTTATTGATTTAACTCGACGAAAGCTTTCTAATTACGACAAGAAAACCTTGCTAATGTCTCCCTTTAGCAATTCCAGAAGGATGAAGAACACGTATATCATTTTTCGAATAACAATTGCTTTCTTGATTACCCTGGGCCTGCAGTCATCGGCTGCATCGCAAGACCAAAAAATAAATTTTTCAAAAGAAAATATTTCTCTCGAAAATGTTCTGCAGGAAATTAAGAGGCAAACGGGCTACAAATTTCTTTACACGGAAGAAATGATAAAGACCACGAAACCGGTAAATGTCCAGTTTAAAAATGCTTCCTTACAAGAAGCCCTTAAACAATGTTTTGCTGATAAGTCATTGACTTATACCGTTAACATGAATACTGTTGTCGTGCGAAGAAAACCAGAAGTGCAAAATGAGGTGGTGAACCCTATCACTGTTGGTGGAACAGTGACGGATGATAAGGGGGAGCCGCTTATTGGCGTAATCGTGAAGGTTAAAGGTACATCTGCGGGTACAGCCACGGATGTACAAGGAAGATATACTTTGAACGTTCCCGAGGCTGGCAGCATTTTAGTGTTCAGTTATATCGGATTTGTAACACAGGAAGTCTCTGTGAACGGACGTACAGACATCGATATTAGATTATCCGCTGAATCAACTTCGTTAAATGAAGTAGTCGTAGTAGGATACGGAACACAGAAAAAAGTTAATCTGACTGGCTCGGTAAGTTCCGTGTCCGGGAAAGAAATAGCTGAACGGCCCGTGTCGAATTCGGCTTTAGCCTTGCAAGGAATAGCCCCAGGATTAAGTATTGTAAATAATGGGGGTGCGCCTGGTGCTGATGATCTGAAAATTAGGATTCGTGGTACCGGGACTCTTAATAATTCTAATCCCTTGGTATTGGTTGACGGAATTCCTCAATCGCTGTCAGATGTGGCACCTAATGAAATTGAGTCTATTTCCATTCTGAAAGATGCGGCATCAGCATCCATTTATGGCTCAAGAGCTGGAAATGGTGTTATTTTAGTAACAACAAAGCGCGGAGTTAAAGAGGGCGTTGCGGTAAATTATGATTCATATGTTGGTAGCCAGGAAAAGGTTTTCTGGCCTGAACCAGCATCCCCGGGGGACTATCTAAGGTTACATAACGAAGCATACGAAAACGCAAGACTACCTGTACCATATAGCGAAGAATGGATTAAGAATGCAGAAGCGGGAACAGAACCTCTTAAGTATCCTTTTACCGACTGGCGTCCTGCAGTATTCAATGATAACGCCTTCCAACAGAATCATTCCTTGAGTTTATCGAGTGGGGGAAAGAGTGGTAGAGTTTCTCTTGCTTTAAATTATTTGGATAGAGATGGTATTATAAACAAGCACAATTTTGAAAGGTATAGCATGCGTCTGAATACCGATCTGTATCTAAATAAAAAATTAAGCGTGAATGCTGATGTCATGTATAGAAGACGGAACTATACGGGAGTCGGAAGATCTCCACAAGAAATATTACAAAGTCTTCTTCATGCGAAGCAGTCGGTAGTAGGAACATATCCTAATGGTTCCCATGATTTAGTGGGCTCCCTTCGAAATACATATGCCGTTATAAATAAATCTGGGAGCGATAACAGAAATAGTGATGACATCGTGGGGACGCTCGGTTTTAAATTTGACATCATTAAAGATCTCTCTTTAAAAGGGTCTTTAACTGTAAATAATACCGTCACCGAAAACAGGTTGTATCAGAGAAAACTTGAAATGACAAATTTTTTCACTGGTGCCCCTATACCCGTAGGTTCATGGTGGTCACAAAATTTCTTAAGAGAATCGCGAGAAAGGAATCTGGAGCCAAATTATAAGCTCTACGCTGACTATAGTAAGAATTTTAGTAAACACGGCATTAAAGCAATGATTGGATACGACGAAATTTCTAACCAATATCGTGTTCTTGGATCAACCAGAGACAATTTCTATAGTAATGATATACAGGAACTGGATGCTGGAGACCCGAAAAACTGGACAAATTATGGATCTTCTTCTGAATGGAGGCTTCGCTCTTTCTTCAGCAGACTTAATTATTCTTTTTCGGACAAATATTTGCTTGAAGCAAATATAAGATATGATGGGTCATCCCGATTTTCAAAAGGGAAAAAATACGGCGCTTTTCCTTCCTTTTCTGCAGGATGGAGGGTTAGTGAAGAAAACTTTCTTAAAAACAATAAAGTCATTAATAACCTGAAAATACGAGGCTCATGGGGCCAGTTAGGAAATCAAGAAATCCCTCTTTACAGGAATGTTCCGGTATATGCATTGAATCAGGGGTATAATTTTAACGGGAATGTCGTTGTCGGTGCAGCTCAGACAACAGCAGCAAATCCTGATATCACCTGGGAAACCACGACTATGACTGATATTGGAGTGGACATGGAATTCTTCGGCGGTAAATTTTCGGTAACAGGAGATTATTATTGGAGAAACACAAGCGACATTCTTTTTGCATTACCTATAGCCCCAAGTATTGGAATTGCTGCTCCTACGCAAAATGCAGCGAAGGTAGAAAACAAAGGTTGGGAACTAGCCTTAAGCTATCAGGGAAACAGTAATAGTGATAAATTCCAGTATAATGTTGGTTTCAATATCTCGGACGTAGTAAACAAAATCACGGATTTGAACGGAACAGGACCTTACTATCAGGATAAGTTCAACATCTGGCAGGAAGGATATTCAATCAATACTTTATATGGCTATAAAACTTTGGGACTATACCGCTCTCAAGCTGATCTGGATAAGTATCCTAAGATAAATCCCCAGGAGACTCTTGGAGATATTATTTACGAAGATGTAAATAAAGACGGTGTGGTAAACTCTAAGGATAGGGTGGTAATTGGTAATAGTGATCCGCGGTATGCACTTGGATTAAACCTTTCAGCCTCTTTCAAAAGCTTCGATGTTAGCATGTTTATGCAAGGTGTTTTGAAAGCCCAGTCAAATCTCGACGGTGCCTTGATTGAGGGGCCTGATTGGGAAAATTATACGACTGACGATATGGTGCAAAATAGGTACCATGCCACCAAAAATCCGGATGGAACAATGCCGAGGGTATCATATGGAAATGGATGGAATATTTTCGTGTCTGACTTCTGGATTCAAAATACGAGCTATGTTAGACTGAAAAACTTTCAGTTAGGTTATACATTACCTGCGGGGCTTTTGCAAAAAGCCAAAATATCAAAACTCCGCTTTTATGTGTCGGGAGAAAACCAGCTGACGTTTACTAAAACCAAATGGGTAGACCCTGAGTTCCCGGCGGGAAGACTGCAATACTTTCCGCAAAGTAAAGTGTTAACCGCAGGTATGAATTTTTCGTTTTAAAATAAATCAAGAAATATGAGAACAAGTATTTTAAGTCTAAGCCTATTGGTCTGCCTTACACTAGTAACTGGGTGCGAAGAATCCCTGGACCTGTACCCTCCGTCAGCCGTGTCTGAGAATGTTTTCTGGAAACAGGAAAAAGATGCATTATTTGCCGTAAACGCGGTCTACCGGGAGCTAGATCATCAAAATATGGTAGTGACTCTGGATGGTTCTACGGATATTGGATATGTGCGGAATAGCTGGGTGACCTGGTACAAAATGGGAATGGGGATTCAGGACGCTTTGGATCCTGAAGTAAGCGAGGCATGGACCCGATATTACGCCGGTGTGAGAAAAGCAAATGATGTAATTAATAATGTTGATAAGATTAGTAGTGGTAATCCAGAGGTTCTTAAACGGGTTAAGGCTGAAGCAAGGTTTTTAAGGGCTTACTTTTATACAAATTTGACCAGCTTATTTGGCGATGTTCCACTGCCGCTGGAGCCCTTGAAAATAACGGAACAAATGTCAAAAAAGCCTAAAGCTGAGGTGGTGAGTTTTATTATCTCGGAATTAGATGACATTGTCAAAACGAATGCTTTACCGATTAGTTATAGTGGAAATGATATCGGGCGGGCGACAAAAGGAGCGGCTTTGGCTTTAAAAGCCAGGCTATGTATAAGGAACGAAAAATGGGCGGAGGCAGCCGCAGCTGCTAAGGCTGTGATGGATCTGGGAGTTTATGGTTTATTTCCTAATTACGGAGATCTGTTTACTTACGCAGGTGAAAATTCCAAGGAAGTGATTTTATCAAGGCAATATGCAAAAGGAGGCTTAACTCATAATGCGTTATCCTGGGGACCGAGTTCGATCGGAGGATCGACTGATGCAGAACCTGTTCGCAAGTTGTTTAATAAATTTGAGTATAAAGGACAAAAAGATCCTGCCAATCCTTATATGAACCTTGATCCACGGTGGGGTTTTAGTTTCTATTATCCTGGATCGGTTGTTTCTACAGATGGTCCCCAACCTGTTCTTTATAATTCCTCTCCAAACGCATCCAACACTTCTATTGATAAGGTTAACACTCAGGATAACACATCCTCTCACGGTTGGAATATTCGAAAATATATAGATTATAAAAATGATAAAGCTAATCCTAATCAGGGAGCTATTGATATTATTCTTATCCGTTATGCGGATGTTCTGTTAATGTATGCCGAGTCGAAAATTGAACTGAATGAGCTTGACGCATCCGTGTACGCTGCTTTAAATCAAGTAAGAACACGTCCAAGTGTAGAAATGCCACCATTTTCACCCGGTAAAACTCAAGCGGAACTTCGTGCAATAGTTCGTAATGAACGCTGCGTAGAACTAGCGTTTGAAGGATTGCGATTATTTGATATGTGGAGATGGAATATTGGAGCGGAAAAAGCAGGTTTAGT
>NZ_JBASJU010000276.1:0-10063 GCF_049655485.1 Daejeonella sp.
GCAGTAAGGGATTGCATTGGTCGGATGAGGTTTATAATATTTGGGGCTTCGACAAAAAAACTTTCCATCTGGATTATGATTCTTATTTCAATACCATTCACCCGGACGATCGTGAAGAGTTTTTGAAAAGCAGGGAACGGGCCTTTAACACAGGCATTCAGCATGATATTGAGCACCGCATCATGCTCAAAGATGGAACAATAAAGTGGGTTCATACCCTTGGCAACCTGGTGAGGAACGAGCAGGGGGAAATAATCATATTCGAAGGGACTGTCCAGGATATTACAAAAGATAAGCTTGCACTGGAAAAATTAATGATCAGTGAAGCTCGCTATGAGTATGTTACCCGGGCTACCTCTGATGCGATATGGGACTGGAACCTTAGGACGGATGAAGTATATTACGGAGGTGCTTTCCAGACTTTATTTGGGTTTGCGGCTGATATCCCCAAAAGCCATAGCACATTCTGGGAGAATCATGTCCATCCAGACGATGTGAAAAAAACCCTTGAAGAGATCCAATCAATTATTAACGGAGATGCAGAAACCTGGACCCTTGAATACCGATTCAGAAAATCAGACGGTAAGTATGCATTTGTTGAGGACAAGGGCATTTTAATTAAGGATCAAAGCGGTACCCCGATAAAGATGGTAGGGGCAATGCACGATATTAGTGAAGTCAAAATTGGGGAAAGGCAGGAATCATTACATACGGAAACAAGCCGCCTGTTTAACCAGCCTGAAGTTCATCTGAATGATATACTCTCTCAGGTTCTTCAGCATATCCTATCTTACGGTGATATTTCCGTTGTTGAAATTTGGCTTCCAGAATCGGATAAAAAGCATTTAAAACTTGGTGCCCGGCATACTAAAGGCAAACAGTTCGATATATTCTATGAGGAATCGTTTGGCGTCAAAAGTTTCCTTTCGAGTGAGGGATTGCCTGGAAAAGTCTGGCAGACCAGTAGAATCGAGTATTGGGATGATATCGATACCAATTTAAACTTCCTGCGGAATGCTGCGGCTAAAAAAGCTGCTTTGAAATCCGCGATTGGGTTACCTCTCATTTATAATGATGAATTTATCGGGGTGCTCGTCCTCTGTCTCCAGGAAAAGGGAGAATATCTTCTGGAATACGGGGCTTTTCGAGATAGTTTTTGTCAGCATTTAAGTTCGGAAATAAAGAGAAAGCAGTTAGATCAGGAGCTGAAGCAGATATTCAGCTTTGCCCCGGATGTAATTTCAGTTGCTGGTACTGATGGTTATTTCAAAAAGATCAATCCCGCAGCCTGTGAGATGCTGGAGTATACCGAACAGGAGCTGTTATCATTGCCAGTAACTGCTTTTATTCACCCCGATGATAGAGATATCACAGGCCAGTTGATCGGAAGCCCTGGCTCCGGGCAGAGTACATTTTATTTCGAGAATCGATACATCGCTAAGTCAGGAAAAATAATATGGCTTGCTTGGACCAGCACCCCATCGCCTGAAGAAGGCCTCCTGTTAGCTGTCGCAAAGGATATTACGGACAAGAAAAAACTAGAAGTTCTACTTGAAAAGTCCAATATACTGGCCGAGATGGGGGGATGGGAGGTCGACGTGCAGAATAACTCCATCTATTGGTCGTCAGTTACTAAAACTATCCATGAAGTTGAGCCCGATTTCGAAGCAGATCTGGAAACGGCTGTCAACTTTTATCCCAAAGGGCTTAACCGGGATACCATTAGAAATGCGGTTGAGAAAGCAATTATTGATGGAACGCCCTGGGATATGGAATTGGAGATCGTTACAGCCAAAGGCAACAAAAGATGGGTCCGGGCAATCGGTGAGGCTGAATTTGTTAATGACAAATGTGTGAAATTGTACGGCAGTCTTCAGAACATCACAAACAGAAAAGTTGCTGAAATTGAACTCCTTAAAATTTATGACGAGAAGAATACGATTCTCGAAAGTATTCAGGATGGGTTTTATGCACTCGATAAAAACTGGGTAGTTACTTATTGGAACCATGAAGCGGAAAATCTTTTGTCGTTAATGCGCTCTGATGTTGTCGATAAGAACTTTTGGGAAGTATTCGAAAACGCAGTTGATTTAAAATTCTATTCGGAGTATCACAGAGCTGTTAGTGAAAACGTTCCGGTACGTTTTGAAGAATTTTTCGCACCTGTAAATGGCTGGTTTGAAGTCAGTGCATTCCCTTCAGAAGAAGGGCTCACAGTCTATTTTCGGGATGTGACAAACCGGAAGAACACAGAACTCGAATTACTGCAGTTTAAAAAGATAATTGATAATTCCAGGGACGGTATAGCTATCGTAGACCTGGAAGGCAAAGCCACTTATGTTAACCCTGCATTTGCCCAGGTTCTGGGATATGATCCAGCAATTCACCACCATCCGGAGTCTATTTATGCTAACCGAAAATTGGTAGCTAAGGTATTTGATACTTTGTTGTCGGGTAAATATTGGCAGGGCGATGTCGAAGTTAAAAATCCAAAGGGCGATCTAATAAGTTACTATTTGAGCGGCGGACCTGTATTAGACGAAGACGGGCAGCTTAAGGCAGTATATGGGATACATACTGACATTACAGAACGCAAGCAGGCTGAAGCAAGAATAAGAAAAGCTTATCATGAGCGAAACACTATTCTGGAGAGTATTGGCGATGGCTTTTTCGCGGTAGATAAGGTAGGGACAGTGACTTATTGGAACAGGGAAGCAGAAAAGCTGCTCGGAATAACGAAAATACAGGCGGTGGGACACCATTTGCAGGAAGTCTTCACTAAAATGGTTGATTCCCGTTCTTTTGCTCATTATTTCGAAGCTATAGAATCGAATCAGGTTCTGCATTTTGAAGACTATTACCCATCATTGCACAAGTGGCATGAAGTGAGTGCCTATCCCTCGGTTGATGGCCTCTCGGTTTTCTTTAAAGATATAACGGAACGGAAAATTTATGACATACAGGTAAGAGAGCTCAATAAGGTTTTAAAAACTAAAGTTAAAGAACTTGCTGTTTCTAACCGTGAACTGGAGCAATTTGCCTATGTGGCCTCCCATGATCTTCAGGAACCCCTGCGGATGATCTCCAGTTTTCTGACCCAGCTCCAGAGGAAGTACGACGACAAGCTGGATGCAAAGGCCCACCAGTATATTCATTTCGCTGTAGATGGTGCGAAACGAATGCGTCAAATAATACTGGATTTGCTTGACTTTTCCAGGGTAGGCCGGGTAGACGCGGAGTTCGAGTTAGTAAATTTTAATGAAGTAGTCAGCGAAATACTAATTCTTTTCCGTAAAAATATCGAGGATACAAAAGCTTTATTTGTTTTGAGTGAACTGCCTTCCATCGTTGTTCCCAAAACGAATATTCGCCAGCTTTTGCAGAATCTAATATCCAATGCAATTAAATATCATCCCCCTGGGGTTACCCCTCTAGTTGAAATAGGATATTCGGAAACGCCCGAACACTGGGAATTCTGGGTGAAGGACAATGGAATTGGTATCTCACCAGATTATTTTGATAAAATATTCATTATTTTCCAGCGTCTGCATACAAAGGACGAGTTTTCAGGAACTGGGATGGGATTAGCCATCTGTCGTAAAATCGTGGATAACCTCGGAGGGAAGCTGTGGGTTGAATCGGAAGAGGGAAATGGAAGTACCTTTTTCTTTACCATACCGAAACCAATAAACCGTGAGATGAGCCCCCCGAAACTTTAGTTGCGATGCAAGGCGTTAAATAATGATGTATATTTATAAATTACGATACTTGTATTAGCTCCTTATATTATGAAGCCTGTCGAGATATTACTAGTTGAAGATAATGAAGGGGATATACTTCTTACCACAGAAGCCCTGGAAGAGGGGAAAATTCTCAATAATACCAGAGTGGTACGTGATGGCAGGATGGCATTAGATTTCCTTGCTGAAGGCTTAAGATCAGGTACGCTTCCTGATCTGATTCTTTTGGATGTGAACCTCCCCCGGATTAACGGTCACGAAGTACTTCAATACGTTAAACATCATATGGAACTTAAACACATTCCAGTGATTATGCTGACTACATCATCAGCTGAAAAGGATATCAATTTATCCTACAAGAACCACGCGAACTGTTACATTACCAAGCCTGTAGATGCCACGGATTTTATTGAAGCTATATCGAAAATTGAAGATTTTTGGATTAATATTGTACAGCTTCCTAAATAATGTTGAATGCAGAACAGAAAGGATTCTAGACACTATAATCTGTTAGTAATCGAAGATAATCCCGGTGATTTTATGCTCATCGAAGATTATGTGATGGAATATTTTCACATGCCTAACCTTATAGTTGCCACGAGTTTGGGAGAGGCGAAAAAAATAATGATTGCTGAATCTTCGCCAAAGTTCGACCTGATCATGCTTGATTTGACTTTGCCTGATGGAGATGGAACAGGATTAATTACTGAAATCGTGGATGTATGCCCGGATTGCCCAATTATTGTTCTTACGGGATATTCTGATTTTGAATTTAGTGTGAAATCTTTAGCGCTGGGGGTTTCCGATTATCTTCTGAAGGATGAGTTGACTCCGTCCTCGCTTTACAAAAGCATCATTTACAATATCGAACGAAAGAAAACACACTCTGAACTGGAGGAATCACAGAAGCGTTACAGCAATCTTTTTCACTTGAGTCCTGATCCTACCTGGGTTTATGATGTAGATAGTCTTAAATTCCTTGATGTTAATGATGCAGCGATCGAGGAGTATGGATTCACTCATGAGGAGTTTTTGTCAATGACAATTAGTCAGTTAATACCTGAGAAAGAACTGAAAGCAGAAACGCCCCCCTCTTTATCTTTATGGTATGATGTCGATAAGACCAATCAAAAGGAAATTTTCCGTCATCAAAAGAAGGATGGAGCAGTAATCTTCGTGGAGAACCAGACCAGCGAAATACTTTTCCATGGCAGAAAAGCCCATATAATGGTAGCTCATGATATTACAGAGCGTATCAATTATATAGATGCCATAGAGAAGCAAAATCAACGATTCAGCGAAATTTCCTGGATCCAGTCACATGTTGTACGTGCTCCAATCGCCAGGCTGATGGGACTAATCGACTTAATTAAACATCCTGCCAGTGATGAACAGCTTAAGTCTGAATTGCTGGGATATATTCTTGAGTCCGCCCATGAACTGGACGAAATAGTTAAGGAAATCACGCTGAAGGCAGAAGAAATGAATCTTAACCAAAGCACGGAATAGTTCAATTATCGGCAACAGTATTCTCATAACAATCTTTAATTCCAATCTTAAGGCTCATTTATTTGGCACGCAACGAAATCGATTCATTAGCTGCTGTAAAAATTAAAATACAATAAATTCGCTTTCTTTGGTATTTAACCCCTATTTCCAGCGTGGGTTTCATTTTTCTAAGCCAGGTTTTTTTGGGATATGCAATCTAAAAATACACTATTTAGAATAATTCTTATTAACTTGCGGCCTTTTCAAGCAAGCCAAATCATTTTAGAATATCAACTCACAGGAATGAAATACTTATTTACAGTTTTGATCGCATTAGGGGGCCTGAGTGCTTTTGCGCAGACCAATATTTTCTTAGACCGTGCTTATTGGAAAACTGGTCCATCCGTAAGCGCTATCCAGGAACAAATTAAGAAAGGACATGATCCGGCAGAGTTGAATGCGGGAAGTTATGACCCGGCTGTTCTGGCGATTTCAGAGAAAGCCCCGAATGAATCCATTAAATTCCTTCTTACGCAAAAGGGCAATGATGTAAACAAGCTTACACATGACGGCAGAACGTATATTTTCTGGTCTGCTTCTGCCGGTAATACCGAATTGATGGAATATCTGCTGAGTAAGGGGGCGAAAACAGACCTGATTGATGATCATGGTGCCAGCCCATTGAATTTTGCAGCAGGATCAGGGCAGCCTGATACGAAGGTTTACGAACTTTTATTGAATAAGGGAACGGACCTGAAAAAAGATCTAAATGAGAATGGTGCCAATGCCTTGCTGTTGAGTGCCGGTACTGATAAAGATTTTGCTCTTTTAAATTATTTCATTTCCAAAGGCTTGGATATCAATAGTACGGACGAAAGCGGCAACACGGTATTTAATTATGTTGCACGGACCGGGAAGATCGACGTTTTGAAAAAGCTTCTTGAAAAGGGAGTAAAGTATAACGACAATGCCTTTATTATGGCATCACTAGGAGGAAGAGGTGGAGCTAATACGATGGAAGTATACCAATACCTCGAAAGCTTGAAATTGAATCCTGCTATTGTTGGGAACAATGGAGAGACTGTTCTCCACGGCATTGCAAGGAGAGATAAGCAGTCGGAAATTATCAAATATTTTATTTCTAAAAGCGTTGATGTCAACGAAGCCGACAATGAAGGGAATACAGCCTTAATGAATGCCGCTGCATCAAACCGTGATTTAGGTGCTATAGAACTTTTTGCGGGCCTGGTAAAAGATATCAACCAGAAGAATAAAAGCGGTGCTTCGGCACTTGCACTTGCCGTTAGAGGTAACAGCCCGGAAGTTGTAGCAGCACTAATTGCAAAAGGTGCAGACGTTAATGCTGTCGACACGAATGGTGATAATCTTGCTTATTACCTCATCCAATCTTACTTGGATCAAAACTCTGCAGCTTTTGACGCTAAGTTAAAAATGCTTCAGGAAAAAGGTTTCAATCTGGCAGCTCCCCAGAAAAATGGTAATACACTTTATCATTTGGCAGTAGCCAAAAATGACCTGGATCTTTTGAAGAAAATCCATGGAATGAATGTTGATAAGAATGCTAAAAACAAAGAAGGCTATACTGCACTTCATAAAGCAGCAATGAGCGCAAAAGATCCAGGTGTGATAAAATATCTTTTGGAGATCGGTGCTGACAAGAGCTCGAAAACAGAATTCGATGAGACCGCTTATGATTTAGCGGGAGAAAATGAGTTCCTGTCAAAAAATAAAGTGTCAATTGAATTTTTAAAGTAAGATGGGTAATTTATTTAAGGCAATCCTGGTACTGATAGCAATTGTCGGTAATTCGTTTGTTTCAAGCGCGCAAAAAGCGGGAAGCAAGAAGTATAAATGCATGATCCAGATGACGAATTATGCAGGGGAAGAAGCGTACATCGTAGTATCTCTGATCAACCCAAAAGGTGCGTATGAAAAGACCATTTATATGTTTGCAAAAAACAAGAAATGGTATAAAGATTTGGAGGAGTGGCATGATTTTAACAAAAAGAAGCCGGCCAATATCAGCGCTATCACAGGGGCTTCTGTAGCAGGAGGTGATCGCAGCATTAAAGTCTTTGAGATAGAAGATTCAAAGATAAACAAAGGATATAAATTGAGATTTGAAGTTGCTGTAGAGGATAAGGAATATCATGCGAAAGACCTGGAAGTGCCTCTGACAACTGCAAACCTTTCGGGGAAAATCGACGGTAAAGGATATATACGATACGTCCGGATGAGTCCAAACTAAGCAAAATGACTATTTCTATTTGGAGATTTAGTCATTTTGCACTGGCCTTATCTTCTTTTGTATTTATACTGCTTGCCTCTGTTACCGGCATTATTCTGGCTTTTGAACCCATTGCTCAAAAGTCACTTCCCTATAAAGTAAGTCATTTTGATAGCATAACCCTTGCTGAAAGTATCCCAGCAATCAGGAAATCTTATCCTGAAATCACTGAAATCACGGTTGATCACAATCAATTTGTTATCCTTAACGGGACTGATAAGGAAGGTGAAAGTGTAACAGTATATATTGACCCGAGAACAGGAAGATCGCTTGGTGTACCTGTTGTCCAGAACAGTTTCTTCGAGTGGGTAACCGCCTTTCACCGCTCACTATTTTTAAAAGAGCTGGGGCGATTTTTTATTGGGATCACTTCCTTTTTGCTTCTGTTAATTGCATTAAGCGGGACGGTCCTCGTCATCCAGCGGCAACATGGTGTAAAGCGCTTTTTTACCCGGATCGTACCGGAGAATTTTGCTCAATATTACCATGTAGTTTTAGGCCGCCTTTCTCTGATACCTATTATAATAATCGCCATCACCGGCACATATTTGTCGCTGGAAAGGTTTGGGATTTTCGAAACCCAACAAATTTCGCATAGTATCGACTTCGAATCCATTAGTACCGAATCCCCAAAGCCTGCAAAGGACTTTCCTGTTTTTCGGAATACCTTAATAGGGGATGTTCAAAGTGTAGAGTTCCCCTTTTCAGAGGATCCGGAAGATTATTTTACTCTGAAGCTGAAAGACCGGGAAATTGTTGTTAATCAGATTAATGGTGATATTCTTAGTGAAGTAGAATACACTGTTACCACTATGGCCACCGTGCTTAGTCTTGACCTTCATACCGGACGAGCCAGCAGAATATGGTCTATTATTCTGGCGATCGCTACAGTTAATATTCTGTTCTTTATTTATTCAGGTTTTGCCATTACGCTTAAGAGAAGGTCGAATAAAGTTAAAAATAAGTTCAGGGCTGACGAGAGCCGCTTTATAATCCTGGTTGGTTCTGAAAACGGGAACACCTTTCGTTTTGCGAATACAATCTGTACGCAACTACTGGAAGCCGGAGAACAGTGTTTCATTGGTGAGCTTAATAGCTATACCACATATCCAAAGGCGGAACATATTATCGTCCTGACAGCCACCTACGGGCTCGGCGACGCACCCACGAACGCCAGGAAGTTCTTAGATCGCCTGGAACAGAAGGAGCAATTAAACCGCATTAAATTTTCAGTATTGGGTTTTGGTTCCCATGCTTATCCTGATTTCTGCAAGTTTGCATTTGAAGTCGATAATAAAATTTCCATGAAGGACTGGGCGACGCAGCTTTTGGAGGTCCATACGGTTAACGACAGGTCACCTGAACAGTTTATGCATTGGGCTACACACTGGGCGAAGCTTGCGGGGGTGCCCATGAATATTTCTGAAGAAGCATTTCAGCCGAAATTACTGCCGCACAAATTAACTGTGATCGGACGTACCGAACCGACCCAGGTTGGCGGGTCTTTTCTGGTTACCCTGAAACCTTCCGGCCGCGTAAAATATACTTCAGGAGATCTTCTGGTAATTCATCCTGCACATGATCATCGGGAGCGGCTGTATTCAATTGGAAAAGTAAATGAGGCCATCCTGCTGAGCGTTAAGCTCTATGAAAATGGTTTAGGATCCGGCTTTTTAAATACCCTCATCCCTGGCCAGACATTTAAAGCCCGTATTGATAAAAATTCGCATTTCCATTTTCCAAATGACCGGTCCGCGGTGATTATGATTTCAAACGGAACGGGTATTGCACCTTTTCTTGGGATGATTGACCAGAATAAGAATAAAAAAGCCTGTGTTCTTTATTGCGGGTTCAGGAATGATCTCTCCTTCAGTGTATACCGGAAGCTCCTTAATGATAGCATTGAAAACCAAAGATTAAATCAGCTACATGTTGCCTTTTCACGCGAAGGAGAAAAGAAATACGTTAAGGATATTATTTCCAGGGACGAAGTTTTTGTTGCCCGAACTTTGGATGAGAGGGGAGCAATAATGATTTGCGGATCGCTTGCTATGCAGCAGAATGTCATTGAATTGCTGGAAGAAATTTGCCAGCGGCTAAATGGGAAAGCCCTGAGCTTCTACCAGTCCAGAGGACAGATTTTAACGGACTGCTATTGATCATGAAACAGGTTTTAACAGTGATTTTGGTTTTATCCGGGCTCTGTTCGAGTGCCCAGGTGCTTCAGCAAAGAGCGGTGCGTTTAATGGGAAGCAGGTTCGAAATAACTATTGTGGCAAAAGATTCATCGACAGCCAATGCTTATATCGATACAGTAGTCGCGGAAGTCACTCGGATAGAGCATCTCATATCTGACTGGATGCCACATACCCAGATTTCAGAAGTCAATAAAAATGCTGGTATCAAGCCAGTGGTTGTTGACAAGGAAGTCTTTGAGCTGACAGAACGCGCACTCTTTTTTTCCGAAATTACTGAAGGGGCTTTTGATATCAGCTTTGCAGCGATGGACCGAATATGGAAATTCGAC
>NZ_JBASJU010000277.1:0-19120 GCF_049655485.1 Daejeonella sp.
AATGCTGTAAAAGTAACTTTAGGACCAAAAGGCCGTAACGTAATTATTGATAAAAAATTCGGTTCTCCTTCAATCACCAAAGATGGTGTTACAGTTGCGAAAGAAATTGAATTGAAAGACGCCCTGGAAAACATGGGTGCTCAAATGGTAAAAGAAGTTGCTTCGAAAACAGCAGATATTGCTGGTGATGGAACAACTACTGCTACCGTTTTAGCTCAGGCAATTGTTACTGCCGGAATTAAAAACGTTGCTGCCGGAGCTAATCCGATGGACCTTAAACGTGGCATCGATAAAGCGGTTACTGCAGTTGTTGCTAATCTTAAAAGTCAGTCGCAGTCTGTTGGCGAAGACAACAATAAGATCAAACAAGTAGCTTCGATTTCAGCAAATAATGATGAGGTAATCGGAACTTTGATCGCTGATGCAATGGCAAAGGTTGGCAAGGATGGTGTTATCACTGTAGAAGAAGCAAAAGGTACTGAAACTGAGATGAAAACAGTTGAAGGAATGCAGTTTGACCGTGGTTACTTATCTCCATATTTTGTTACGAATGCCGACAAGATGGAAGTTGAGTTAGAAAACCCTTACATTCTAATTTACGATAAGAAGATTTCTTCAATGAAAGAACTTCTTCCTGTACTTGAAAAACAAGTTCAAACCGGAAAGCCACTTTTAATCATCGCAGAAGATCTTGATGGTGAAGCACTAGCTACACTTGTAGTTAACAAGATCCGCGGATCTTTGAAAGTTGCTGCTGTTAAAGCTCCTGGTTTCGGTGATCGTCGTAAAGCTATGCTTGAAGATATCGCTATCTTGACAGGTGGTACTGTAATTTCTGAAGAAAGAGGATATAAACTTGAAAATGCTGATCTTACTTACTTAGGAACTGCTGAGAAGGTTGTAGTTGATAAAGACAATACAATCGTGATCAACGGTGCTGGCAAGTCAGAAGACATCAAAGCCCGTGTTAATCAGATCAAAGCTCAAGTTGAGACTACGACTTCCGATTACGATAAAGAAAAGCTACAAGAGCGTTTAGCTAAACTTTCAGGTGGTGTTGCCGTACTTTATGTTGGTGCAGCTACTGAAGTTGAGATGAAAGAAAAGAAAGACCGTGTTGACGATGCATTACATGCAACTCGTGCTGCAGTTGAAGAAGGTATTGTTGCGGGTGGTGGTGTAGCCTTCATTCGTGCAGTTGAAGCTTTAGCTGATCTGAAAGGATCGAACGAAGACGAAAACACAGGTATCGCAATCATCAAAAGAGCGATCGAAGAACCATTACGTCAGATCTGTGAAAACGCAGGTATCGAAGGTTCTATCGTTGTTCAAAAGGTGAAAGAAGGTACAGCTGATTTCGGATACAACGCACGTACAGATGTTTACGAAAACTTAATTGGTGCAGGAGTTATTGATCCTACGAAAGTAGGTCGTGTAGCTTTGGAAAATGCTGCTTCGATAGCTGCGATGCTATTAACTACAGAAGTAGTACTTGCCGATGAGCCAGAAGATAACGCTGGTGGTGGCCACATGCCTCCAATGGGCGGTGGTGGAATGGGCGGAATGATGTAATTCCCCTCAAGCCAAAAAAAAGGTCCTTTCTTAACAGAAGGGACCTTTTTTGTTTTGGTGCATTTCCCAATCGACATACAATCTGAACATAGTCTTCCTATATGAAGTCGGAAGTCAGACTTCCCACCTACGATTTCCTTAATAAAGATAGATAAAGTTCTTAGGGTGTTAATTGCATCTCAAACAAGCGTACAATATTCTTTACCAGAACACCTTTAACTTTTTCCAAATTCACTTCACCTTTCAGCTCTCTTTTCATCGAAGTGACGTCCTTATCATCAATTCCGCAGGGTACGATATTTTTGAAATAATCGAGATCCGTATTCACGTTGAACGCAAAACCGTGCATGGTAACCCAGCGGCTGCACCTCACACCAAGTGCACATATCTTACGGGCTTTTTCGTTGTCGGCGTCAAGCCATACACCGGTGTACCCGGGATAACGTCCACTTTCAATTCCATATTCCGCAAGCGTATCAATAACAGCTTGTTCCAATGTGCGGAGGTATAGATGGATATCCGTAAAAAAATTATCCAGGTCAAGTATTGGGTACCCGACTATTTGCCCGGGGCCATGATAGGTAATATCCCCGCCCCTATTAATTTTATAAAAACTTGCATCTTTTTCTATTAGTCCATCTTTGTCGAGCAATAGATTATCAGGTTTCCCGCTTTTGCCAAGCGTATATACGTGCGGATGTTCAACAATAATGAGATGATTAGGGACTGGGCTCGGTGAAATACTTTCCCGGTTGGCCACCTTAGCATCAATCGTGGCTGAAAAGATTGCCTCCTGCCCGTCCCATGCTTTCTGATAATCAAGCACTCCCCAGTCCTGAAATATAACCCGTTTATTTTTCTCCATCTTCTGCCACGTAACCAATCATGTACCCTTCAAACTTGTCATAATGAACAGTATATGTGTTAATACTGTTGCCGGTATCGAGACTTGCTTCGAATGTTCCCGTTCCAGAGTATTTAAAAGGCTTAATTCTGATATGATCAAGAAAACTGATATTTTTCTTTCCATGCAATTTATAAATTGCCTCCTTGGCGCACCAACACGCATATAAGTGCTCAATACGATCCTGCGAAATAAAATCAAGTTCATCCTTTCTCATAAATTTCCGTGCGATTCTTTCGATCTTATCCTTAATAAGCTCAATGTCGATACCAACCGCTCTGTTTTTACTAATCATTACTGCAGCATAATCAAAAGAATGGGACAAAGAAATAAAATGCGGAAAATTAGCAAGGTAGGGCTTTCCGCTGGAGTCGATCTGACAATCAATGTACTCGTCCGTGTCCATCATCTTTCGGAGCAAGACTCGTGTACTTAGCCAGTGAAGGTTCCTTTTTCCGTTTATTAGCGTATCCAGGTAGGAAATCTCATGATGTTTCAACTGGAGCTGCGCGAGCAAATCTTCAGCGCTTTCCTCGATCTTCCAGATTGCGAAAGAAGTAAACGGGCCTAATTCTTTATGATAAACGAGCGACATTTGAAAAAATAGAATACCTGCAAAACTATCTCAAATTAATCATAATTTAGGCCAAATCTTACGCTTATTTATGATACTTTCCGACAAACTAATCCTGGAAGAAATTGATAAAGGAAATATAATTATAGAACCCTTTAAAAAAGACTGTCTCGGAACCAACTCCTATGATGTACATTTGGGAAAGTATCTTGCTACCTATAGAAACAGGGTCCTTGACGCGAAAGCCCATAACGAGATCGATCATTTTGAAATACCAAAAGATGGTTTCGTACTTCAACCTAACACTCTTTATCTTGGAGTAACTTTAGAATACACTGAAACACATAAACACGTCCCTTTTCTGGAAGGCAAATCCAGTACAGGAAGACTTGGAATTGATATACATGCTACGGCCGGCAAGGGCGATGTGGGATTCTGCAACACCTGGACTCTGGAAATATCTTGTGCCCAACCGGTTAAGATTTATGCAGGTATGCCGATTGGGCAGTTAATATATTTTGTTGTCGAGGGCGAAGTGGAGACAATGTACAATACGAAAGGAAATGCTAAATATAATAACAAGACTACCAAACCGGTAGAAAGCATGATGTGGAAGAACTCTTTTTAATGGAAGCTTCGTAAAAAAGACGCTAGGCCATACCTAATACCTCAATTTTTTCGTAAATTGAGGTATTCTCTTTTAATGCGGGTTCTGGAACCTGTTTAAAATTAATCCAATGAAAAGGCTCCTGCTAATATTCTTCACGCTAATAATTATAGTCCTCACTTTTGGTTTTATTCAGGAGGATGAGCCTCTAAAAAAAATAATTGCTCAGATAGAAAAGTACCGTGCCGGATATCCACAGGAAAAAGTTCACCTCCACATGGATAAACCATATTATGCTATTGGAGATAACATCTGGTTCAAAGCCTATATTGTAAACGCTGAAGAGAATGAGCTTTCGGCACTTAGTAAAATTCTATATGTTGAATTGATAAACGATAAAGACTCGGTAAAACAGTCACTTAAACTGCCGGTTTCACTTGGCCTGACCTGGGGAGATTTTACCCTAACGGATTCATTAAAGGAAGGAAATTATCGTATTCGCGCCTACACCACCTGGATGCGAAATTTTGGTGAAGAGTATTTTTTTGATAAAACCTTTACTGTTGGAAATTCGATAGCGAATAATGTGCTAACCAACGTCAATTATTCTTTTAGTAAAATCGGGAATTCAGAAAAAGTAATTGCTGATGTTCAGTATACTGATCTGGATGGAAATCCGCTGGTTAATAAAGAGGTAAATTATAATATCAACCTCGATTTCAGGGATATTGCAAAAGGTAAAGCCGTTACAGATTCAAAAGGTAACGTACAGATCACATTCGTGAACAACCAGCCATTCATCTTGAAATCAGGCAAGTTACTCACTAATATCCGGCTCGACGAAAAATCAGTCGTATCTAAGAGTTTCCCGATTAAATCAACATCCAATGAGGTAGAGGTGAAATTTTTCCCTGAAAGCGGAGAGCTTGTAAGCGGAATTCGTTCAAAAGTAGCGTTTAAAGCTGTGGGAGCCGATGGACTTGGTATGAAAGTGTCGGGTTATATTACAGATAAGAGCAACACTAAACTCGTAGAATTTGAGTCAGAGCATGCTGGCATGGGTAATTTCCGAATGCATCCGTTACCAGATGAAACCTATACAGCACATATAAAGTTTGAAGACGGGTCTCAACGGACTTTTCCATTACCGCGAGTACTCCCCAGGGGATATGTTATGAGCGTAAATAATAATGATGCGGAAAACCTGAGCGTCACTATAATGACTTCGGAAAATGTTCAGACTGACGCCAAGTTTACCTTGATAGCTCAAACTAACGGTCAGGTAAATTTTATTGCCAAAAACAAACTCGACGGGCAGTCATTCACCGCCAAGATTCCCAAAAGCCGCTTCCCTACGGGGATTTTGCAATTAACCGTTTTCTCCCCCGCAAATGAACCTGTAGCGGAGCGATTAGTGTTTATAAATCATTCCGACCAATTGAAGTTAGACATCAGTACAGCCAAAAAAGAGTATGAAAAACGCGAGAAGGTAAAAATAATACTGGATGCTCAAAATTCGAAGGGAGCACCTATCATTGGTAGTTTTTCCCTTTCAGTAATAGACGAATCGAAGGTTCCGTCGAAAGAAGCATCAGAAACAACAATTATTTCGAATTTATTACTTAGTTCCGATTTAAAGGGATTTATCGAAGAACCAAACTATTATTTTACCGACATCAATGAGGCTAAAGTCCGGCAATTAGACATATTATTATTAACTCAGGGATGGCGCAGGTTTGAATGGAAAAATATTCTTTCAAACACTTTTCCCAATCTTGCTTTTCAGCCTGAAACTGATATGCAAGTTAGCGGACAAGTCAAAGCTTCTAATGGTAAACCAGTAATTGGTGGAAAAGTGACCTTATTCTCTTCGGCAGGAGATGTTTTTCTGATGGATACGCTAACAAATGCAAAGGGTGAATTTACCTTTGAGAACCTGACCTTTAGCGACAGCACCAAATTTATTATTCAGGCGAGAAATGAAAAAGATCGCCGGAATGTCGATATCGAGCTCTACAGAATTCCAGCCCAACTTGTAACTAAGAACAAGAATGAGGCAATGCTGGAAATTAATGTTAACCGATCTATACTCCCTTATCTTCAAAATAGCAAAAATCAATTTGATGAATTACGTCGTTATGGGGTAATCGGGAGGAGTATTTTATTGTCTGAAGTTAAAGTTACCGAACGAAAACCAGTTCTAAAAAATTCATCAAATTTAAACGGGGCTGGAAATGCAGATGCTATTATAAAGAGTGAGGATTTACAAAACTGCACGTTCCTAATCCAGTGTCTTCAGGGCAGAGTTGCAGGAATAATCGTCAGCAACGGAATTGTTTATTCTACCAGAAGCATGTACTCCTCCTTTCGGGGGCCTGTACCGATGCAGATTGTTATAGATGGGATGATGGTTGAACCGGATTTTATTTCATCCATCAATCCGATCGACGTAGAAAGCATCGAAGTTTTGAGAAGTGGCGCCAATACCGCAATTTATGGGATGCGAGGCGGCGGCGGTGTTCTGGTGATAAACACAAAACGTGGCGAAATAAATAATGATTACAGAAATTATGCTCCAGGCATTATCAGCTATAACCCAAAAGGGTTTTATAAGGGGCGCGAGTTCTATTCTCCGGATTATACAGATCCCAAAATTAATCCTAAAATGGCAGATCTAAGAACGACAATTTATTGGAACCCAAGTATTGTTACCGACTCCATGGGTAAAGCGAGCGTTGAGTTTTACAATGGTGATGGAATCGGCACTTATAAAGCCACCATCGAAGGAGTAGATATAAACGGTAAAATAGGAAGACAAATTTTCAGATACAGCGTCATAGGCAGATGAATACAATCAAAGTAAATATTAAAGATAAAGTCGCGGTGTTACAGCTCGACAGAGGACGTTCGAATGCAATAAATGCTGAAATGGTATCTGAACTCTCTCAAATGATACAAAATATTGAAAAAGATGATAATATAGCGGGAGTTATTATCACAGGCAAGGAAGGCTTCTTCTCAGCAGGTCTGGATCTGATAGAGTTGTTCAATTATGGTGAATCGGAGATAAGAGCATTTTGGATCGATTTTCTGAATCTGGTAGAGATTATGGCCGTCTTTAAAAAGCCAATGGTGGCTGCTATTAGTGGTCATAGTCCGGCAGGAGGTTGCGTACTTGCTCTTTGCAGCGATTATCGAATAATGTCGGAAGGAAAATACATAATTGGCCTTAACGAGGTACCGGTGGGTATAATTGTACCGCAAAGTATTTTTCACCTCTATTCGTTTTGGCTTGGCAACGCGAAAGCCTATAGATATTTATTGGAAGGCAAATTGATGAATACGGGTGAGGCATTAGAATCAGGCCTTGTGGACGACCTGGTTTCACCAGAAAGTATTTTACATGCCGCGGATCGTCAAATTCGAAAATATATTCAAATGGAGCCGACAACATGGCAGCAAAGCAAGGTTAACTTGCGGGCAGAGCTACTTTCAAAAATCGGTGTTGATCAATCTGAAATGCTGGAAATTATGCTCAAACAGTGGTGGTCGCCGAGTACGCGTTCCATCTTAAAAACAATAATTCAAAACCTTCAGCAAAAAACCTCCTGATGTACAACCAACCAATGTTAAGAGAAGATGCTTTAGCCGGAAAAACTATAATTGTTACTGGCGGAGGCACCGGGTTAGGGCGAGCCATGAGCACCTACTTCCTTAAAATCGGGGCCAAGGTTGTCATAACCAGTCGAAAGCTTGACGTGTTAAAAGAAGCTGCATCCAAAATGGAGGCTGAGACAGGTGGCAGCGTCCTCCCATTACAATGTGATGTCAGAAATCCCGACGAAATTGAAGCAGTTCTAAAAGCCACTATTGACACATTCGGGAGGGTAGACGGCTTACTGAACAATGCAGCAGGCAACTTTATTTCGCCAACTGAGCGCCTTTCTGCAAACGCTTTTTCTACCATTATCGACATTGTTTTAAAGGGCACTGCAAACTGTACGCTGGCCCTTGGGAAGCATTGGATTACGCAAAAGCAACCCGGGACTATTTTAAATATTGTTACTACTTACGCATTTACCGGTTCAGGTTACGTGGTTCCATCAGCTTGCGCTAAGGGAGGGGTTCTTGCTATGACACGCTCCCTTGCAGCCGAGTGGGGGAAATACGGTATCCGGACTAATGCTATTGCACCAGGACCGTTTCCGACAAAAGGTGCATGGGACAGGTTACTGCCAGGAGATATGGCTCAAAAATTTGATTTCAAAAACCGGGTTCCCTTAAAACGGGTTGGAGATCATCAGGAACTTGCAAATCTTTCCGCATTTATGATGTCTGATTTCTCAGGATATATTAATGGTGAAGTCATAACGATCGATGGCGGTGAATGGCTGCAAGGTGCGGGTCAATTTAATGGGCTCGAGGCCGTCACCCCCGAAATGTGGGATATGCTCGAAAAAATGACCCGCTCTGCTAAGGGCAGTTAAACCTGATATGGGAGAGAAAAGAATAAATATATCATCTGGAGTTAAATGGGAAGATATCGTTGGATATAGCAGGGCGGTACGGATTGGAAACTATATAGAAGTTTCCGGCACTACGGCCTTCGACGGAGAAATTCTCATTGGGAAAGGCGACCTGTATGCGCAGACCAGTTTTATCCTTCGTAAGATCGAAAAAACCTTAACAGAGTTCGGATCATCAATGTCAGATGTAGTACGTACCAGAATGTACCTTACCGACATTTCAATGTGGCAAGAAGCCGGCAAAGCTCATTCCGAATTCTTTTCTGATATACGTCCTGATACGTCAATGGTTGAAGTACGTCGGCTAATAGATCCGGAATTGCTTATCGAAATTGAAGTAACCGCAATAGTTAGTTGAATGCAAACTCATTTTAACATCGCCAAATCGGGATCCAATCTGTATTTTTGTAAGATGGGAACACAGGTACAAGAAGAAACTTTGACGCTGGAAGAAGTACTATCAGCATTGAAAGTCAGTCATCACCTTATTCTCTGGAACGATGATACAAACACTTTTGAGCATGTTATCCATTGCCTTGTAAAGTATCTGGACTACACTGATAAACAGGCGGAACGCATTGCATGGACCGTACATAACGATGGAAAGTGCACTATTCTCGAAGGGTCCTATACCGAGGTAGAAGTTTATCGAAAAATACTCCAGCAAGAAGGCCTTACCGTAAGCGTTGAGTAATTAAAAATAACACTGGGCAAAACTACTCAGTGACCCCTTGGTTGCAAACCTGAAATTAAGTACAATTTCATGTGAACCTTTCTCCACTCTTGCCAGTTTCGAGGTAGTAAAATCATAAGAATAGCCGAGCTGAATATTCGGGGTAACCTGTACTTCAGCAACAATATCGAAGGAGTCCTTTGAACGGAGAGAACCGCCAAGCCAAAGAGTTTCCTTTAGTAAGAAATTTGCATTGACATCAATCTGAACTGGAGAACCACTCACATACTTTACAAGCACATTTGGCTTAAACTTCACATCAGGGCCCAGGCTGACTAGATATCCACCTTGCATAAGATAGTGGGGTTTATATGCAGTTTGGGATGATGAGCCACCACCAATGTCACGATAATAAAAGAAGGGTGAGGAAATACCTGCATAAAACTTATCCGAAAACAACATCAGTCCTGCGCCGAAATTGCCGCGCTTTGAATTCTGATCACTAAACACCGGATCGGTAGATGCAGTTGTACTGCCTGTTAAGCTGTACTCTCCAATATATGAACTTATCCCTCCATTGACTCCCAAAGACAAAAAAGTTCCATCTGCAATCTGAACTCGGTGTGCAAGAGTTGCAAATGCCCCATTTTCACTGATAACCTCCCCTATTTGATCACGCATTAAAATTACACCCATAGAGGTATTTGAAGACTTTATAGGACTGTGAATGGAAAGTGTCTGAGTATTTGGTGCGCCCGTAAACCCCACCCATTGCTGGCGGGCGAGAGCAGTAATGTTTAGTGATTCGTCAATTGCAGAGTAAGCCGGGTTTATAGCCAGGCCATTAAACATATACTGAGTAAACATCGCCTTCTGCTGCGCATTTGCAGACCCTACTCCTACGTTAAGGAGTATAAAGGCAAACCACAGAAAAATTATACGTTTAGAAGTAATTTGCATTGCCGCTGATGTTTTTTGAATTAATGAACCAGGCTGATTTTTAAGTAATTAACGCAAGTGTTCATAGTATACGAGAGATATTTAAAATGGTTACGTAAAAGCACATAGCGACCTGCAATTCAATGTCAGATAATTTGGCTTAATTTGTTGGAGAGGCAGAAGGATCCTATGCTTAAGCCAAAAACCATTTAATTAAAATGTTTTAGTAAATTCATTACTCTTCATCCCTGGAGGGAAATGATAAGACATCAATTGCAAATATGAAATACCCCCCAATAAAAAATTTTATCCAAGGAAAGTTTGTTGATAGCATATCAGAAGAAAGTCTGAATGTAATCTCACCTATAGATGGTTCCCACCTTTCAACAGTACCGATGTCCGAGCCAAGCGATCTCGAAAAAGCAGTTATTGTTGCAGCTGAGGCCTTTAAAACCTGGAGTAAAACCCCAATAAAAGACCGCGTACAGGTGTTTTTCCGGTTTAAGTCGCTATTAGAAAAAAACAAAAATGAGCTGGCCAATCTAATTTCAGAGGAAAATGGAAAAACACCGGAAGAAGGCCTTGCAGAAATAGAAAAGTCCATTGAACTCACCGAATTTGCCTGTTCTCTTCCTCAATTGATCACGGGAGAGCTGCTGGATGTAAGTAAGGGAATTGAATGCAGGACTGAACACGTGCCGCTTGGTGTTGTTGCATCAATTGTGCCTTTTAATTTTCCGAGCATGGTGCCATGCTGGACCATCCCCAATGCAATTGCGTTAGGAAATTGTATGATTATAAAACCATCTGAAAAAGTCCCTCTTAGCATTGGCCGAATTGCCGAACTTTTAAGTGAGGCAGGACTGCCTGAGGGGGTTTTATCTGTAATTCATGGAAATAATAAGATTGTCGATGCAATTTGCGATCATCCAAATATAGAAGCAGTAACTTTCGTCGGTTCAACTAAAGTTGCCAAAATAGTCTATAGGAGAGCTACACAGAATTATAAGCGATGTCTGGCCTTGGGCGGCGCCAAAAATCATTTATTGGTTCTCCCTGATGCCATCCCGGAAATGACGGCTAAAAACATTACCGCATCTATGAGCGGTTGTGCAGGGCAAAGGTGTATGGCCGCATCGGCAATGGTAGCTATCGGTGATGTCGACCATATTATTGATAGACTTTGTGTTGAAGCGAGAAAAATGATTCCGGGAGGAAATCTCGGTGCAGTAATCGATAAGGAATCAAAAAACCGCATTGAAGAATATATTAACGAGGCAGAGAAAATGGGTGCAAAAATCCTGGTGGATGGCCGGAACACCACCGTCAGCGGCAAGGAAAACGGTACCTATATTGGCGCCACCATCATAGATTTTGTCACACCTGATATGTCAGTAGCCAAGGAGGAAGTTTTTGGGCCGGTAATTAGCATTATGCGTACAAAAACGCTTGACGAAGCGCTGGCGATTGAAAACAATAATCCATACGGAAATGCGGCATCCGTGT
This sequence comes from Daejeonella sp., assembly GCF_049655485.1. Lineage (GTDB taxonomy): Bacteria > Bacteroidota > Bacteroidia > Sphingobacteriales > Sphingobacteriaceae > Daejeonella. The sequence goes on from NZ_JBASJU010000277.1 coordinate 11,302, forward strand.
TTACCCAAAATGGCGCTGCAGCTCGTTATGTTATCGAACATGCAAATGCAGGTATGGTTGGGGTTAATGTTGGAGTGCCCGTACCCCGCGAACCGTTTTCTTTTGGTGGCTGGAATGAAAGCCGATTTGGTGTGGGTGACATCACGGGTAAAAGTTCCATAGAATTCTGGACTAAGCTTAAAAAAACCACGACGAAGTGGAACCCACAGGCAGGGGTGAACTGGATGAGCTAAACCATTGAATGTAGAGGTGACAATTTTGTTCATCTTGAAAAAATTGAATAAAAGAATTTATATGTCAGAAGTTATAAACAGTAGTCGGGCAAAGGAGATTATTCAGGATAACCTGGATTATACCCTATTTTCATGGAGTATACAAAAAGGAATAGATCCGATTGCGGTCAAATATGGAAAGGGATTATACCTCTATGATCATGATGATAAAAAATACATAGATTTTTCCTCTGGATTAATGAATGTTAATATCGGGCATGGCGATCAGAGGATTACAGATGCCGTTGTTAAACAAATGCAGCAAGTCAGCTACATCACCCCATCTTGCGTAACCGAGGTGCGGGGCGCTTTGGGTAAAAAGCTCGCGGAAATATGCCCCGGTGATCTTAACAAAGCATTTTTCACGCTCTGCGGGGCAAGTTCCATAGAAAATGCGATCAAAGTTGCAAGACTACATACAGGTAGACATAAAATACTGACGCGGTATCAATCATACCATGGTTCAAGTTATGGAGCAATGTCGGCGGGCGGTGATCCACGCAAACTTATTGTGGACTCGCAGCAGGCGCCCAACTTTGTCCATTTTGATATTCCTGATGGGTACCGCTGGGAATATGGAGAAGAAAATCTGCTTAAAGAGTCTGTAAATCAATTAAAACGCGTAATTGCATTTGAAGGATCCGGCAGTATCGCGGCCATCCTGCTGGAAGGTGAATCCGGATCGTCCGGTTGTCTGAAATATCCTAAGGGCTATCTGAAGGAAATAAGAAATATTTGCGATGAATATGGGATCCTTTTAATTGCAGATGAAGTCATGAGCGGTTTCGGGAGAACAGGCCAGTGGTTTGGGTTCCAAAATCATGATATAATACCCGACATGATTGTCATGGCTAAAGGAATTACTTGTGGCTACCTTCCATTCGGATGCTTAATGCTTTCGGATAAAATTTCCGCAAAGTATGATGAAGCCGTACTACCGCTCGGACTTACCTATTCAGCACATCCGGTAAGCTGTGCAGCCGCGTTGGCAACTTTACATATCTACGAGGATGACAACCTGATTGAAAATGCCGCAAAGATGGGACGCTATTTAGACCAGCAAATAGAGATTTTGAAATCACACCACCCAAGTATAGGGGATTGGAGAAATACAGGGCTTTTGGGATGTTTGGAACTGGTGAAAGATAGGAGCACAAAAGAGCCAATGGCCCCTTTCAATGCAAAGCCGGAACAGATGGAAGTGATGAATAAGGTTGCAGCACGGATCAAGGAATTGGGTATGTATACTTTCGTAAGATGGAACTACATATTTATCGCGCCTCCCCTAATTGTAAGCAAGAAGGAAATTGATTACGGAATTGCTATCATATCCGAAGCATTAAAAATTGCAGATGAGTCGTTAAAGTGAAATTACAAATGACAATGAAGAAAAAATCCGGTTAAACATTTCCCTACTGACATTTTAATATATTTGTTTTAACCATTATAAACTTTAACTATTTATTCATGAAGCAATCCATAAGATTATTATCCATCTCCCTATTATTTTCCACTAGTCTAACATTTGCACAGTCTAAAGACCCTATCGTTGTAAATATTATAAAGGAAGCGACTCAAAACTCTCAGCTAAAAAAACTTGCTCACGAGCTTACTGATGGCATCGGACCAAGATTAGTTGGTACGCCACAGATGAAACAGGCTCACGATTGGGCAGTTGCCAAATATCAAAGCTGGGGTATAAATGCAAAAAACGAGAAATGGGGAGAGTGGCGGGGATGGGAAAGAGGTGTTTCTCATATCGATATGGTTCATCCGCGTGTAAAATCCCTGGAAGGTATGCAACTCGCATGGAGCCCATCAACAAACGGCAAAACAGTTACTGCGGAAACTATTATACTAGGAAATGCATCTGATTCTGCTGCCTTCGAAAACTGGCTTCCATCCGTTAAAGGAAAATTCGTTTTAATTTCGATGAACCAGCCAACTGGCCGTCCCGATTATAACTGGGATGAATTTGCAACAAAAGAATCGTTCGAGAAAATGAAGGCAGAACGCACTGCACAATCAGTGGCCTGGAGAACTCGCATGACTAATACTGGTTTGAATCCAAGAAGCCTTGCTCTTGCACTTGAAAAAGCCGGAGCAGCTGGGATTGTAGCATCAAGCTGGTCTGCCGGTTTTGGTGTCAATAAAATTTTTAGTGCCAATACAACTAAAATTCCTACAGTTGATCTTTCTTTGGAGGATTATGGAATGCTTTTTCGTCTTACTGACTCTGGGGTCAACCCTAAAATAAGCGTAAGAGCTGATTCAAAAGAACTGGGACTTGTTCCAACATTTAATACTATTGCCGAGATACGCGGTACTGAAAAGCCAGAGGAATATGTGATGTTATCAGCACATTTTGATTCATGGGATGGTGGTACAGGAGCAACTGATAATGCGACGGGCACCATTACTATGCTTGAAGCAATGAGAATCTTAAAGAAAGTCTATCCTAATCCAAAACGAACTATTTTGGTTGGACATTGGGGAAGTGAAGAACAAGGTTTAAATGGTTCCAGAGCGTTCGTAAAAGATAACCCTGAAATTGTAAAAAATATCCAGGCTCTTTTTAACCAGGATAACGGAACGGGAAGAGTTGTAAGCCTTTCGGGACAGGGATTTTTAAATGCTTATGATTATTTGGGCCGTTGGTTAAATCCGGTTCCGACAGAAATAAAATCTCAAATCGAAACCAGCTTCCCTGGCTCACCGGGTGGTGGGGGTTCCGATTATGCTTCATTTGTTGCAGCAGGAGTACCAGCATTTTCTCTAAGTTCTTTAGGATGGTCTTACGGGAACTATACCTGGCACACTAACCGGGATACTTATGATAAAATCGTATTTGATGACGTACAGAACAATGCTATCTTAACAGCGATTCTGGTTTATATGGCGAGTGAAGATCCAGCCAAAGCTTCACGCGAAAAGAGTGTATTACCTGTAAATCCAAGAACAGGCCGACCTTCCGAATGGCCGGTAGAACGCGCGCCTACACGTAAAGGCGGAGTAAATTAAAACAACTCTTTTTTATTCCAATAAAAAGACAAGAAGCGTAATCGTATGATTACGCTTCTTTTATTAATTCCCTAATCACGCAATTCCTCTGTTGTGGCCAACGATTTTTTCGATTTTGAAGCTATGTCCCAGATAAGAGAATTATTTATTTATAATACCAATAAACCCGACTGGCGTAAAGTGTTCATCGCCTTTCCGTACCAAAAAGGTTCGAAATCCTGTCCCATCGTATTCTCGAAATCAATTTTCACTTTCTGAAAGCTTAACCGAACCGGCTTTTCCAGGTTGATGTCATCAAGAAACTGACTAAGCCAGTTGGAATGCATTTTATCAACCTGTATACTAAACTCCGATTTCTTGTCGAAAAATTTAAATTCGGCCATTTCCCACCGCTTTCCTTTCTTCTCCTTTTCAAAAGAGGTGATTATCGGATTCGATCCCAGCCAGACAAGCTTTGCCTCTGGTTTTACAAAAAAAGCCTCATCATGAGTAATGGCATTTTCAATAAATCCAGCGGCGACTCTGGTACGCGGAACCTTGTGTTCGAACCAGTATTGTAAAGGATGCTCAAAACATATTCCGTGCATGTAATTGAAAAGCGACTTCTTTAAACCGTAACTGAACAACTCATGGTTGGTGCCGGCTTTATCAATATGAACAATGTCATTGTTTGCAAAAGTACCAAGTGCAGGGTTTTCTTTCGACACGTTAAATTTTTCGGGGTACAGTCCAACAGGACTGTGAGCTGTCATCGCAAACTGGTGCCAGAACCCCGACTGCAGAACCCCGGCCTCAAACATTTGTCGTACCATCTCCAGCGAATCAATGGTTTCCTGAGCTGTCTGGGTCGGGAATCCATACATCAAATAGGCATGAACCATTATGCCTGCCTCAGTAAAATTATGTGCTACCTTTGCTACCTGTTCTACGGTAACTCCTTTTTGAATTAGCTCCAATAACCTGTCTGAAGCAACCTCAAGCCCCCCCGAAATAGCGATGCACCCCGAAGCTTTTAATAACAAACAAAGATCTTTCGTAAAACTTTTCTCAAAACGGATGTTGGTCCACCATGTTACGGTAATTTTCCTCCTTAAAATTTCCAGCGCCAGGGAGCGCATTAAAGCGGGTGGAGCAGCTTCGTCAACAAAATGAAATCCATTCTGTCCCGTTTGTAGAATAATTTCCTCCATCCTGTCGCACAATAATCCGGCGGCAATAGGTTCGTACAATTTGATGTAGTCGAGCGAAATATCGCAAAATGTACATTTACCCCAATAACAGCCATGGGCCATCGTAAGTTTGTTCCATCGCCCGTCACTCCACATCCGATGCATCGGATTTACAATTTCAATAACCGAAATATATTCATCCAGGAGTAAATCGGAATAATCCGGAGTACCTACCTCAAATTGCTTATAATCCTTTGAAAGGCTAGCATTACAATATCTAACTATACCATTGTCAAGTATAAATGTCCGCTTAAGTTCGCTCACAGTCCGTCTCCCGTCCATCAGTTCTATAAGATTCTCAACAGGAGCTTCACCATCATCAAGGCATATAAAGTCAAAGAATTCAAATACCCTCGGGTCAGAAATTGAGCGAAGTTCAGTATTTGGAAATCCGCCCCCCATCGCGAGTTTAACATCCGGAAAATTCTCCCTAATCCATTGGGCCGAGCGAAAAGCAGAGTAAAGGTTCCCTGGGAATGGGACCGAAAATAAAACCAGCTCGGGACTTACCTGATGCATCTTTTCAGCCAGTACTTCTAACAGCAGATTGTCAACATATGTGTTTTTCTCATGGAGGGAATCGTAAATCTCATTAAAACTTGATGCCGACCTTCCAAGGCGTTCGGCATACCTGCTAAATCCGAAATTTGGGTCAAGGCACTCAACTATTAGATCCGAAATATCCTCCAGATAGAGTGTAGCCAGGTGCTTTGCTTTATCCTGCGTTCCCATGGTTCCAAAAGCCCAGTCAAGGTCCTCGGTTTGTTTAAATCTGGAAGCCTCTGGAAGGAAGTTCTCCAAACAAATCAAATGGGCCAGTGTTGGATTTCTACCTTGAAGGAAAGAAATAACTCCGTCAATAGTCTGAATATAATTCCCTTTCAAAGCAATTATGCGTTTTGCGTTGTCGGAAAATTTGCAATCTGATTTTATTTCATTAAACACGTCGGAAAGACCCTTTTTGGAAAAAAGTTTAAGGATCACTTCAATTCCAAGATCTGCTTGAAATGAGGGAACGTTTATAGTATTAAGGAAACCCTTCAAATACGCCGTGGCAGGGTACGGTGTATTTAACTGAGTGAAGGGCGGTGTAATTAATAATATTTTTGCCAAATCGGTCAAATTTGTATGTTTACAAAAATATCCTTATTATCTGGATAACGTTCGCGATTTATTTTTTAGCTATTCGATTTAGGATATACGTCAAAATCGCAACAACGCTCCACTTTTCAAAACCTTATTCGAATTCAATTGTTAAATTGTGAAAAAACAATAAAACCTTGATTATGAAAAAAACATCACTTTGGTTAACCTTGCCACTATTTCTGGCAGTAACGGCCGCCTGCACGAATACAAACACAACTGATACTAGTCATGATTCTGCGATGCATGCTGATAGCATGGCGATGGACACAGCGGGGAGCATGACCGGCATGGCTGATAAAGCTCATGCTGACATTGCCTCAACTAAAACAGACACTGCTGGAAGTGGAAGGGCTGAGTTTACTAAAAGAGATGATGGCACAATAGAATTGAGTCTTAACGTCGATTTCCCAAAAATGGCCAATAAGTCTGTAGCAGTTCACCTGCATGAACATGGTGATTGTGGCGACGCAGGCAAGGGGGCTCACGGCCACTGGAATCCTACCAATGAAGCTCATGGAAAATGGGGTTCCGCGGCTTATCATTCCGGAGATATCGGAAATGTTCAGTTGGATTCAGAAGGTAAGGGGACTGTTACCGTATCATCGAACAGATGGACAATCGGCGGAGATGAAAAAACAAACGTCCTGGGCCGGGCTGTCATTGTACATTCCGGGGTTGACGATTATAAAACCCAACCGACCGGCGATGCTGGAAGCAGAATTGGCTGTGGTGTGATCTCAGGAAACTAAAATTTTTTTTAATGTAAAGGAAATGCCTTTGATTATTCAAAGGCATTTTTTTATGCCACTACTCGCTGAAAATCAATTCGTGTGGTTTTCGTATCTTCGCGCATTAATTCCCCTTTGGTTTACAATACAAAATATGATAGAGATAGGAAGGTTCAATGAACTTAGGTTCGTTAAAAAAACAGAAACCGGTTTGGTTCTCACGGATGGTGAGAAAGAGGTGATTCTGCCATACGTTTATGCCCCTAAGGAAGCCGAGCCAGGCGACAATCTACATGTTTTCGTATACATTCATAGTGACGGGAGATTGATGGCAACGACTGAAACTCCAACCGCCATGGTTGGTGAATTCGCATTTCTAGAGGTTGTTGATTTAAATGAACAGGGCGCATTTATGGATATGGGTATCGGAAAAGATGTATTCGTACCCGAGCGTGAACAAAAACGCCCGATGAAAGTTGGTCAAAAGTATGTCGTATATCTTTACACCGATGAACGAAATGAACGGATCACGGCATCTTCGCGACTTACTGATTTCATCGAACAGGATATGCATGACCTGGAAGAAGGGGATGAAGTCAGCTTACTCATTTTCGATGAAAGCGACCTGGGCTACAGCGCAATTATCAACCAAAAATATGCAGGCTTGCTTTATCACAATGAAGTTTTTGAGGATTTACAACCCGGTGATGTAAGGAGAGGGTTCGTTAAGAAAATTAGGGAAGAAAATAAGATAGACCTAAGTTTACAGGTTATCGGCTTCAGGCATATTCTCGATCTGAAAGACACCTTGCTATTGGAACTTAGGGAAAACGGGGGCATTATCAACCTTGGTGACAAAAGCTCTCCTGAGGATATTTACAATCAGCTTAAAATTAGTAAAAAGGCATTCAAGAAAGCAATTGGGAGCCTCTATAAGGAACGCTTAGTCATCGTTTCAGACGATTCAGTGAAACTCGCTCCTGATCCCAAGAGGGAAATTGACGAAATGGCTGATTAATAATTTGTTATTGATAGCAAAAAGACTTAATTTAATTAAAGTTCTCCTCATTTCACTCCTATGAAAAAGACTCTCATCTTATTCGGATTGTTATTTACCGGACATTCCATTTTCGCGCAAAGCGACATCCCATCAGCTGAAATTCAGATTAAAACTGCGGTATTAGCAGCGCCTGTTGATAAACGTGAGAATGCAACAGTTTTAGGTTACAATGAAAACGGCAAACTGGTACAACTCAGAAAAGGATCGAATGAAATGATTTGTATCGCAGACGATCCAAAACTTCCAGGTTTAAGCGTTGCAAGTTATCACAAGGACCTTGAACCATTTATGAAACGCGGACGGGATCTCAGGTTTTCCGGAAAAACTGCAAAGGAATCTATAGACATAAGGGATGAAGAAGTA
>NZ_JBASJU010000278.1:0-4063 GCF_049655485.1 Daejeonella sp.
ATTACTGCAACGCATGAATTTGTTGTTCCTAAGTCAATACCAATTATCTTTGCCATATTCTTATTACCCTTCTTTAATTTGTGTTTAGTTTTCTACAGAGGAATTAACAAGCGTTGTGCCAAATCGGATAGCCCCTTATATTGACAGTATTTTGTCATTCAGGTATTAATTAAGCTTGTATCAAGGTGTTTTTGCAATGACAGTATGGCAGGGGGAAGAGGAATTACGATTAAGAATTACGAATTACGACGTCATTTTGAGCGAAGCTTAATAAACAATTAAGTGTGTCGCTCATTAGGCCCGTTACTAATTGAAGATAATAATGGAGATATTTGAGAATGGAGAGTGGAGAGTTGAGAATTACGGATGATGAGTGATGAGTGAAGAATGGAAAACAGTACAAGAGAAAAGAGAAAATAGGTCGATATTAATTGACAATTTAATGATTTGGAAAGGTGCGGCATTAGTTCTTCGAAAATGATAGCCCCGCTCTTCGCTGCAAGTCCTCGCCAGAACGGGGATTTTAACGACATCGCTGATATCTGGCTGCGGGCTTTCCGCTGCGATCGGGTTTATGATTAAAGAGCTGGGCAGTGTGGCACAAATCGAGACGCCCTGTATAATGTGGGCTGTAAGTTGAATTGGTTTGACCTTCCTAATTTACGCTAATTATCAAAAGAGGCAGGTAGGTTTGTAGGTTTCCCACTCGATGCTGAAGTCGGAAGTCAGAAGTCTGAACCAAGAAGCGGTATCTCATGGATCAAACTTCCAATTTCCGAATTCAAACCTCAGACCTCAGACCTCCGACTTCAGACCTCCGACCTCTAAACGCAAAAAACCCGCTCTATTCAGAACGGGTTTTCGGTATCTTAAGAGAAATCTAAATTATGCTTTCTTCTCTTCTTTGTCATCACCTTTAGCCGGAGCCTCTGGTGCAGCTTCTTCAGCAGCCGGAGCTTCTTCTACAACTGGAGTAGCTTCTGCTTTTGGAGCTTTAGGTTCTGCTTTTGTTTCAGCTACCGGAGTTTCTTCAACAACTACAGCTTCTTCAGCTGGAGCAGCCTCAGCTTTTGGAGCTTTCGCACCAGCAGCAGGAGCATCAGCTTTCTTTGCTTTTGAACCACGACGACGTGTAGTTTTCTTCTCAGCAGCAGCTGCATCACCATTAGTGTAGATTTCGTTGTAATCAACTAATTCGATCAAAGCCATTGATGCATTATCACCAAGACGGTTTCCCATCTTAAGGATACGGGTATAACCACCAGGACGGCTTGCTACTTTTGCAGCTACATCACGGAAAAGGATAGAAACTACTTCTTTATTCTGCAGGTAACTGAATACCGTACGACGTGAGTGAGTAGTATCATCTTTTGATTTAGTGATGATAGGTTCAACATACACACGTAAAGCTTTAGCTTTTGCAAGTGTTGTTGTAATGCGCTTGTGTAAGATAAGCGAAGAAGCCATGTTAGCCAGCATCGCTCTGCGGTGACTGTCTGTACGACTTAAATGGTTTACTTTTTTACCGTGTCTCATGTTTTGTTAAATTGTGCACGTGCATACCGTCAATCAACCTTTCGGGATCGGGAATTATGCATTTCGCTTATTGTTATATATTATTCTTCGTCTAATTTGAATTTCGAAAGGTTCATGCCGAACGACAAGCCTTTAGATTTCACTAAATCCTGGATTTCAGTAAGTGATTTCTTACCAAAGTTTCTGAATTTCAGCATATCAGCAACATCGTATGAAACGAGGTCAGCTAATGAACGGATATCAGCAGCTTTAAGGCAATTTAATGCACGAACAGAAAGATCAAGATCAACCAATTCCATTTTAAGGATCTTACGCATGTGCAGGATTTCCTCATCAACTTCTTTAGTTTCTTCTTTAGCCTGAGATTCAAGCATGATATTCTCGTCAGAGAACAGCATAAAGTGGTGGATCAATATCTTAGCTGCTTCTTTCAAAGCTTCTTCCGGATGAATTGAACCATCGGTAGTGATATCAAGAACTAACTTCTCATAGTCAGTTTTTTGTTCTACACGGAAATTCTCGATTGTGTATTTAACGTTCTTGATTGGAGTGTAAATCGAATCAATTGCGATAACACCTAGAACTGCATCCGCGTTTTTGTTTTCTTCTGCAGCAATGTAACCTCTTCCTTTGCTAACTGTTAATTCAATCTCCAGAGTAACTGAAGATTCCATATTACAGATAACCATATCAGAATTCAGAACTGTAAAGTTATTTGAGAACTTAGTAATGTCGCCAGCTTTGAACTGATCCTGGCCATTGATGATCACAAAGATCTTCTCATTATCGCCAGACTCGCCAGTTTTTTTGAAACGAACTTGCTTCAGATTAAGGATGATCTCAGTAACATCTTCTACTACACCTTTGATGGTAGAAAACTCATGAGATACACCTGATAGGCGTACTGAGGTTATTGCAAAACCTTCCAGGGAAGATAAAAGTATTCTCCGTAAAGCATTACCAATGGTAACACCGAAACCAGGCTCTAAAGGTCTGAATTCGAATGTTCCGTCGAAATCCGTAGATTTCTGCATGATAACTTTATCAGGTTTCTGAAATGCTAAGATTGCCATTTATCTAATTTGTTTATTGTTTAATGGATGTGAGATGTGAGATGTGAGATATGAGACCAGCTCATCTTTCGTAATCTTATCCTAATCTCTTTCTTTTAATAGACATGAAACAAGATATGAGATTTAATAAATCTCATATCTCATATCTTACTTAGAGTATAACTCGACGATTAAGTTTTCCTTGATATTCTCAGGAATCTCATCGCGGCTTGGATAGTTAAGGAACTTACCCGTTAAGGTATTTGCATCCCATTCTAACCAGCTGAATTTGTTTATAGTTCTTGCAGCTACTGAATGTGAAACAGCTTCAAGAGATTTTGAACGCTCACGAACAGCAACCACATCGCCAGCACGTAAAGCATAAGAAGCAATATTAACGATTTCACCATTTACTGTGATGTGCTTATGGCCTACCAACTGACGAGCAGCAGAGCGGGTTGGAGCAATACCTAAACGATAAACAGTATTGTCTAAACGCGCTTCTAAGAACTTCAAAAGGTTTTCTCCTGTAATTCCTTCTTTAGCAGATGCTTTGTGGAATAAGTTTTCGAAATAACGCTCTAATACACCGTAAGTATATTTAACTTTTTGCTTCTCCATTAACTGCACAGCAAACTCTGATTGCTTACCTCTTTTTCTGGAGGTACCGTGCATCCCTGGAGGATAATTTTTTCTTTCTAATGCCTTATCAGGACCGAAAATTGGTTCTCTGAATCTACGGGCGATTTTGGACTTTGGTCCGGTATATCTAGCCATGGTTGTGTGTTTTTAAAGTATCTTCCCAGCTTACCCAGGAGAATCTTAGCTTTAAAACTGATTATTATTAATTAAACTCTTCTTCTTTTTGGAGGACGGCAACCGTTGTGCGGAAGCGGGGTGATGTCCTGTATAGTAGTAACCTCAATTCCGGCAGTCTGCAGAGTACGGATAGCTGACTCGCGGCCTGAACCTGGGCCTTTAACATATACTTGAACTTTACGAAGGCCAAGATCATGTGCTACTTTAGCGCAGTCGCCTGCAGCTTGTCCGGCAGCGTAAGGAGTATTTTTCTTGGAACCTTTGAAACCCATTTTACCAGCTGATGACCAACTGATGGTTTGACCCTGAAGGTTAGTCAGAGTGATAATGATATTGTTAAAGGTAGCGTTAACATGTGCTTCGCCGATTGGTTCAACAATAACAACGCGCTTTTTGGTTACTTTTTTAGTTTTTGCCATTTTTAGAGATTTGAGATGTGAGACTTGAGATCTGAGATCAGATCCCGGCACTCATATCTATTTCTTTTTTTAATCATGAGCTGAGCACTTTCGATATTCTCATATCTAAAATCTCACATCTCATATCTAATTTTTACTTAGTTGCTTTTTTCTTGTTTGCTACAGTCTTACGTTTTCCTTTACGGGTACGTGAGTTGTTTTTAGTGCGTTGTCCACGTACAGGTAATCCCTTACGGT
>NZ_JBASJU010000279.1:0-3423 GCF_049655485.1 Daejeonella sp.
TTATAGAAGAATTCCGCGTAGTGTGCAGAAATAATTTTCTCTTCAACCGGATTAATAATCTCCACTCCGTCGAGCTCAAGCTCATGCTCCGCAATAATTTGCTTGATTTTTTCTTTATTACCCAGCAAAATCGGCACTGCGATACCTTCGTCTTTAACGATCTGCGCAGACTTCAATATCTTGTAATTATCTGCCTCAGCAAATACAACACGCTTAGGCGATGATTTAGCTTTATTCGTTATCGCCCTCAATATTTTATCGTCCGTTCCTAATCGTATTTTAAGCTCTTCGTTATAGCCTTCCCAATCTGTAATGATTTTCCGGGCTACGCCAGATTCAATAGCAGCTTTTGCCACGGCTGGCGATACGGTGGTAATCAGTCTGAAATCGATGGGTTTTGGGATGATATAATCTTTGCCGAATTTGAGGTTCCGGGAGTTGTATGCAAGATTTACAGCCTCCGGCACGTTTCTTTTAGCCAGTTCCGCGATTGCGAAAACTGCCGCCTTCTTCATCTCTTCGTTAATACCTGTAGCTCTCACATCCAGAGCACCCCTGAAGATGTAAGGAAAGCCCAGAACGTTGTTCACCTGATTAGGGTAATCGGAACGTCCGGTAGCCATGATAATATCCTTCCTGGTTTTAACTGCCAGCTCATAGGCTATTTCCGGATTCGGATTGGCCATTGCAAAAACAATTGGGTTTTTAGCCATAGTCCTAAGCATATCTGCCGTAAGCACATCCGGAGATGATAATCCAATAAATACATCAGAATCTTTTACCGCTTCGGCGAGGGTACTTATCCTTCTTGAAGTAGCAAACTCGGCTTTGGTACCTTCCAGATTATCACGGTCTTTCCGGATAACACCTGAACGATCAAGCATCACAATATTCTCAAGCTTTGCCCCAAGGCTTACATATAAACGTGTACAGGAGATAGCTGCTGCTCCGGCGCCGTTTACAACAATCTTAATTTTATCGAGTTTTTTCTTTTGAAGTTCACAGGCATTGATCAGCGCAGCAGCGGAAATAATAGCTGTACCATGCTGATCATCATGCATAACCGGAATGGACATGCATTCCTTAAGGCGGCGTTCAATCTCAAAGCATTCCGGAGCTTTAATATCCTCCAGGTTTATACCTCCGAAGGTAGGCTCCAGCGCCTTAACGATCATCACAAACTCATCTATATTCTGGGTATCAAGTTCCAGGTCAAAAACGTCGATATCGGCAAATATCTTGAACAACAATCCTTTCCCCTCCATTACAGGCTTACCTGCTTCCGGCCCGATATCACCCAGTCCTAAAACTGCAGACCCATTACTTATCACCGCAACAAGGTTACCCTTGGCTGTGTATTTATAGACATCTTCTTTATTTTCAGCTATTTTTAAGCACGGTTCTGCAACTCCGGGAGAATATGCCAGGGAAAGATCGCGTTGAGAATTCGTGGGTTTTGTTGGAACTACCTGTATCTTTCCAGGCCGGCCCTGCGAATGGTAGTCAAGTGCATCTTGTTTACGATTAGTTTTACTCATTAAGCTCTCGAATTGATTAGTGCACCAAAATTACAATTCTTTTTCTTGAAAACAGGGTTAATACGCTACCCAATGGATTATCTTTGGTGCAGGCTTAACTCTTTATAAACTACTGATTATCAATCTCATGCCAGGATTAATAGCAGATTGTGTCAGACCATTCAGAGCTTTTATTTTCGATACCGTCATTCCATTAAATTTCTCAGCAATACCAGACAGTGTATCGCCTACTTTCACGATGTAACTCTTATTCCGGGTTTCAATAGTTTCCGGAGAGGCTTTGGAAGGCTTTTCTACCGAATCGCCGTTAAGCAAATTATACAGAGAAGCGAATGAATTATACTCCAATCCTGGAATTACCAGAGTTTTAGGAGCTTCTTCTGAGCCATTAATAATCTGTTTTTTATAAGAGGGATTTAACACCATCAAATCTTTTATATCGAGATGAGCAGCCTCAGCTACACTACTGATCGATATGTTTCTCTTCACCTGAAAAATATCAGTCGAAATATTAAATGCAGGCGGCCTTGACTCGATGCCATGATCTTTATAATAATTCATCAGATATACGGTAGCAATAAAAGCAGGGACATAATTTTGGGTTTCGCGAGGAAGAAATGAGCGGACTTTCCAGAAATCAGCTTCACCGCCAGATTTTGCGATTGCCCGGGTTACCGCCCCGGTGCCGCAATTGAAAGCAGCGATGGTCAGCAACCAATCACCTACCCTTTTGTAAGCGTCCACAAAATAATGTGCAGCTGCATTGCTTGCTTTTACAGGATCCCTGCGCTCATCAACAAACGAATCCATTACCAATCCATAGCCTTTTGCTGTGGTGTACATAAACTGCCATGGCCCCACAGCGCCTGATTTGGAAACTGCCAGAGGGTTTAAAGACGATTCAATGATCGTCATAAACTTGAGTTCTTCCGGTAGCCCGGCATCTTTCAAAGCTTTTTCGAATATGGGAAAGTAGTATTCTGATAAGCCGAGCATTTTACCGATCTGCTCTTTTCTGCTCAAATATTTATCGATATACTCCTGAACATATCCGTTGTAATCAAGTGGTACCGATTTCTGCAGGGAACTAAGCTTATGCCCGTAAAAAAGGCTTGAATTTGATAAATCCGGCGTCGCTAAGGGAGAAGCTACACGAAGTGTATCCGCAAAATTATCCTTGCCTGATATCGGAGATGCATTAGTGCGATAAGCCGCGCATAGTATCACCAGCGCGGCAAATGTTAAAATTTTCCTCATCTTACCCTCTTTATTACGGCCGAAACCGTCGTTAAACAACCAAACCTGAACTAATCTTTCAGGAGCCCCTCAATATTTTTTGAAAAGGACAATAATGCACCCTCTTCGAAACGTTTCCCCAAAAACTGCATACCTAACGGCAAACCTTCCTGATTATTGCCCGCTGGTAAAGAAATAGCCGGGATCCCCGCAAGGGAAGCCTGCACTGTAAAAATATCAGCAAGGTAATTCACCACAGGATCATCGCTCGCGTCCCCGATTGTGAAAGCAGGAGCAGGTGCCGTTGGGAGCATAATAAAATCAAATTCCGACAGAATCTCCTCTGTCTTTTCACGTATTAACCTTCTGACTTTCTGCGCCTTCGCATAATAAGCGTCATAATAACCTGCACTCAGAACAAATGTTCCCAATATGATCCGGCGCTTAACCTCCGGCCCAAAGCCCTCAGAACGGGATTGCTTATAAGTGGATTCAAGATCTCTTGCCATTTCGCTGCGATATCCATAATGGACACCGTCATAACGGGCAAGATTCGATGAAGCCTCAGCCATTGTTAATATGTAATAGGTCGGCACTACATACTCAAGCAAATCAAAAGATACAGGTTCAACAGTATGTCCCTCGGCTC
>NZ_JBASJU010000280.1:0-5896 GCF_049655485.1 Daejeonella sp.
TCAGTAGGTCATTGGTTCGATCCCGATAGGAGGCTCAGAAATGTTGGGGGGGTTCCAGAGCGGTCAAATGGGACGGACTGTAAATCCGTTACTTCGGTTTCGAAGGTTCGAATCCTTCCCCCCCCACGATCAAATTAGCAAATTAGCAAATTTGAGAATTAGCAAATGAAGCATTGGTTATCTAGAACTTTGTGAATTTTGTTAATAATGTTGCCCGATTTGCTAATTTGCTCATTTGCTAATTATCAAATTAACAAGCGGAAGTAGCTCAGTTGGTAGAGCGATAGCCTTCCAAGCTATAGGTCGCGAGTTCGAACCTCGTCTTCCGCTCAACGGTTCATTGTTTGCCAGATGTTGGTTCATTGGTTTACACTTCAGATGAATGACATGAACCTGAGAGCAAGCAATAAGCCGACGTAGCTCAGCGGTAGAGCACTTCCTTGGTAAGGAAGAGGTCATGGGTTCAAGTCCCATCGTTGGCTCTAGATTGTATTTTAGAATTAGAACAATAATAAAATTAACCTAATAATTAGTATAAAACAAAATGGCAAAAGAAAAATTTGACCGCAGTAAGCCGCATTTAAATATCGGTACTATAGGTCACGTTGACCACGGTAAAACTACACTTACAGCCGCTATTACGAAAGTATTAGCTGATGCAGGATTTTCTGAAGCACGTTCATTTGATTCAATTGACTCTGCTCCTGAAGAAAAAGAAAGAGGTATCACCATCAATACTGCACACGTGGAGTATTCAACCGCTACCCGTCACTATGCTCACGTTGACTGTCCAGGTCACGCGGATTATGTGAAGAACATGGTTACAGGTGCTGCTCAAATGGATGGTGCTATCATCGTAGTTGCTGCAACTGATGGTCCAATGCCACAAACTCGTGAACACATCCTTCTTGCCCGTCAGGTAGGTGTACCTTCATTGGTAGTTTTCATGAATAAAGTTGACATGGTTGACGATCCAGAATTACTTGAATTAGTAGAAATGGAAATCCGTGAACTATTAAGCTTCTACGAATTCCCAGGTGATGATATTCCAGTTATTCAAGGTTCTGCTTTGGGTGGTTTGAATGGCGATCCTAAGTGGGTTGGTAAAATTCTTGAGTTAATGGAAGCTGTAGATAACTACATTCCAATTCCTCCACGTTTGACAGAACTTCCTTTCCTTATGCCGGTTGAAGATGTTTTCTCGATCACTGGTCGTGGAACTGTTGCTACTGGACGTATCGAAAGAGGAGTAATTAACTCAGGTGAGCAGGTTGATATCTTAGGTATGGGAGCTGAAAACTTAAAATCTGTAGTAACAGGTGTTGAGATGTTCCGTAAGATATTAGACAGAGGTGAAGCTGGTGATAACGTTGGATTATTGTTACGTGGTATTGAGAAAACTGATATCCGTCGTGGTATGGTTATTTGTAAACCAGGTTCAGTAACCCCGCACACTGACTTCAAAGCTGAGATTTACGTATTATCAAAAGCAGAAGGTGGACGTCACACTCCATTCTTTAACAAATATCGTCCACAATTCTATTTCCGTACAACAGACGTTACAGGTGAGATCACTCTTGCTGAAGGAGTAGAAATGGTTATGCCAGGTGATAACGTTACAATCAGCGTAAAACTGATCAACGCAATCGCGATGGAAAAAGGTCTTCGTTTCGCTATCCGTGAAGGTGGTAGAACTGTTGGTGCCGGACAGGTGACTGAAATTGTAAAGTAATCAATTTCTTATAAAGGTTAATTGGATAACATAAGTCCCTTTATTGTGGACTTATGTTTTCTTATAATACACAGGCTGAGTTTTTATTGATAAAACGCAGTTTATATTGACGGGAATAGTTCAATGGTAGAATAGAGGTCTCCAAAACCTTTGATCAGGGTTCGAATCCTTGTTCCCGTGCTTACGCTAAATAAAAGATGGCTAACGTAGTAGAATTTATAAAAGAATCATATACCGAAATGACCCAGAAGGTTACCTGGCCTACTTGGGGAGAATTGCAAAATTCAGCTGTATTGGTGTTAATAGCATCTATAATTATATCGCTAATTATTCTGGCTATGGACGAAACGGCGGGCAGAGCGCTGAAGTTGTTCTATAATTCTCTTTCCTAATTAAGTTACTATGAGCGATCAATTGAAATGGTATGTGGTTAGGGCGGTTAGCGGTAAAGAAAAGAAAGTTAAGCAGTATTTAGAAGCAGAGGTAAATCGACTTGGAATTTCCCATCTAATACCTCAGGTATTGATACCGATGGAAAAATTCTACCAGATGAAAGATGGTAAGAAGATCGCTAAAGAGCGGAACTTCTATCCTGGTTACGTTCTTATTGAAGCCGCTTTAGATGGCGAGCTTGAACATGTTATTAAAGGAATCAATAGTGTTATTGGTTTCCTTGGCGATAAAGGCGGTAATGCAGTTCCTATGAGAGCGGCTGAAGTTAACCGGATCCTTGGTAAGGTTGATGAAATGGCTGAACAGGGAGAATCCATGAATGTTCCTTACTATGTTGGTGAGAACGTCAAAGTAATGGATGGTCCATTTAACGGGTTTACAGGCGTTATCGAAGAGGTTAATGAAGAGAAAAAGAAACTTAAGGTGATGGTTAAGATCTTCGGAAGAAGGACACCACTTGAGTTGAATTATATGCAAGTCGAAAAGGAATAGATTTGAGATATGAGACAACAGATTTGAGAATTTCTCACATCTCACATCTCATTTCTCACATCTCCATACAGTCTTAAATGTTACATAGCTTCCACTACTAACATTGAGTTACAAATAAATCAATAAAAATGGCAAAAGAAGTCGGTGCTTTAATAAAATTACAGATCAAAGGCGGCGCTGCAAATCCATCTCCACCAGTAGGTCCCGCCTTGGGAGCGAAGGGTGTGAACATTATGGAGTTTTGCAAGCAATTTAATGCGCGTACCCAAGATAAGCCAGGTAAAGTTTTACCGGTTGTAATTACTGTTTATGTCGACAAGTCATTCGATTTTATCATCAAAACTCCTCCTGTAGCAATCCAATTATTGGACGCCACGGGTTTAAAGAGTGGATCTGCAGAGCCCAACCGTAAGAAAGTTTCCAGTGTAAACTGGGAGCAGGTTGAAAGCATTGCGAAAGATAAAATGACCGACTTGAACGCATTTACTGTCGAGTCAGCCATGAAAATGGTTGCTGGTACAGCACGCAGTATGGGAATTACCGTTAGCGGTGATGCACCCTGGAATAATTAATTATACAAATCAGTTTAAGAAGTGGCTAGATTAACAAAAAATCAAAAACAGGCACATTCAAAAATTGAGGCTGGGAAAGCATATTCATTAACTGCAGCTGCGGCTCTGGTTAAAGATATCACAACTACCAAATTTGATGCTTCGGTTGACCTGGACGTACGCTTAGGTGTAGATCCGCGTAAAGCGAACCAAATGGTACGTGGTATTGCAACTCTACCTCATGGAACCGGTAAAACTGTCCGTGTTTTAGTTCTTTGTACTCCTGATAAGGAAGCAGAAGCTAAGGCAGCAGGTGCAGATTACGTAGGTTTAGATGAATACATTGCCAAAATAGAAGGCGGTTGGACTGACGTTGATATCATTATTACAATGCCTAGTGTTATGGCTAAAGTAGGTAAACTTGGACGTGTTTTAGGTCCTCGTAACCTTATGCCTAACCCTAAATCAGGAACTGTTACCCCGGATGTGGGTAAAGCAGTAACGGATGTTAAAGGTGGTAAGATCGATTTCAAGGTTGACAAAACAGGAATTATCCATGCCTCTATTGGAAAAGTATCTTTTGATGCGGAGAAAATTTATGAGAACGCACTTGAAGTAATTCAGGTAATTTCAAAATTGAAGCCTTCAGCAGCCAAAGGAACTTATTTCAAAAGCATACATATGTCTTCGACTATGAGTCCGGGAATCGAAATTGAAACTAAATCAGTAGCGGGGATCTAATCATGAGAAAAGAAGAAAAACACGACGCTGTCGTTGCTTTAACAGAAACGATTGCTGAATACGGTAATTTCTACATTACCGATACAGCAAATCTGTCTGTAGCAAAAGTAAATGATATTCGCCGCAAATGTTTCGATAACGGTATCAAAATGCAGGTTGCTAAAAACACCTTGATCAGAAAAGCTATGGAAGCTTCTCAAGGTGATTATAGCGAAATCTTTGATGTACTAAAAGGATCATCATCTATTTTATTCTCAAAATCAGCAAACGCTCCGGCAAAACTGATTAAACAATTGAGAAAAAGTGGTGATAAGCCAGTACTTAAAGCAGCATACATTGATTCCGCCGTATTCATTGGCGACAATCAATTGGATGCATTGGTTAACCTTAAATCTAAGGAACAATTAGTAGCAGACATTATTGCATTGCTTCAGTCTCCAGCTAAGAATGTTATCTCTGGCTTACAGTCAGGTGGAAACAAACTTGCAGGAATTGTTAAAACATTACAAGAAAGAGGTTAAAGAACTACCTGAAAGTTCAATTAAATTATTCAAGTACAGAAATTTTAAAATAAAATAAAATGGCAGATTTAAAATCGTTTGCTGAGCAATTAGTAAACTTAACAGTAAAAGAGGTTAACGAATTAGCTCAAATATTAAAAGATGAGTATGGTATCGAGCCAGCAGCAGCAGCAGTTGTAGCGGCAGGTCCAGCAGCAGGTGGTGATGCACCAGCGGCAGCAGCAGAACAAACTTCTTTCGATGTAATCTTGAAAGAAGCTGGTGGTTCTAAATTAGGTGTTGTTAAATTGGTTAAAGATCTTACAGGCTTAGGCTTGAAAGAAGCTAAAGACTTAGTTGACGGTGCACCAAAAGAAGTAAAAACTGGTGTTGATAAAGCAGAAGCTGAATCATTGAAAAAAGCACTAGAAGAAGCTGGAGCTACTGTTGAGATTAAGTAATCTCAATTCATAACTTTATGGCCTTAGACTCCGATTTTCATCGGGGTCTATTGCCATTTCTATAATACCCATTTGATGTATGACTTACATCTCCGCACCTCGCGGGAAACAAGTCGAAGTTTATTTACTTAAATAAATTCTCAGTCCCTTGGCAAACAAAATTAAGCAATCCGAAAGAGTAAATTTTGCTACCAGTAAGCATGTGATGGATTATCCTGACTTTCTGGATGTTCAATTACAATCTTTCAGGGAATTTTTTCAACTGGAAACTACTTCAGACAACCGTCATCAAGAAGGTTTGTTCAAAGTGTTCTCTGAAAATTTTCCGATCTCTGACTCAAGAAACATCTTCGTTTTAGAATTTCTTGATTACTTCATTGATCCCCCGCGTTATGATATACACGAGTGTATCGAGCGTGGTTTAACGTATAGCGTCCCGTTGAAGGCTAAGCTTCGCTTGTCTTGCAACGATGCGGAACATGAAGATTTTGAAACAATAGTTCAGGATGTTTATTTGGGAACGATCCCTTACATGACACCTAAAGGAACTTTTGTTATTAATGGTGCGGAACGGGTAATTGTATCCCAGCTTCACCGTTCTCCAGGTGTGTTCTTCGGTCAAAGCCGTCACACCAACGGAACTAAATTGTATTCAGCCCGTGTAATTCCGTTTAAGGGTTCCTGGATCGAGTTTGCTACCGACGTAAACAACGTCATGTATGCTTACATCGATCGTAAGAAAAAATTCCCTGTAACTACATTACTTCGTGCCATCGGTTATGATTCAGATAAGGATATTCTTGAACTTTTTGAATTAGCTGATGAAGTTAAGGTAAATAAGTCGGGTTTGAAGAAAGCTGTTGGACGTAAGCTTGCTGCTAGAGTGTTGAAGAAATGGGTCGAAGATTTCGTGGATGAAGACACTGGTGAAGTTGTTTCAATTGATCGGAATGAGATCATTATGGA
>NZ_JBASJU010000281.1:0-1771 GCF_049655485.1 Daejeonella sp.
GGTTGAGCTACCGGAAGCTAATCATCGGTTAAGAAATATTTTAGAGCCGGATCCCGATCCACGATTTACATTATCAGATAAACTCTGGAATTATCTCCAGGAATACGCAAAAAAACATAAAGAAAAAGGTAATGGCTTCGGATTCGGTCTTGCCAATCTGGATGGGATTTCGCGGACAATGAGTGCGAGATACCATAAAGACGGCGCTGAAATTTTAATTCCGCAAACCGGATCAAATCCCCGCAGACTCACCCCGAGGGAAGCTGCTTTATTACTTGGTTATCCTAAAGAATTCATTATTCCCGTATCGGACACTCAAGCTTACAGGCAATTTGGCAATTCTGTAATTATGCCTTTGATAAAAGCTGTTGGAAATGAATTACTAAAAACCTTAAAACTAAAAGATGGGAAAATCGCTGTCTGAATACTTTTCCGGAGTCGGAGTGAAACGGCTTAGTCTTGTAGAAGTTGACAAAGCTATATCGAATCAGCACGAGCTTAACGGCATTACCCCATTTAAAACAATATTTGGCACCGAACGAATAGAATTTAAAACAAAGTTTATTTTCCTAAGTGATAACGAGGACCATTTGCGGGAATCTGACGGTCATCTTACCTGGTATGATTCAAGGGAAGACCACGTTACAAGATCAGAATTCCGCCTATACTATTCAGATAACCAGGTTATCCCACTTTCGTCATCAGGTGATCTCATAGTCGTGGGGCGATTATCCAATAACACCGCTTTAGTGGTAGTTGCTGAAAAAGGTTCCACTATCGAAACGCAGCTACTGTGGTTATTTGGTTTCGAGGAAGTTGAAAACAGATTTCTCGTAAAGGACTTTTCAAAAAACCATGCGGATATTGGATACGCCGGCCGGTATATTTTCAGTTACCTCGGAATCGACGTTGAAGAAACAGCTCCAGATTTTCTGGACGAGATAATAAGACGCTTTGGGGAAACATTTCCTTCCACCAAAGAATTTTCCGAGTTCGCGAGATCAACAGTAATAGATGTTTCACCAGTCGAAGAACCAGATCGGACACTAATACGATGGCTGGAAAGAGAAGAGCTCTTATTCAAAACTCTTGAGAAACAGATAGTCGCAAAAAAGTTAAACTTGGGATTTGGCGAAAGCAAATTTGACGTAGATGATTTTATAAGTTTTTCATTGAGTGTACAGAATCGCCGAAAATCCCGTGCCGGGCATTCGTTCGAGAATAACCTGGCTGTGATCTTTCAAAATAATAATATAGATTTTTCGAAAGGAGCCGTAACAGAAAGAAATAATAAGCCAGATTTTCTGTTCCCTGGCAAAAAGCAATATCACAGCGGAGCCTTCGACGCCATATTGCTTACCATGCTCGGAGTGAAAACTACTGCAAAAGACCGGTGGAGGCAAATTCTTTCTGAAGCGGAGCGCATTCCTAATAAACATTTAATCACACTCGAACCTGCTATCAGCAAAAATCAGACAGAAGAGATGATCGCTAACAATGTTCAATTAGTGGTTCCGGAGAGCTTGAGAGGTACATATCAGCCTGCGCAACGGGGCGGCATATTAAGCTTAGCGGATTTCATTAATGTAGTGCGCACTAAACAAAGAATCGCCTGACATATAACTAACCTTTACAGTAGGTTATATTCATCAAGGTGAATACCATTTAGAGAGTTTCTCGTGCTGACTCACACTAAATAGCGCGATAATAAAAAATAGTTAAATAACAGGTGTCCTTTAAATTTCCTTCATTTTTATTTGAATTTACATTA
>NZ_JBASJU010000282.1:0-2933 GCF_049655485.1 Daejeonella sp.
GCTTCAATCTGAATAAAGTCACTGAAAATTTCCTTTTTCATCTTTAGTGGGTTCAAAGGCGATTAATTTTATTGACAGAATAGTACTTAAGATCGATGATATCATTGGCCAGAGCCTTCGTATTCCAATGCTTATGAATTGCCAGGGCGGCCCCTAATGCAGAAGCCTGTGCCATAGTTGCTGCATATACCTCCATATCCTTAAACTTCGCTGCAAGAAGATTCATATAGATTACATTTTTGCTAAAGCCGCCATCTACAAAGATTTTTTTAGTAACTGTACCAGAAATAATCTGCTGAGTAGATGTATATTGCAAATGGATGAGATCTGCAATCAATTGATGATAAGCTATCGCAGCATTTTCAAAATCAGCCAGCTCCCGCTGCTGGAACGCAGACACTTTGGGAAGGGGGTCTGGATTTAAAGAAGGATATTTCTGGTGACCTTCAGCTTCCAGTTTAGCTATAATTTCAGAATCAAACTCTAAGGTTTTAAATAGAATGCTATTTACCTTAAAATAGTCAGCTATTCTTTTTACCTGCTGATCATGTTCAAAACCTGCGAACATCCGCGAAGCTTTTACTGACTTACCCCGAAAGCTCAAATGGCTAAGGCAATTATTCTTTAATTCCTGCGGAGTTAAGGGTGCATCATTGAAAGGATTAAGACTGATACACCATGTACCGGTTGAGATCAGGACAAATGGCTCACTGAAATTAACCATGTATGGGATGAGGGCTGCAGAACTATCATGGAGGCCCCCTCCTATTTTGTAAGTTCTTCCATTAAAGGTGCCTAAGGAAATTTCTTCTGAAGAATGTATGGGAGCTAATTTGGTTTGCAGATTTTCATCGTAAACCCAGGAATGATAGTCGTGTTTTTTAAATTCCCATAACCAGGTGTGACAGCCTATGCTGGTCAAGCCAGAATAACAAACTCCGGAGATTAGAAAGCTCACGTACTCAGGCAGGTGCAGGGCGTATCTGAGCTTTACGAAAATATCAGGTTTCTCATATTTAAGACGATATAACTGCAGCCCTGAGTTTAAGCTTCCTAACGCCGGAGAGGCCGTTTCCAGCATGATCTGTTCCCGGCTTCCGTAAGTCGAATGGAACTGCATTTCCAAAGTCTCCGGATAGGGTTTCAGGTAGCTGTACAAAGGAGTTAAAGGTTTATAATCCTCGTCCAGGTATACCATGCTTGCGCCATAGGCCGAAAAGTTAATCGCTTCTATACTGAACTTCTCAATTTTTAATACTTCATTGAGCGAGTCGAATACAAATAAATGAAGGCTGTCCAGATTTTCACAGGCTTCCCCATCTTCATCTAAAGTTTCCGGGAAGCTGTCTGTTTTTTCATAAACTATCTGGTAATGCTCATCAAATAGAAAAAGTTTCTTATTCGTTTTCCCGATATCAAATATGGCAATTACTGGTACTTTCATGGGTCGGTTGAACCTATCTCACAAATGCCATAGCTACCCCGCCGTCTACGTTAAGCACGTTGCCTGTTGACTTTTTCAATAACCCCCCTACAAAAGCAAAACAGGCATTGGCAATATCATCCGGAAGAATGGTCTCGTTTAATAGAGTTCGTTTTGCATAGAATTCAGGAAGTTCCTCCACTGTAATTCCGTAAGCCCTGGCTCGGCCTTCTGCCCAGCCACCAGCCCAGATATTACTGTCGGAAATTACAGCATCCGGGTTAACCACATTAACCCGAATCTTATCGGCACCCAGCTCTGCTGCATTCAGCCTGCTTAAATGCAATTGCGCTGCTTTTGCAGAGCCGTAACCTGCATTATTGGGTCCGGAAACCAGTGCATTTTTGCTTACAATATTAATCACATCGCCACCGAGCGCTTGTTTTCGCATTACTTTTACGCCAGCCTGGGTAACCCTGAACTGGCCTTTTACTAATACATCATACAGTAAATCCCAATCGCTTTCAGTATGATCTTCAATTGATTTTGAGATCGAGAGGCCGGCATTATTAATGATGATATCCACACCCCCAAAGGAAAGCGATGCAGTTTCAAATGCATCGTTAATCTGTGCTTCGCTAGAGACGTCCAATGTTGCTGTTACAAAAGCATCTTTTCCGTATAAATTTTCAAATTCTTTTCCAGCATTCTCCAGCCTTTCCTGATTCATATCATTCAGAATCACAACAGCACCTTCACTAGCAAACTTTTTAGCAATAGCCTTTCCGATTCCGCCGGCACTTCCTGTTATCAGCGCTATTTGTCCGGAAAGTGCTTTTGCAGCGGGCATTCGCTGTAATTTGGCTTCTTCCAGCAGCCAGTATTCAATATTGAATGCTTCCTGTCTTGGAAGGGATGTATATTCCGAAATGGCCTCGGCCCCTTTCATCACATTTATAGCATTGGTATAGAATTCTGCTGCAACACGGGCGGTTTGCTTATCCTTGGAAAAGGAGAATAAGCCAACCCCGGGATAAAGAATAATAACCGGATTGGAATCACGAATGCCAGGGCTGTTCTCATGCTTACAGGCCTCATAATAGTCAGCGTACATTTTGCGATAAGCTTCGAAAAGAGGCGCTAAGCTTGTTTTTATTACTTCTGTATCCGACAAATCCTGATCTGGTTTAAGATCCAATACGAGCGGACTGATTTTAGTTCGCAGAAAATGATCCGGGCAACTCGTTCCCATAGGGGCCAAACGGTTCAGATCCTTAGAGTTTATAAATTCCAAAACACGGCTATCATCTGTAAAATGCCCGATCATCTTACGTTCGCTGGAACAAAACCCTCTTAAAATCGGGGCTATGGCCGCGGCTTGTGCTTTACGTTCCTGGGGTTCCAGGCTCTTCAATTTCTCTCCCCCAAAAACAGGTCCCTTCTTCCCGTAATTTTGTTCCAGATATTCAGCGCATTTCTCAATAACTTCCAGTGTGTTTATGTAACTCTC
>NZ_JBASJU010000283.1:0-2209 GCF_049655485.1 Daejeonella sp.
CGATTTATAAGAAGCGTAGCAGCCACAAAAAGAAGGCTGTTTATGATAGTAAAAGCAAGTGCTTCTCCCGATGAGATTCGTCCGGATGGAATATCCCGCACAACAGTTCTGGGATTAGCGGCGTCAATTTCACGATCCAGGTAGCGGTTGAAAGCCATGGCAGCGTTTCTGGCGAAAATCATGCACAGCACCATCAGTAACAGCTTAATCCAATTGAATTCATGATCGGTAGTGGTAACAGCCAGGAAGAAGCCAATAAAAGCGAATGGCATCGCAAAAACAGTATGAGCAAATAATACAAGCGAGAAATACTTCTTCATGCTACCTTGTAAACGTCCTGTTTAATTCGTTAATAAAGCCAAGTATTTCATCCCGTCCGTCTTGAGTTTCGGCAGAGGTTATATAATGCTGAGGCACTTCCTCGAAAATCTCCAGCAGTGATTTGCGGAATTTAGCAACAGCCTGATCTGTTTTTACACGGGATTGTTTATCTGCTTTAGTGAATATGATTTGAAAAGGTAAGCCGTTTTCTCCAAGCCATGAACAAAACTCGACATCTATTTTTTGTGGTTCCAGCCTGCTGTCAATCAGCACGAAAACGCATTGCAGGTTTTCCCTGTTTCGCAGATAAAAGCTGATGAACTTTTGCCAGTCGGCACGATTGCTCCTCGACGTTTTAGCATAGCCATATCCCGGAAGATCCACTAGCTGCCAGTTTTCATTAATCAGAAAGTGGTTTATGAGTTGGGTTTTACCCGGTGTCTGCGACGTTTTTGCAAGGCCTTTCTTTTGAACAAGCATGTTGATCAGGGAAGATTTCCCCACATTCGAACGGCCAATAAATGCGTATTCCGGTAATACCGGAGGAGGTAATTTGTCGGTTCTGGTATTACTGCACTGGAATTCGGCGGATTTAATGATCATTGGGGCAAAGTTATGAGTTATAAGTTATAAGTTGTAGGTTATAAGTAACTAAACGCCGGCCAAAAACTTACAACTTATAAATACAACTTATAACTTTTATCTTTGCAGACATATGCCCAAGCCTAACCCTAACCCCGTCACCCCATATCGCGACTCCGATGCTTCCAAAAAGGAACAGGTCGCGAAAATGTTTAATAATATTTCCGGCACTTATGATTTCTTAAATCATTTTTTATCGCTTGGCATTGATGTGATCTGGCGTAAGATGGCGATACGTGAGCTGCTTTCGCTTAAGCCGAAGCATATACTTGATGTCGCGACCGGAACGGGGGATTTTGCATTTGAATCGATTAAGATTTTAAAACCTGAAAAAATCACTGGTGTAGATATTTCCGAAGGGATGCTGGCCATCGCTCGCGAAAAGATCCAGAAGAGAAATCTTCAGGATGTTTTTGAAGTAAGCCTGGGTGATTCTGAAAAGCTTTTATTTGATGATAATACATTTGATGCGGTAACTGTGGCTTATGGGGTACGTAACTTCGAGAACCTTGAAAAGGGACTTGCAGATATGCTCAGAGTGCTGAAACCAGGCGGTAAGGTGGTAATTCTTGAGTTTTCAAAACCCAAAGTGTTTCCTGTTAAACAAGCTTATAATTTCTACTTTAAATATGTCACCCCTTCCATCGGGAAGCTTTTTTCAAAAGATGCAAGTGCATACAGTTACTTGCCTGAATCTGTAGCCGCCTTTCCGGATGGAAAGCAGTTCACTGATTTATTGAATAAAATAGGCTATCAAAATACCAAATTGCGGCCCTTAGCGTTTGGGATTTGTTCCATTTATACGGGTACTAAATGATAAAGCGACTTTCCCTGATTTTTTTCCTGGCATTCTTATTTAATTATTACGCGTCTGCACAGCAAAATTGGGGAGGGGGTGTCGATAATGAGACGCTTCATTTTGGGTTTAAATTTCAATATGTGGCTGCTGAGTATAAAATATTGAAAACCGCGGACTGGAAGGGGCCTTTTTTAGATCCAAGTGGGGATACAATGATCCCAGCACAGATGACGAGCCTGAGTTCGCCGGTAACCCAGGGATTTGCATTGGGTTTTGTTTCCGATTATAAACTGGCCGAAAATGCAAATCTGCGATTTACGCCCGGTCTGGTTTTTTCAGATATTTCCGCTATCTACGAGTATGATGCTCCTGCATATACAGTGGAAAGGAAAGTACAGGGCACCTTTGTCGATCTGCCTATAGGGATTAAATTAAAGTCAAACCGGC
>NZ_JBASJU010000284.1:0-14005 GCF_049655485.1 Daejeonella sp.
AAACCGAATTTCTAGAATCAGGAGCCAAGAACCAAGAATCAAGACACGGGTAAGGATACGATTTTTGGGACATTGTCAATTTACCATTCCATGTCTTGGTTCCTGGCTCTTGGTTCTTGACTCTTATAAAAAAACTTCCCCCTTCAAATACGTAACCGCCCTCCCCGACATCAACACCCTATCTCCCTTTAACTGGCACCACAATTCACCGCGTCGTTCTGATACCTGAAAAGCGTGCAAATTTTCCTTACCCAGGCGATTTGCCCAATACGGGATCAGGTTACAATGCGCTGAACCGGTTACAGGATCTTCATTAATACCTGCTGATGGAGCAAAAAATCGGGAAACAAAGTCGCAGTTTTCACCCGGTGCTGTGGCTATAACACCAATAGCATCGATCTTACTCAATGCAAAAAAGTCAGGTTTCAGTGCAGCGACATCCGCTTCGGTCTCATAAACCAAAAAATAATCCCTGGAACGTAGAACTTCAACCGGACTAGCTCCGATAGCTTCTAACAGTCCAGAAGGCGTTTCTGCGGCCACAGGTGGCCTTGAAGGAAAGTCCATCATGTATTTGTCCCCGTTCCTGTGAACGCTTAATGTGCCTGCTTTCAGCGTGTGAAAATGTATCACATCGCGTTCATATCCCAAAATGGTAAAAAGAACGTGGGCTGTTGCCAAAGTCGCATGACCGCAAAGGTCTATTTCTAGTTCAGGGGTAAACCACCTTAGTTCAAAATCATTTCCCAGTGGGATAAAAAAAGCAGTCTCGGCAAGATTATTCTCAGCTGCTATTTTCTGCATCTGCGGCGCCGGCAACCATTCCTCTAAGGGACAAATTGCAGCCGGATTACCGCCAAATAGGTGCTCTGTAAAGGCGTCGACCTGATATATGGGGATTGTCATGTTTGTTTTTTTCTCAAATATAACAATTGAGTGGACAGTTGAAAGTTGACGGTTGCTCATCATTCAATGACCTCTCGACCTCTAAGGCACGCTCCCGCAAAACAAAAAAGACCATGCTAGCTCGCACGGTCTTAATACCTGATAGTTGATACCTGATACTTTTATCCCAAATAAGACTTCAAAATCTTACTTCTCGAAGTATGTCTCAAACGCTGAAGCGCTTTGTCTTTTATCTGGCGTACACGTTCACGTGTAAGATTGAATTTTTCTCCAATCTCTTCTAATGAGAGCGGGTGATTGGTGCTTAGTCCAAAGAAAAGCACAATGATTTCTCTTTCTCTCTCCGTTAACGTCGACAATGATCTCTTAATTTCTTCAGATAATGATTCGTTAATCAGGTTGCTGTCGGTATTCGGATCACTGTTCTCAAGCACATCAAGAAGAGTGTTTTCTTCTCCCTGAACAAATGGCGCATCCATAGACACGTGGCGCCCGGAATTACTTAGAGTATCAGAAATCTTTTCAACCGTAGTTTCCAGATTATCTGCAAGTTCCTCAGGAGATGGCTCGCGTTCAAATTCTTGTTCAAGCCTTGAAAAGGCTTTGCTTATCTTGCTTAATGAACCAACCTGGTTAAGTGGTAAACGTACAATTCTAGACTGTTCTGCAATAGCCTGAAGAATCGACTGACGGATCCACCATACAGCATATGAAATAAATTTGAATCCTTTGGTTTCATCAAAGCGCTTTGCAGCCTTGATCAAACCCAGGTTACCTTCATTAATAAGGTCGCCAAGGGTGAGCCCTTGATTCTGATATTGTTTTGCTACTGAAACTACGAAACGCAAGTTAGTTTTTGTTAGTCTTTCTAAAGCCGCCTGATCACCTTCCCGGATCTTTTGTGCAAGAATTACTTCTTCTTCCGCGGTTATTAAATCAACTTTACCAATTTCATGTAAATACTTGTCTAACGACTGAGATTCACGATTGGTAATGGATTGGGTAATTTTGAGTTGTCTCATTTATGAATAAATACTCCCTATAAAAGTCTGCAAAGTTAAACAAATCTGCCATTTTAACGACAAGTTAAAAGAAAATTTAGCTGATTTAAAAGGAATTATGTGGAAAATTTCTACAATTTATTAATACAAAAATCATTCCATGTTAACGTAGAAAGCTGTAAAAAGTTGCGGAATTAAAATAAAAAGGATGCCTATCACATTTTCATTCTCAGGGTACCTTTTTATTTGAAATATCAGACCTCCTACTTCAGACCTCTGACTTCCGACTTCCGACCTCCGACTTCCCTTCAAGTCAAATTCCTCACTTCAAACCAAACCTCATCCGGGCTGCTATTGAAGTTTTCCATCAGTTCTACAAGTCCGGCAGGATCTGAATGACTCAGCACAAGATCGCGATTAAGAGGTTTTAAAAACTTCTTTTCAACCATCACGTCCATCTGTGCAAGCAGTGGATTATAAAATCCATCGATATTTAATAAGCCAATCGGGTTATTGTGCAAACCTAACTGCAGCCAGGTTAATACTTCGAAAAACTCCTCCAATGTTCCAAATCCACCGGGTAAAGTAATAACGCCATCCGAAAGATCAGCCATTTTCTGCTTTCGCTCATGCATATTGGAAGTGATTATCAGCTCCGTAAGACCTGTATGCCCAACTTCCTTATCCATCAGAAACTGTGGTATTACACCCACCGCCTTTCCTCCCCGATCCAAAACTGCATCAGCTATCAGGCCCATTACACCTACCCTGCCGCCACCGAAAATAAGGGTGATATCCTTCTCGACAAATACATCGGCAAGACCATTAACGGCCCTCAGGATCTCAGGATCACCGTTGAAATTTGCGCCACAGAATACGGAAATTGATTTCATTGAATTGTACGTTATAAGTTTTACCTGCCGGCATGCAGGCGTTTCACCTTTCACCTGTCACCTGTCACCTTTCACCTTTCACCTTATCGGCTGTAATTCGGCGCCTCCTTAGTAATCGTAATATCATGCGGATGACTTTCCCGCATTCCCGCCGCAGTAATCTTGACAAATTTCGCTTGCTGAAGGTCAGCTATGGTGGCAGATCCACAGTAGCCCATACTGGCCCTTAAGCCTCCAATAAGCTGGTACATAACTTCGGCCAACGAACCCTTGAAAGCCACCCGTCCCACAATACCTTCAGGAACTAATTTCTTAATATCATCTTCCACATCCTGGAAATAACGGTCTTTTGAACCTTGCTCCATGGCTTCTATTGAGCCCATACCACGGTATGATTTAAATTTTCGCCCTTCGTATATAATAGTTTCGCCTGGCGATTCCTCAACACCTGCAAACAGCGATCCAGCCATTATAGTGCTTGCACCAGCGGCAATTGCCTTGGCTATATCACCGGTTTGTTTAATTCCGCCGTCAGCGATAACGGGGACACCCCTACCTTCAAGGGCCTTCGCGCATTCGTAAACAGCATATAATTGGGGAACACCTACACCAGCAATAATCCTGGTGGTACATATAGAACCCGGTCCTATTCCAACTTTTACGGCATCTGCGCCAGCATCAGCTAATGCAATTGCAGCAGCACCAGTCGCTATATTTCCTACAACAACCTGGAGATCGGGGTACTTTGCCTTGACTTCTTTTAATTTCTCGATTACACCCTTGGAATGCCCGTGCGCTGTATCGATAGTGATCACATCAACACCAGCTTTAACAAGTGCGCTTACGCGGTCTAAGGTATCCGGTGTTACACCAACAGCGGCACCTACACGAAGGCGGCCATGCTGATCCTTACAAGCATTTGGATAGTTCTTAAATTTCTGGATATCCTTAAAAGTAATTAGTCCGATTAAACAGCCGTTTGTATCCACAACCGGAAGTTTCTCAATCTTATAGTCCTGTAAAATCAGCTCGGCTTGTGATAAAGTGGTGCCTTCTGGCGCTGTTATAAGATTTTCTTTGGTCATTACGTCCCGGACAGGCCGTTTTAAATCTTTCTGAAATCGCAGATCACGGTTAGTAATAATTCCTACTAACTTCCTTTCAACATCGATAACCGGAATTCCACCAATTTTATACTCCTTTATAATTTGAAATGCATCCTCTAGCAGAGCATTTTCATTCAGAGTGACAGGATCCTGAATCATACCACTTTCAGAACGTTTCACCTTCCGTACTTCATCTGCCTGTGCGGCAATACTCATATTCTTATGAAGCATCCCTATTCCCCCAGCCTGCGCTATCGCAATAGCTAAACCAGATTCTGTCACAGTATCCATCGCCGCTGAAACGATCGGAACATTTAACTTGATAGAACGGGTAAAATAAGTGCTGGTATCCACATCACGTGGCAAGACTTCAGAATAAGCTGGGATTAAAAGGACGTCGTCGTATGTAAGGCCTTCGGATACGAATTTGTTTGGATCGAGTTGCATGGCAAATAATTGTGGGTTATTACTTGCCGGGCAAAGTTAATAAAAAAATGGAGAATTGAGAATGATAGGAATCATTATCCTATGAATCTTATCATCCTATGAATCTTAATTATTTCTTTCACCTGAGAATATAATCCACCAATCCCTTAATCCTACTAATCCTATTCAAGACAAAATTCCTAATCCTTCTTACCAACAATCACCTTCTCCATCCCATCCCAATCTAAATACTTATTCGCCAAAGCCTTAATCTCCGAAGCTGAAATTGTTCTCACTGTCTTTATATAGTTCTGATAATACTCATAACCAAGGCCAGAGAAGTATATATTTTTAAACTTATCTGCATGCGACAAAGCATTCTCAAGCCCGCCTAACATAGAGCCCAGCATATAATTTCTTACAAGATCAAGCTCCGACCCGGAGACAGTCTCACTTTTAAGAATCTCAATTTCTTTTTGAATTTCCGTGAGTGCTGAGCTGCAAACATCGGCTCCAACCTCTGAGGCGATGAAGAAATAACCCGCATTCTTCATGGAAACCAGCGCTGATCCAATCCCGTAGGTATAACCTTTGTCTTCCCGGATATTGGCCATAAGACGTGAACCAAAGTATCCACCCAATATAGTATTCAAAACCTGCATGCCTGGAAAATCAGCATGCGAACGATTAATAGCAATTTTACCAAGCCTTATTGCAGATTGTAATGCATCCGCCTTTTCTACATAATGCTCCTGCCCCGTACCTGCATAAAAATTAAAGCTATTCGGGCTTACGCTCATCCCGCCCTGCCAGTTCTTTCCAAACAGACCGTCGATCAGACTTAATGTCTCCTCAGTAACTTTGCCTGCAATGACTACTGTGCAATTCTCGGGTTGATATGCCAGGCTAAAGTATTCCTGTAGTTGACTCCGGTTCAGGCGGTCATAATCTTCTGCACGCGTATCATAGCCGTACAGAGTGTTACTAAACAGCACGGAATTAAATATCTTACGGCTTAAGAAATCATTTTTTTCAAGATTTACGCTAAGTTTTTGTTTTTGATTGCGGATTAGTGTTTCTAATTCTACCTCAGGAAATATTGAATCCGAAATGATGGCCTTTACCACAGGTAATGTTTCTGGCAAGTGCTTATTAAGGGAATACAAGGTAACTATAGATTGATCGTTGCTAAAATCAGTCTGCAGGAAAGCACCATAATAATCTATCCTGTCCGCAATTTCCGAGGCGCTTAGTTCATTAGTACCATCATTAAGCATGGTGTTAGTTGCATAAGATTGAAGAGGCTTCGTAGCATCGTATGCAATATTCTCGAAGATAAATTCGATACGCACAAGGTCCTGATCGCCGCCATTCACGCTAAAAACCTTGAGCCCATTATCCAGTACGATTGGTTTCGCCTGGATCAGTTCTATATTTTCAACCTGCCCGAAATCCGGAGCAATAGTTCTGTCGGTCATCTTAATTTGCTAAGTAGTATAAAGTGGAAGAGTTGTCCTTGCGGAAGATGTGCTGCGCCTGGTTCTGGATTTCCTCTGCAGTAACCTTTAAATATTTAGTTGTCTCGGAATTTAGCTGGTTTGCATCACCCAATAGCTCGAAGTAAGCCAGATTCATCGCTTTATCTAATAGGCTCATCTCCGAAAAAACCATCGTCGATTCCATCTTATTCTTGACTTTGATCAATTCGTTTTGCGGCACGAGCTCGTTCTTCATACGATCCAGCTCTACCCATATCGCAGCCTCAGCGGCTTCCATAGAGACACCAGGTAAAGGCTTTCCTTCAACCACAAATAACCCCGCAACAAGACTGCCGGTCAGGTATGCATTAATATCACTAAACAGCTTTTGGTCTTTCAATAAATTTCTGAATAAACGGGACGAGTTGCCTCTCGACAGGATATCCGAGATAAGATCTGCCGGATAATAACCCGCATCAGTTCGGGCAGGCATATGAAAAACTTTGTATATCGCATCAAGCGGAACATTTGCCTTTACGGTTTCCACACGCGCTTCGGATTGAGCTTCTTCCATCGGAAGAACGCGCGCAAGCTTCTCTGCAGCAGGTATGTTTCCAAACCATTTTTCTGAAAGCCGTTTCACTTCTTCCAGCTTAACATCCCCGCCTACTACCATAATAGCATTGGCAGGATTATAATGCTTCTTAAAAAAAGCCTTTACATCATCAATTGTAGCATCCTCAATATGCTTTAATGATTTCCCAATTGTTGCCCATTTATAAGGGTGGTTTTTATATGCAAGGGGCCTGAGCTTTAGCCATACATCGCCGTAAGGCTGATTTAAATAACGTTGCTTAAATTCTTCACTGACGACATTACGCTGCACTTCGAGGCTTTTTTCAGAAAATGCCAGGCTTAGCATCCGGTCGCTTTCAAGCCAGAAAGCTGTCTCTAAATTCACAGCAGGAAGTGTGATGTAATAATTTGTGATATCATTACTTGTAAAGGCGTTATTTTCACCTCCAACACGCTGTAATGGTTCGTCGTAAGATGGAATATTCACTGAACCGCCGAACATCAGGTGTTCGAACAAGTGCGCAAAACCTGTCTGATCCGGATGCTCATCCCGCGCGCCTACATCGTATAAAATATTTAGTACGGCCATTGGCGTGGTCGGGTCTTCATGGACCAGAACTTTGAGGCCATTATCAAGGGTAAAGCGTTCAAAAGAAACCATAGTGGCTATTAGATTAATTGGCAAATTTAGGAATTTAAAAGCAGGAAAAGGGATCCCTTGTTCGAACTTACCCGTTAAAGTCAGATTTTCCATTTCCCATTGAACTAATTTGCTCAATTACTCATTAGCTGTGTATCTTTGTATCAATGAACACTTCCGACCTCCTCATTCGAGCTTCAAATTTTGAATTCCTAACCGCTGAAGAAGGCTTGTACCTGTTTAATCAGGCGGGTACCCCGGAACTGATGTATGTAGCCAATGAGCTTCGTAAAAAGCAGGTTCCGCACGGAAAAGTAACGTGGATCATCGACAGGAATGTGAATACCACCAACGTTTGTATTGCCAACTGTAAATTTTGCAATTTCTTCAGGAGGCCAGGTCATGAAGAGAGTTATATCACAGACATTGAAACTTATAAACAAAAAATTGAGGAGACCTTCCGCTATGGCGGCGAGCAGTTGTTGCTGCAGGGCGGGCACCATCCTGACCTTGGGCTTAAGTTCTACGTCGATCTGTTCAAAGAATTAAAACAGCTCTACCCGACCCTTAAATTGCACTCATTAGGTCCGCCGGAGATTGCTCACATTGCTAAGCTGGAAGGAATAAGCCATACAGAAGTGCTAAAAGCATTAATCGAGGCTGGATTGGATTCGCTGCCAGGTGCTGGTGCTGAAATTCTTAACGACCGTGTACGCCGTCTGATCTCTAAAGGAAAATGCGGCGGTCAGGAATGGCTGGATGTCATGCGGGCGGCTCACCAGCTAGGCTTAACTACTTCGGCAACTATGATGTTCGGGCATGTGGAAACACTTGAAGAACGTTTCGAGCATCTGGTATGGCTCCGCGAAGTTCAGTCGGAAAAACCCGAAAATGCAAAAGGATTTATCGCCTTTATACCCTGGCCCTTCCAGGATGACGGCACATTATTAAAAAAGGTACGCGGAATAACCAACCAGGTTACTGCTGATGAATATATTCGTATGATAGCATTGAGCCGTATAATGCTGCCAAACGTCAAAAATATTCAGGCTTCATGGCTTACAGTCGGGAAGCAAGTTGGCCAAATCTGCCTGCAGGCTGGTGCAAATGATTTCGGATCAATTATGATCGAAGAAAATGTGGTTTCCGCTGCGGGTGCCCCGCATCGCTTCACTTCACAGGGAATTCAGGATTCCATTCGGGAGGCAGGTTTTGAGCCCCAGCTCCGAAACCAGCAATACGAATTTAGAGATTTCTCCAAATCAGCAGAACAACAAGTTATCACTTATTAATTCAGCGTTTTTACCGTTCCCTCAGTGAGATTTAATTTCACTTTAAATTACTTTACTTTAGGTATTGGTTTTAATCATTGAATTATGCCTATCAATGCCATTATTGTAGACGATGAAGAGTATTCCAGAAAATCACTCTTCTTCCTTATCGATGGGTACTGCCCGTCCGTTAAAATAAAAGGAATAGCACGCTCGGTTGCAGAAGCGCGGACACTTTTAAAAACTGATACCATCGATCTCGTTTTTCTCGATATCGCCATGCCAGTTGAGGACGGTTTCAACCTCTTACCTGACCTTCAGAGAAATATAACATCCGTTATTTTCACCACTGCTTATAATCAATATGCGATTAAAGCAATCAGGGCGAGTGCGGTAGACTACCTATTGAAACCTATCGACATCCAGGAACTTCAGGATTCCATTGATAAAGCTGTGGAATGGAAAGCTTTAAGCTCTGAGAACGAATCATTTGTTGTAAGCCATGAACCGGTTTTTAGCAGCCTCCAGGAAAATCTTAATGAAATCAGGAAAATTAAAAAATTAAATCTTCCCCACTCGAACGGGTTTCATGTATTAAATATTAATAGCATTATATATATCCAGGCCGATAGTAACTATTCCATTTTTTATGTGGAGAAGGGGGAAAAAATAATCGTTTCCAAACACCTTAAGGAATATGAGAGTATTCTGGACGACTGCGGCTTTTGCCGGATCCATAAATCTACCATGATAAACCTTGCCCATCTGCAAAGCTATTCCAACAAAAATGGCCTGGTGGTGAAGATGTCAGACAATTCGGAACATTCCGTGTCCCGACGCCGATCGCCCGAATTCATGGAAACAGTTAAGGAAATATTTAAAAAGTAAGAGCCCTTCTCAACTGTCAACCGTCAACTGTACACCGCTTATTCTGTTTCCTGCAAATACATTTCATCAATCTCCCCAGCGTACTTTTTCTCTATCACTTTACGTTTGGCCTTCATCGTCGGCGTAATTTCGCCTTCTTCAATGCTGAACGGATTTCGCTTAACTATAAATGATTTAAGCCGTTCGAATTTGGCAAGCTCAGTCGAATATTTCCTCACATCCACTTCGAGCCAGTCTATGATCTTCTGATCTTCAATAAACTGTTCCTTTTGACTAAAGAACTCTTCTTTCAGATTGAACGTTTCCTGCAGCGTCTCTCTGGATGGAGTAATAATGGCAGTCACGTATTCCCGTTTATCTCCGATAAGGAAAATCTGTTCAATTTTAGGACTTTTCAGATAGGTGTTTTCGACCGGTGTGGGGTAAATGTTTTTACCATATGCATTGACCAGCATATTTTTTATACGGTCGGTTATCTGGAGGTTTCCTTTATAATAACGGCCTATATCCCCCGTATGAAACCATCCGTCTTTATCGATCACGTCAGCGGTTTCCTGCGGCTTGTTCCAATATCCTTTCATCACACAATGGCCCCTCACGACCACTTCACCCTCCGCACATTCAAAGTTCTCATTGAATGTATTGTGGGTTTGTATACTAATCATCTCTTTTGTTTCAACATCCTGAATGGCAACTTCAATACCAGGTATAATTCTTCCAACCGTTCCATAAATCTGACGATCATATTCAGTAACAGACATAACCGGGGAAGTTTCTGTTAAGCCGAAACCCTCCAAAATCTTAATGCCCAGGTTGCCGAAGAATTCACCTACATTTTTGGGAAGTGCTGCCCCTCCGGAGATCATGAATTTGAGCCTTCCGCCTGTCTTTTCCTTTATTTTACTAAAGACAAGTTTTTCCGCGAGATTCTGCTGAAGGCCAAGGAAGATTCCTGGCTTTTTGCCATTCTCTATAATTTCGCGATGCTTCTTGCCTGTTTCGAGCGCCCATAAGAATATCTTAGCCTTTGTTCCACCAGCTGAAGTTCCCGTTTTCATGGCTTTATCATGTATCCGCTCAAGCAATCGGGGCACACAGCTCATCACCGAAGGTTTTACCTCAGCCATATTCTTAGCAAGTAACTCCAGACTTTGGGCAAAGGCTATTTTTGAACCTACGGCGCAGCACACGTGATAGGTTGCAGTACGTTCGAATACATGTGATAATGGAAGGAAAGACAGAAAAGTATCGTATTTATCAATGACCGGAATTTGATCCAGACAAACTTTTACGTTCTGAACAAAATTTGAATGTGTAAGCATCACGCCTTTTGGAGTTCCTGTTGTTCCAGACGTATAGATCAGCGAAGCAATGTCTGAAGGAAGAATGGCGTGTCGCAAAGCATCAATATCTTTTTGAAACCGGGAAATGCAGTTCTTCCCTTCGGTGATAAGGTTGGCAAAACTGATGACACCGGCATTCAAGCTTGTTCCCGTGATATATTTTTCATAATCAGCGAATACGGGGATGATACGCTGCAAATCAGGGCAATTATTCGCTATTTTCAGGATCTTCTTGAAAAGAAACGGGCTTCCGGCAAGGATAGCTTTTGTACCGGAATCATTAAGGATATACTCAATCTCATGCTCCGTCAGTGTAGGATAAATAGAAACGTTTACCCCTCCAATTTGCTGAATCCCCTGGTCATAATAAACCCAGTCAACAGAGTTTTCTAAGATCAGTCCAAGCCGGTCACCCTTTTGAATTCCCATCTCGAGGAAATAACTGGAAATCGCGTCTGCTGTATGGAGAACCTTTTTGTAACTAATTTCCTCCCAGGTCTCATGAGTTTTGTGAAGCAAAAACGTCGTGTTTTCGTCGTGAACAGAACTTACCACATCCCTTAACAACATTGGAATGGTAGTGGACTCGGTTATTGGATTCATGTCGGGAAATTTAGATTAGCTTAACGATTATTTAACATAGCAAGTATACAGATAAGCTGTAAAATACAAAAGCCTCCCGATAAATCGGGAGGCTTTGCATATTTTGGTTAAAATACTTACCGGTTATATTCGCCCGACTGGGAGAACATCTTGCTTAAACGGAGAAACTCTCTCCGCAACCACAAGTACGCGTCGCATTTGGGTTATGGAAATTAAATCCCTTACCATTCAATCCATCCGAAAAATCAAGCTCGGTGCCGGCCAGGTACAGGAATGATTTCATATCAAGCGCCAACCGAACTCCCTGATCTTCGAAAAACTGATCGCCGGACTTCTCTTCATTGTCGAAATCCATTTTATAAGATAAGCCCGAACAACCACCTCCCTGCACAGAAACACGAAGAAAATAGCTGCTATCCAGCCCATTCTCACTCATGAGTTGTTCTACCTTACTTTTGGCTTTTTCGGTTACAGTTACCATATCATATAATATTGGAAAATGCTGCTCTTAATGATGAGATTTAGCAATTTCTAATGCTTCCATTCCATTTTTTACGCGATAATCATT
Organism: Daejeonella sp.; assembly: GCF_049655485.1. GTDB lineage: Bacteria > Bacteroidota > Bacteroidia > Sphingobacteriales > Sphingobacteriaceae > Daejeonella. The sequence continues at coordinate 11,700 of NZ_JBASJU010000284.1, forward strand.
GATCGCAGCCTTTATCGCATCTTCTGCTAAAACAGAACAATGGATTTTCACTGGTGGAAGAGCAAGCTCTTCAACGATATCCATGTTGTCAATTTTCATCGCATCATCGATAGACTTTCCTTTCAACCACTCAGTTGCTAAGGAAGAAGACGCAATCGCTGATCCGCAGCCGAAGGTTTTAAACTTTGCATCGGTGATCATATGATTTTCATCAACCTGGATCTGAAGACGCATTACGTCGCCGCATTCAGGTGCCCCTACTAATCCAGTTCCTACAGTATTGCTGGCTTTATCTAATGTTCCAACATTCCGTGGGTGTGTGTAGTGATCGATTACTTTTTCTGAGTATGCCATTGTTTTATGTTTAGTTCCTTTTAAAGGAGATATTTATTTTAAGGTGTTTTAAGGTTATTCGTATTGAGTTGTTGTTAGAGTTTAGTGTTCCGCCCACTCAATCTTATCCAGATCAACTCCTTCTTTAAACATTTCCCATAGTGGTGAAAGGTCGCGAAGATGGTTTACTGCCTTTTTCGTTTGTTCTATTGCAAAATTAACCTCTTCTTCAGTAGTAAATCGTCCCAACCCGAAGCGGATCGAAGAATGAGCAAGATCATCGGATAAACCCAGGCTTTTTAATACATATGAAGGTTCAAGCGATGCTGATGTACAAGCCGATCCAGAGGAAACAGCTAAATCTTTCATCGCCATCATTAATCCCTCGCCTTCAACATATTTGAAAGAGATATTAGCTACATGCGGCAAACGATGTGCTGTATTTCCATTCACATAGCTCTCTTCCATTGTCGTCAGAGATGATTGTAATTTATCGCGTAAAGCGGATAAGCGAGTTGCTTCAGAATCCATTTCCAGGCGGCAAAGCTCACAGGCCATTCCTAGACCTACGATTCCAGGCACGTTCAAAGTACCTGAACGCATTCCACGTTCGTGACCGCCACCGTCCATCTGGGCGGTAACTTTCACTCTTGGATTTTTACGGCGAACATACAGCGCACCAACACCTTTCGGCCCGTACATTTTATGGGCTGTAAAAGCCATCAGATCAATTCCGTCAGCATTTACGTCAACAGGTATTTTACCAACTGCCTGAGTCGCATCCGTCATGAACAAAGCGCCATGTTTGTGGGCAATTGCAGATATTTCTTTTACTGGCTGAATTACACCTATCTCATTGTTGCCGTACATGATAGCAACAAGGATGGTTTTCTCCGTTATCGCTGCTTCAAGTTCTGCAAGATCAATTAAACCATCGGATTTTACACCAAGGTAAGTAACTTCTCCCCCTAGTTTCTCAACGTGCTTGCAGGCATCAATTACCGCTTTATGTTCAGTAACACAAGTAATGATATGGTTGCCCTTTTCTTTATACATTTCGAAAACACCTTTGATCGCAAGGTTGTCCGATTCAGTAGCACCCGAAGTGAAAATAATTTCTTTCTCACTTGCACCAATCAGCTTTGCAACCTGCTCACGTGCATAATCAACCCCTTCTTCAGCGGCCCATCCAAACGCATGGTTCCTGCTCGCTGCATTACCAAATTTGGCGTTAAAATACGGCAGCATAGCGTCCAGAACCCTTGGATCCAAAGGAGTTGTTGCGTTGTTATCTAGGTATATTGGCAAATTCATTTTTGTATATTTATCTTCAAGTTTTTTGATACTGCAAAGATACGAAATATTTTTTGCAGTAATTATCAAAAGGTACTACCTGTACTGGTATAAAATGGTCATTTTTATGCCATAAAAAGCTAGTTATGGAGAAAATAGAGCATATCGGTATCGCTGTAAAAGACCTTTCACACTCTTCCGATCTGTATAAGCGGCTTTTGGGATACGAGAGCTACAAAATCGAGGAGGTCAAGTCGGAAAACGTGATTACGGAATTCTTTAAAATAGGAGAAAGTAAAATTGAACTACTTCAAGCGAGTTCCGGCGAGAGCGCGATCGCGAGCTTTATTGAAAAAAGAGGAGAAGGGATACATCATATAGCTTTTGTTGTGGAAAATATCATTGAGGAAATGGCCAGGCTTAAGGCACAAGGTTTTCAGTTGCTAAGCGATGAGCCGAAAAAGGGAGCTGATAATAAGTGGGTGTGTTTCGTACATCCCAAGGCGGCTGGAGGTGTGCTTATTGAGCTTTGCCAGGAAGTTAGAGAGGAGACAGATGAAAAGTTAGGATACTGATGCTTGACACTCAATACTATCTTCCTATTTATTTTCAAATTCCTTTTAACTAATTAGAATATTTTCTATATTTGCACCTCTTAAAAAGTATTGAAGATGAAAGCT
>NZ_JBASJU010000285.1:0-4903 GCF_049655485.1 Daejeonella sp.
GAGCCGAAGCCGGGCGAAGAAATAGCGAAGCCAGAGCGAAGCCGTTCGAGGTCTGGGCGAAGAAATGGCGAAGCCCCGGCGGCTAATCAGCGAAAAAGTAGCAGTAAAACAGCGAATGCAGACCGGCCCTGGAGCGGCGGCTTCCAGAATCAATCCCCTAGCAAAATCAGCGAATAGCCGAAAAACCCGCGAACAGACCCCGGAATAAAATCATTTCATGCATTTGTCTTTTAGCTTGTGAAGACTTGGGAGGTGATAATATGATGTGCCCTTTTTCTGATCCCAGATTACTTTATCGTCGTCGCGATAACGATATAGGGTACTTTTACTGATGGAGAGAATTTTCATTACCTCTTCCTTTAAACCCCAATCAGCAGGATTGAAATTCGGGCCGTGCATCGACGGCCGCGACTTCAAAGCTTTGCGAAGCTTCTTCAGGTTTTTGTTAACCTTCCTGAGTTCAAGTAAGATTTCTTCGTTCTCTGACATTGCAGTGCATTGACACTACGAATTTCAAGAGACTTATTTAAAAACCTTGCTTATAACTGCTTATAAAGTATAAGCAAGGTGCTTATAAATTATAAGCAAGCGCTTATATTGCTTATAATCTGCTTATAAATTATGCGTAAACGCTCATAATTGCTCATCAAGCAATTTTGTCTTCTTTTGTTCTTGCTTTCCACCATTTTTTAACCCAGAAAAGCCAGTAGATAGAAAGGCCCAGTAACAAGGCAAAGACCCATCCCATAATGACTTCAACGGTACCGTAATCGTGGCCCGTTCCAGCATCGAAACCTCTGGTAATGTCTGCGGGAAGTCTTACTACAAAGTCCAGTATGACAAAACCAACAATTACTACAAAAATATAAAAGCTTGTTTTACCCCAAGGCCATAGGTCGGCAATGGTTTGTTTGACAGGAATCTTTTTTGGTACTGGCTGGTCGAGATCAAAGTCTTCAAAGCCTTCCAAAACTTTAAGTTCCTTGAACAGCGTGTCCGTAATGTTAGTTTTGCCGCTCTCAATGTCGGAGTAAGCCGGCTGAGAAATGCCGAGTAACATGCCCATATATTCCTGGCTATATCCGAAACTATCGCGCCGTATCCGTAATTTCTTTCTTAAAATATCCTGATCCATATTAGTTCAATTGATTTAAGACCTTTTTCGAATTGTTCGGCTGTATAATCAGTTCACAGGAGCCAGGAACGAATTAAACATATCGCCGATTCATTACATACCTGCACATCGGGGAAGGCTCATTAAAATAGTCTGAAATTTCCTTACTGTTTATGGGGATTAAATCCAGTCCGAAGCACTCTTCAGGCACTGGGACCACTTCTACAGTAGCCCGAACAGTGCCATCAGAAGGAAGGAGCCCAAGATGTAGATTTTTGTATCCTTTTTCCCGGAAGACTTTAATGATTTCTGGATCTACCTCTATGTACTCTGGGTGATTGCGCTTATCCCTCGTCATCCTCAGGATTTGTTTTGGTAAGATCCCAACTACCCTCACAGTTCCGGCACTCCTTCAGCTTTTCTTTAATTTGAGGTTTGTCAGGAAGGACTTCTTGTTTTTCACAGGAACTCATGACGAAGATGGTCACTGCGATAAGGCTTGTTGCAAGCTTTTTCATAAGATTGATTTAAAGGTTTCAAATTCCAAAAAGCAATCTTCCGCGAACTCTTTAAATTCAAATTCCAACACTGGCGCCAAGTCTGTTAGCCGGAAGCTTGCTTATAAAAGGAGAGAGAGTTTAAGGGATAAGAGTCGGCAACCGGCGGTCAATCTATTTCTGGCATTAAACTAGCAGCGGGAACACCTAGTCCTTTTGCTAATGCGTAGATCGTTGTCAGTTCAAGATTGACTTCACCACTAGCGATACGCTGGACCAGACTGTATTCCAATCCTGAACGACTTGCCAGACCACGAAGACTCAAATTTCGTTCTAAGAGCAGTTTTCGTAAATGAATGCCAAATTGTGCTTTTATCTTTTCCTTACCTTCCATCCGAGAGCAGTCGGAAAGGTCAGGGTTCTCCAGAAATCTATTGACGTATGATCATACATCAATTTACGCGAGATTAAAAAATTTTGAGGGGCCCTGATCCTTCTTGGTGAGGGCAAGTTGGGGGAAAGGGGTTGAAAAAATCGAGTCGATAAAGACACATTTTATATTTGTGAAGAGATTTCCGTAAGGCACGGTAAGTAGGACGCGGAACTATTTCTAATCAATTTGATCTTGATCAAAATTTACAACAAGAAATGATAATTAGAACTGATCTTCTTTTCTTATAATTTCGAATTTTAGACCTAAGACTCTTTGCATTTTTGCCAGGATGTTGAAGTTAAGAAGGCGGTCACCGCGGAAAAGTTGGGTAATATAGCTTGCCGAAGTATTCACTTTGTCAGCCAATAGCTTTTTACTCATTTTTTGCTGTTCCATAGCAGATTCTATCTCGCTTAAAAAACGGAATGATAACAATCGAGCCTCCTGATCGAGAAGTTCCTCATCGGTAAAGCTGTTGAACAGTTCGTCAAATGAGTTTTTAATTTGATTGGGGGTCAATGATTTCCTGGTAGTCATAGCTTGCTACTTTATGGATAATGTTTAAAATTCTTTTGTCGATTTTTTGTGTCTTCTTTCTGATCAGCAATTCGGAAGCAATTACAACAAAAGTCTTGTCCTCCATTGTGATTTCCCTGCAATAGATACGGGCATTTTCTTGTCCCTTAAAAAGTTTCATTGCCCTAACTCCTTTGCTTTTAGCGTCGGGCTCTTCTTTATCATATAATTGACTGTTTCTAAGACCCGCCAACAACACATTTGTTATATCCTTAAACTTATTACGATGCCTTAAATCGCCATTTAAAAAAGCTAGAATTTCATCTTGATTATCTTCATCTACAGCAATGCATCGCTTTCCGTCGTCCGATGTCTGAATAATAATTGCCTTTCTTCTCATACAAACTTAAGCTATTGCTTAATTGTTTTCAATTTTTTATAAAAAAATTACAATCGTTTAATAAAGATCGAATAATAAAATGGAAAATAACACTAAATTTTTTAGTAATTACTGAACGGTAAAAAACCATTTTCAGGGATTTATTTCTTCTTCTGACAAATCATAAGCAGGTCGAATGTTTGGCGGATGACGTGTAAATAAGGCGGCTCATTTTTTTGGCTGATTCCAGGAGCGGACGGTGCAGCTTATTTATGGCCTATTATTCTGGTGTTGATAAGAACGAACATCGGGTTTTTTCCGCCCCTCCCAACGGAATATACAGTCTTTCCTGAAACATTTTTATAGGTTAATCTGATATCCCGGTAGTTGCTATACTCTTTTTTGAATAGGATTGCTCTGGTAACCTTGATCGGCGCTTTATATAGTCCGGCCGTATCCATATACACGTCCGTCGTAATTTTATTCATTAATGAATCAGTGGATTCTCTAGCTCGCTCAGAAATTGTCTTCCCAGTACTGGCTACCGACAGACTATCGTAGTAGGCATCTTCCTGCTCTTTGGTTTTAAACTTTTGGTTGCTGCAGCTGATAATGGCAAAGCAGATTGTACATACAAGTAGTTTTATTTTCATTTTCAATCCTTTATCTAAAACCGGCTCTTGATATTCTATTAAGGTTCTGCACTTGTTGAGAGAACTGGATGTCCAGTTCTTATGTCTCTACTCCCGAACTTGTAAATGCTGGCTTTATCAAACTTATATATTCGAAATGCCTCGATCTTACGGGAAACCGTAACCGTGGTGATAGCAGAATGCCTTAAGCTAGGGTTTGAGTACAACCAATTGTACCTTCTTATCGCATGCCCAAATCAAGGCAAAGCCGAAGTATTTTATAAACTATTAGAAAGAGCAGAAAAGGAAAGTAAAAGAATTTCATTCATAGAACCTGATCCAAGGAATTTATATGACGATTACCCAGTTGAAGATCTGATTCTAATAGTAAGAGAAGTTAAGTAATTCATTCATCGCACATTTGCAAGTAAGAATTCATTTCACTACTGATCAGACAATTTCTTTTTAATGTTTGCATACGGCGGTTTTCTAATCATGTTCAACCAAGGTCACCACTTTATTTCGCTGTTTTGAAAACCCAATCATAGCACCACCTTCGTCACAATCAAAGCAGATGATGTCAATTAAATGAACAGTGGTGTCTGCGGCAACCTCTTGTAGAAATTCATGATCTGTTATGTTCTCATCCCAATTTTTTAAGTTCGCATATTCACTCTTAGGAATTGGATATATAGCTTCAAAGAAACTGTCGACATTCTTTTTGAATTCCAATTCATACTGCTTCGGTGTGATTGATTTCCAGTAATTTTCGATGTATCTGTCATAAGCATCTTGGCCGCCAGTTGCTGGAATAGTGTCGGGTTCATAAACCGATTTTATAAAATAATATGTATCGAAAGATTGGGTATAAATTACCTTGTTATCTGTCGTGATTATTTGCAAGAACGATTTTGAATTCCTGACCATTCCAGGTTCTATCGTAAGAAGAAACAAGTCCTTGGTTTGCGAATTCGAAAAGTAAAAGGCAGCAGATTTTTTTATTTTGTCAGGAATAGAAATAAGGAGATTTTCTGTACGGTCATATGCAATTTTGCTCGTAGTAGGCTGTAACGAGTCATTAGTTTTAATGTCCGATTTTTGTTTTGTCGTTGAGTTGCAAGAAAGACACGCTGTCAGAATCGCTAACGTTATAATGGTCTTTATATTCATTACGGGCGTCTGTCTTTAACATGCCCTGTTGATCTCGACAAAAATATCCCTAAGCCTTTTTCTTTTTTTCTGATGTGTTTAAGTAACGAATCAGATGAATTCGGATCGGAGTTAGCAGATGAATATTTGACATCGTCTATAAAGACGGAAGCAGCTCTCTCA
>NZ_JBASJU010000286.1:0-1721 GCF_049655485.1 Daejeonella sp.
TCTGTCGGCGCAGTTGCCGCTATGTATTTCATTGCTCTTCCCATCTCTTTCCAGCGCAAGCTCGATCCTTCTAAAGAAAATACAGCGGTTCTATTAACAAGCGGGTATGAAAGTGATAGCTTAAGCAGTTTAAAGAACATTCCCGTCTACAGTGCCGATCTTTCCATTATTGCTAAGAACAATAAGGTCAAACCAATATTCGATCTTGAATACTTCAGCCGCTCGCAGGCTGATATCAACAAAATCCACATCCTTGGCAGCGGACTAGATCTGCATGAATTGCAAGCATTCAAAAACCATCAGCTGATATTTCATCCGACAGATATTTCTGGCTTCACTTCCGTTGATTGGAATTCTACCATCCGCTCAGGCGAAAAGCTCAGGGTGCAAGGGAGCTTCAATAGTGGATCAAACGAATCTGTAAAAATCCTACTTCGCGGCTTGAGCACCACCCTCGATTCCCTTGAGCTCGGCGCAAAGCAGACCACTTTTGATTTAAGTACATTTCCGAAGCTACTCGATAAAGCGGTTTATTCTCTTATTGCCCTTTCGGGGAAGGATACCCTGGCGATTGAAAAAATCCCCTTAATCATTGAAAAGAAAACGCCCCTTAAAATCCTGATACTTTCCTCCTCGCCGGGCTTCGAAAGTAAATTTCTTAAAACCTGGCTTTATGAAGAGAACTATGCACTTGCCGTCCGAACTACTATCAGTAAAAACAAGTACAGCACTGAATTTTTAAATACAGAACGCATGAATCTTAACCGGGTCGGGCCTGGAGTTCTGGAAAGCTTTGACATAGTGATCGGCGACGTGTCGGCCTTATCAGACTTAAGTTCCTCCGAAAGTTCAGCGATCCAAAGCCAGGTAAGTAAAGGTATGGGATTGCTAATACTGTCCGACGGCAGCGTCGGCGCTGGCTTTTACCGTCAGGCATTCAATATCCGCCAAAACCGCGCAATAGATTCCAAATCGCTGACGCTTAACTGGAACGGTCAGACGGCTAAAAAACCCTCACTCCCATCTGGCCCGGCCATGGAGATTGTTTCCCGTCCGGGCGAACAGGCATTAGTGAGAGATAATAAAAATAACCTTCTTGTAAGCAGCAAACTCTATGGGGCAGGCCGTATTTTGGCAAGCACCGTCTCGGATACCTATACCTGGATGCTCAGCAATAATCCGGCAGATTATTCCTCTTTCTGGTCGCACATTCTGGAGAAGGCGGCGCGCAAAATTGAAACTACAGAAAACTGGGCTGTGCTTGATCAGTTCCCGATAATTAATACGCCAGCCCGCCTTGCGCTGGAAAGCTCCGCCACGGCAGTTCCCACGGCAGAAACTACTGGTATCCCTTTACACTTTGCTCAGGATGTTTTCCAGCCTTTCCGCTGGAAAGCAAACTACTGGCCATCTGAAAGCGGATGGCAATCCATACGGTCCGGGGATAAGGATTTTTGGTGGTATGTATATGACCAAACAGATTGGTCAAGTGCGAGAGCTGCGCAGAAAGTTGAGCGAACGGCAAGGTTTGTTAATGAAAATGGTACGAGTGTGAAAAAGGCCGCAGGTGCAGTTCGGACGTATACATACCGTGTACCAGCGCTATGGTTTTATTTGTTGTTTTTGGTTTGTTGCAGCTTCTTATGGGCCGAGAGAAAATTCGCGTAACAAAATCTTTTCGTCCACATTTTCTTGCTTCTTCCAAAAAATCTTACCTTCAA
>NZ_JBASJU010000287.1:0-3835 GCF_049655485.1 Daejeonella sp.
GCCTGATTGAGTATACTAACCATACCGCCATTATAATCGACGGTAAAATCAACTCCTTCCTGTAATGGCAAGGTCCCTGCTACCACCTGAACTGAACCTTGCGGTACGTTTATGGCATTTAACTGGAAAACAGAATTTGCCTGCGATTGGTAAGTACCGCGAATCTGGTATCTGTTTAACCTTGGGAAAAGCTGCTGAGCCAGAACTTTAGTCGAGTCATATAAGGGCTGATAGACATATTTTTCAATAAGATTCCGCTCAGAAACCGGGTTAAATCGCTTTGCCAGGTCAGAACCAAAAGGCTCTATCAACGGAAAAGTAATTCTCCCATTCCGGGGATCTATCGTAATTCCTTCCACAAAGTCGAAGAAGCCGTCAGGCCTCCGGTCATTTTGCTGATTCAGCTTATCAAGGTCTGTTAACTGCAACCATAACTTCCCACTGGTATTTTGCCCTTCAGTAATCTGAGGAGTTTCAACTCCGGTATCCTCCCCTAACCTGAAGATGTTCAACCTGAAATCCGTCCTGCTAATCTCGTAAGCCCCTAATGAGTAAATGTTTTTCATCATTAGGTCCCACGTAGGCAGGCTGGTCTTTAAAGTTTCGTTCTTTAGAAGCTTAGTATAAAGTACTTGCGGAGTAGTATTGTCCACAGAAACATCAGTAGAAAATTCCCCTACCTGATATTCAACTCCATTGACTGTATAACGGAAAGCCACGGCGAGCACTTCGTCGGCATTCAAAGAAGTGTTTAGCGAGATATACCCAAGCCTCGGATTTAAAGTAAATTCCTTATCTGTCAGAAATCGTGCGAACGTAAGCTTTACGAAATTATCTGTAGCACCGTTCGCCTGAAAAAATGCACTCGCATCATTACTATTCGTCAGCCTTGTTCCGGGAGGCAAAACCTGCAGGAGGTTATTTGATTGCTGTGTGAAACCCGGGCCGGTAAAACCTGCGGGAAGGGCCGAAAAACCTGCACCACCCCTCACCTGGGCCGAATTGTAAACATTATTCTCACCGAGATCAATCAGCGCAAGTACATCCCTGGAGTTAGTAGTACTGTTAGCCCGATTTGTAACCCAAACCTCAATTTTAGTGATATTAATATTTGAGTTGATTATTGGCGTGTTCTCAAGAGCCCGGTTATAATTATTCCGGAAGTATTGAGCGAGAAAGAAGTGCTTGTTCGCCTCGTAGTTGTCGGCAGAAATAGCAAACTCATTTTGCTGGGAACCGTTAGTTATCGTTATCTCACGCTGCTGCGATTTCTGCTGCGAGAAGACGGTCGTAACATTTAGCCGCCCAAACTGAAGCTGAGTCTTCAATCCAAAGAGTGCCTGACTTCCGGAAATTAAAGATGTGCTCAGGGGAAGGCTTACGTTTCCCGCTTCAATTTTCTGAATAATCTCATCATCCCTGCCCGTATAGTCAAGTTTAACCTGATTCTCAAAATCAAACTGGGCCTGTGTGTTATAGTTGGTTGTTATTCTGAGTTTGTCTCCAATCTGCCCCACCACATTCATCTGGATACGCTGATCGAAATCGAAATTGCCCTGCGTTCTTTGGCGCTCATTAAATAAAGGGTTCTCATTCCGGTTGATCCTCCCTGAAAAGGTTAAATCGGCAGATCCTTGTGGGCGAATATCTATTGTGGAACCACCGAATATTTTCTCGAATGATTTACTATTAATCTTTACAGGTGGGATAAAACCCGGTTCCCTCGCTTCAACCAGGGGAAGATCGGCCAATTCACGCCAGTAATTTCTCTTGATGAGCTCGTTCTCATACTTTTGGTACTCTTCAATACTTAAATACTGAGGCGAGCGGTAAAGACGATCGCCAATTTTTTCGCGAATAATATAACGTTTTGAAATGGGGTCGAATTCAACACTTCGCTGAATATTGGAGGGATTAGGAAGTGTTATTCCAGTAGGGCGTTTTAACTGTATGTATCTTGAATCTTCAAAAGGGTAGGTCAGTTTAGTGGTGTCCTTCGTCGCGACAGTGTTTTGTGCGAAAACCTGTCCGCCCATTAGAGCAGATAAGAGGAAGCAAACCCTACTCAAATAAAACGACACAGCACGTTTCAATTTCCTGACAATTGATAAAATTACAAACTTTTAAGAGCGCTTTTTAGTAAATGTTCAACCGTTAAATCTTCACCTTCTGATTTTAATGCCGCATCCAAAGCTTTTTCAGCGATATTTTTTGTAAACCCAAGCATCACGAGGGCAGATAATGCCTCATCTTTTGCTGTTATATTATGAGGCATGGAAATCAATGTATCCGGGCCTTCTTTTTTCAATTTATCCTGCAGTTCCAGGATCATACGCTGTGCGGATTTTGGACCAATTCCCTTAATCCGCTGGATCAGGGGAACATCGCCTTTTACAATCGCAATTTGTATTTCTGCAGGTGTTATAGATGATAAAATCATCCTTCCCGTATTTGGACCTATCCCTGAAACAGAAATAAGGTGCAAAAACAAGCGTCTTTCTCCTTCGTCAAAGAAGCCGTACAGGGTATGTCCGTCTTCTTTGACATGGAGCCAGGTATAAAGCTTACATCTTTCCGCATCATTTAGCGCTGCGTAAGTATTAAGTGAGATATTAATATGATATCCAACTCCGCCGGCGTCTATAACAACATACGTAGGACACTTAAAAACAAGTTTTCCATCGATATAAGCGTACATTATATTCTATTTCTGAGTTTTAGTTACACGACTGAAAATACCTCTTTTTCTCGAGGATGTTTCCTGCTCTTCCTTGGTTTGGGCATCCACCACAGCAATGGTTACCATATTGACAATCTCCCGGACAGAACTATCCAGCTGCAATACATGCACCGGCTTCTTAAGTCCCAGAAGGATAGGCCCTACGGCTTCTGCACCACCAAGCTCCTGTAGCAATTTATACGCAATATTTCCCGATTCGAGGTTGGGAAACATCAGCACATTAGCTGGAGCACCGTTCAATGTACTGAATGGATAATTATCTTTTAACAGATCAGGATTCATTGCAAAATTTGCCTGCATTTCGCCGTCGACAATTATTTCAGGGTATTTTTTATGCAATATCTTTACGGCCTCGCGCACTTTCTCCGGAACTATACCGTCGTTAGATCCAAAGTTAGAGTAAGATAGCATGGCTATCCGGGGCTGGATGTTAAACTTTTTCACCGACTTGTCCACCAGGACAGTGATGTCTACAAGCTCCTCAAGACTTGGGTTCTCATTAACAGTTGTGTCACCAAAAAATACTGGCCCTTTTTTCGTGAGCATCATGTACATCCCGGCAACACGGTTAACTCCTTCCTCAATACCAATAACTTGTAAAGCAGGTTTAATGGTTGTCCCATAGTCTTTAGTGAGGCCTGAAATCAATGCATCAGCCTGACCGAACTGAACCATAGTTGCACCATAATAATTACGATCACGCATCAGCTTTTTAGCTTCGGAAAGCGTGACACCACGGCGCTGACGTTTCTTATAGAAGAATTCCGCGTAGTGTGCAGAAATAATTTTCTCTTCAACCGGATTTATAATCTCCACTCCGTCGAGCTCAAGCTCATGATCTGCAATAATTTGTTTGATCTTCTCTTTATTACCCAGCAAAATAGGTATGGCGATACCCTCATCTTTAACGATCTGCGCAGACTTTAATATTTTATAATTATCTGCTTCTGCAAATACAACACGCTTAGGCGATGATTTAGCTTTATTCGTTATCGCCCTCAATATTTTATCGTCCGTTCCTAATCGGATTTTAAGCTCTTCGTTATAGCCTTCCCAATCTGTAATGATTTTCCGGGCTACGCCAGATTCAATAGC
>NZ_JBASJU010000288.1:0-2942 GCF_049655485.1 Daejeonella sp.
TAGTTACACGGAATATGCCGAGCAATACTTTACAGGTACTGATAGATATTTTGTTCTTGCAACCGGTCTTTTCCCCCGACTAAAGCAAGTTTTTAGTTTCCTGAGACAAAATAGACACGCCATTCATCACGTCGAAATATATCCCGGGGGTAGGTTTTCTTTTATATATATGCTTCTTGTTAATTTCTTCAACATAGCGACTATCTGCGTTGAGAGGGGCGATCTATTATATTTCAAGAGGGGTGGTTATGACTTAATCACCAGGTTTTCTATGTGGATATGCTATAAGAGAGCCCGAATAGTCTGGTATCGTGAGCTATATATGGAGGAAATATTACAACGTTTAAAGATAAAACGAATGGTTTTCATCCACAATGCCGTTGAAATAAAGCAAAAGGAATATAACGGCGTTAATAGCTTGCCTTTTCAAAAAAAAAGAATTGATTTCTTATGGGTAAACCGCCTTATTCCAGAAAGAAAGTCGGACTGGTTTGTAGACATCTTAAATACGGATCGCTTCCGGAACACTCAGAATATATTGGCGGGCGTGTTGAAACAAACACTTTATAACACAGAACAAGATTATGTTATTAAAAATAAACCCGCCAACCTAAGGCTACTCGATTTTGTATCTGATCCATGGGAGTTGTATAAAGAATCGAAATTTTTTGTTTTACCATCTTCAGTTGTTTTCGCTAATAATGCACTGCTTGAGGCGATGAGTGTGGGGGTAGTACCGGTTATTGTAAATAGTACCGGCTATGAACTGATTGTACAGGATGGTATAAATGGGCTTGTTTCAGATTACAGCAGACAAGGTTTCGAAGATGTAATGGTCAGGGCGAAAAATATGGACGAGACAGATTATGCCCGGATGTCGGAAGCTGCAATGAATCATATAAAAACGTCCTTTTCATCTGAAACTTACCAATGAAGGCTGGAAGAATTGTATAAACAAATTGAACATAAATAAGGATGTGCGGGATCGCAGGATTTATTGATAAAAGCAAGGTTTCTGGCCAACAGGAATTGGCAAAAATGACTGCGGTACTGGCTCACAGAGGGCCGGATGGTAAGGGTTTAGTTGTTTTAGACGATCTCCCAGCTTCCGTGGGCTTGGGTCACCGCCGTTTGAGTATTATAGATCTGCATGAAACAGGCAGTCAACCGATGTTCTTTGGCGATTGGAGCATCGTCTTTAACGGAGAAATATACAATTATGGCGAAATTAAAAGTTCGCTTGAAAAGATCGGACGCGTTTTCAAAAGCCATTCTGATACAGAGGTAATACTGCAGTCATTCGACGAGTGGGGATTAAAAGCAGTAGACCTATTTATTGGGATGTTTGCATTTGTTATAGTGAATCATAAAAGACAAAAAGCTTGGTTTTTTAGAGATCGCCCTGGCGTGAAGCCATTTTATTACTACTCAGAGGGTAAACTAATGTTATTTGCATCCGAACTAAAAGCTTTTCACGAACACCCGGGTTTTAAAAAAGAAATCGATCAAAGGGCTGTTGCTCAATTTATGCAATTCGGTTATATAAAAGCTCCGATGACGATTTTTAAAAATGCTTTTAAACTTAAGCCAGGCCATTATATAGAATTTAATATTTCTACATTCCAGTTCAAGGAACATCCCTACTGGAGAGCGGTAGATTACTATAATCAACCAAAGATGACTATTAGCGATGCGGACGCAATCTCAGAAACCGAGAAGCTAATGCAATCTGCCGTAGAATACAGAATGGTGGCGGATGTGCCTGTAGGAGTTTTCTTAAGTGGCGGGTACGACAGTAGTACTGTAGCTGCGCTTCTGCAGCATAACAGAACTGAGAAATTAAAGACTTTTTCGATCGGTTTTAATGAAGCTGGATTTGATGAAGCCCCATTTGCCAAAAAGGTAGCGGCATATCTTGGTACCGACCATACAGAATATTATTGTACGTCTGACGACGCAAGGAATTTAATACCTGAGATTCCAGAACATTGGGATGAACCTTTTGCAGATCCTTCCTCAATTCCTACCATGCTGGTGAGCAAACTTGCCAGGGAGAAAGTAACCGTAGCACTTTCTGCGGACGCAGGAGACGAATTATTCGGCGGTTATTCAAAGTATACCTATATTTTAAATGGAGCAAAAAGAAATTCGGTCATTCCAAAACAGCTTCGACATGCCGCTGCAGACTTCCTTGGCAGGATTGATCCGGGAAAGATTCCTTATTTCAATAAAACATATAACTTCCAGACCAGATATTATAAAGGTATAGAACTGCTTAAAGCAGAAGGTGTAATGGATGGGCTTTCCTCTGTTGCAAAGTTTTTTTCGGATACTGAAATAGATAGTCTTGTGAACGGCAGCGGACATTCGATAGAATTCTTTGGAAACATGCCATTTATTGATGAACAATATGAGGATGATCTTAGTAATTTACTGTACTCAGATTACCAGACCTATATGGTAGACGATATTTTGACTAAAGTTGACCGTGCAACAATGAGTGTAAGTTTAGAGGGGCGAGAGCCGCTTTTAGATCATCGTTTGTTGGAATGGTCGGCGAGGTTGCCGTCTGACCTCAAAATTCGCAATGGTGAAAAGAAGTATATTTTAAAGGAGATTTGTCATAAATATTTACCGAAGGAGATGATGGCACGGCCTAAAATGGGCTTTGGAATTCCAATCGTAAACTGGTTCGACTCCGAAATAAGCGGATATGTCAGACAGTTTTTAAATGAAACATATGTAAGAAAGCAAGGCATCTTTAATGTTGTTGCCGTGAATAAAATCGTTAGCCGCTACCTTAAAAATAAAAGGGAGAATGTTTTCAAACTTTGGAACCTGATCATGTTTCAGGTGTGGTATGAAAGGTGGATGAAATAAATGGTATGCTGGCTAGCTGATTATGATTAAAAATTTACAAGTGTTACGGGCTATAGCAGCAC
>NZ_JBASJU010000289.1:0-3375 GCF_049655485.1 Daejeonella sp.
ATGAACATTTATGATGGGAGTGGTTTATCGCCCGCAAACCGGATTACGACCATGGCGATGGCACAGATTTTACAATCTGTAAAGAGGGAGCCTTGGTTCAGCAGCTTTTATGAAAGCCTTCCTGTGTATAATAATATGAGGATGAAAAGCGGCAGCATCAGCGATGTCATTGCCTACACAGGGTATCAAACCAGTTCCGGTGGCGCTCCTTTGGTATTTTCAATTATGATGAATAATTATAGCGGAAGCAGTTCAACTGCGCGACAAAAGTTATTCGATGTGCTGAACGTACTTAAATAAAGGACAAACGATTTCTCCCAAACCATATGACCGGGAATTTAAAGAAAGTAATAGTGATCGGGGCCGGTTTAGCCGGTATCGCTACATCCATCAGACTGGCTATAAAAGGATATTCGGTAGAGGTGTTTGAAACGGCATCTTCGCCAGGCGGCAAGCTATCCGAAATCCGGTCAGGAGAATTTCGTTTCGATGCAGGCCCCAGTTTGTTTACGATGCCTCAATACGTCGATGAGCTTTTTACGCTGGCGGGTAAAAATCCCTGCGACTATTTCCGGTATGAGCGCCTTGATACGATTTGCAAATACTTTTTTGAAGACGGCACACGTTTAAATGCTTATTCCGATAGGGAGCGCTTTGCATCTGAAGTTGAAGATGCCACCTCTGATTCAGCTGAATCCGTCATAAAGTTCCTGGATCAAAGTGAGAAAATCTATCAAATCACTGATCCGGTTTTCCTGCAGAGGTCACTTCATCAATGGAAAAAATACTTTAACTGGACCACGGTAAAATCGCTGCTGCAGTTCTCTCAGATTGATGCCTTCAGAACGATGAATGATTCAAATTCTGCAAGGTTTAAAGATTCGAAAACTATTCGTTTGTTTAACCGCTATGCAACTTACAATGGTTCTAATCCTTATCAAGCTCCAGCAACCTTAAATGTGATCCCCCACTTCGAGCAGTATTTCGGTGCTTATTTCCCGGAGGGCGGGATGTATTCAATTGTAAAATCATTGACCAATCTGGCGATAGATTGCGGGGTAAAATTTCATTTCAATACCTATGTGGATGAAATTGGATTAAGCAGCAAGAAGATAAGCGGAGTGAAAGTCGGGGAGGTTACACATGAAGCTGACATGGTGGTGTCGAACATGGATATCTGGTATACTTACAGAAAGTTACTTAAGGATATTAAAGCTCCGGAAAGAATTCTCCAGCAGGAAAGAAGCAGTTCCGCGCTGATATTTTACTGGGGCGTAAATAAGACATTTGAAGAACTGGATCTGCATAATATATTCTTCACAGAAGATTACGAAAAAGAATTTCATCATATCTGGCAGGATAAGAACATCTCTAATGATCCGACGATTTATCTCAACATCAGTTCAAAGAGGGAAGAGAATGATGCTCCGGCAGGATGTGAGAACTGGTTTACCATGATCAACGTTCCATCAAATTCGGGACAAGACTGGGATGAATTGATCCAGGCTGCCCGAAGTAATATTCTATCTAAATTATCCCGTATTCTAAAGACAGACATCGCTAGCCTGATATTATCGGAACAAATCCTGGATCCGCGCAAAATAGATTCACAAAGTTTTTCCTACCAGGGATCTTTATATGGCAGCAGCTCGAATAATCAGTTTGCGGCATTTTTAAGACATGCCAACTTCTCTTCAAAGATAGAAGGCTTGTATTTTGCGGGAGGGAGCGTGCACCCGGGGGGAGGGATTCCATTGGCATTGCTTTCTGCTAAGATTGTTGATGGTTTGATTAGATAAAGAGAGCAGGGCCACGGGGTATTCCGCGGAAATTCTATCTTAGTATTTTAGAAGATGTCCTTGCGAGGAGGTACGACGAAGCAATCTATTTAACCAACAATTGAAAAAGCAGAGATTGCTTCGTTGCACTCGCAAAGACATCCTCTATTGATGTCGTGGTCGGGACTAACAGAAGTAATAAAAAAACTACCAAAAATAAATGCTTGAACCCCGCCAAAACAAACTCATCCACTCCTTCTTCTCCTGGTATATCAGCCGCATAATAAATTCTGATTTCAGAAAAATGGAATTTAATGAGGTAGGGTTCCAGAAAGACAAGGCTATACTGCTTCTAGCCAATCATTTCTCCTGGTGGGATGGCTTCGTGATCTTTCAAATTAATAAACTCTATTTCAAAAAGAAATTCCATGTGATGATTACCGAGGAGAATTATAAGAAGGTTTGGTTCCTGAAATATCTTGGAGGTTTCTCTGTAAAGAAAAATTCACGGAGCATAATCGAAACACTTGAATACGCAGGCCGTTTATTAAATGACGCTGAAAATTTAGTGCTGATATTTCCGCAAGGCAAGCTTTATTCAAATCATACTCAAGATATAAAATTTGAAAAGGGCTTAATGAACATGATAAACAGTTCAAAACGGAAATTTCAATATATTTTCGCTGCAACTTTCGTTGATTATTTCGAACATCGCAAAGCGACTGTAAATTGTTATCTGCAAAATTGGGAAGGATCCGAATTCACGAGCCTTCAGCTAATTAAAAGCGCTTACAACAAACATTTTGAAGCATCGCGCCAGACTCAGAGCGCGAACGAGGTATAACTATGATACTGATCTATTTTATTTTTCTTTTCCTCATACTTCGGTTTACTGTAACGCTGTTCAATTTTATTTCCAATCCAAAGCTTACCAATTCTCCGCGCGATTATGATGATTTAATCTCTATTCTCATTCCTGCCAGAGATGAGGAAAAGAATATCTTAAACTTGCTTCAATCCATCCGTGACCAAAATTATCGCAATTATGAAGTTGTAGTCCTTGACGATCATTCTTCCGACGCGACATTCCGGGTCTGCAAAGAGTTTGCCGATTCCGATAATCGCTTCCGGGTTGTATCAGGTAAACCACTTCCTAAAGAGTGGCTGGGAAAGAATTACGCTTGTCATCAATTGGCAGAAGAAGCTAAAGGGAAATTCTTAATGTTCCTTGATGCGGATGAAACCGTTGCCGATGGATTGTTGAACAATACCGTTCACCGGATGAAGTTTTACCGGCTCGATCTCTTAAGCTTATTTACGAATCAGGTCATGATCACCTGGGGAGAACAGATGATCGTGCCGTTGATGCATTTCGTGCTTTTAAACCTGCTGCCTTTGAGATTAGTACGTTTATCTAAAAGCCCGGCCTTTTCAGCTGCCAGCGGGCAGTTCATGCTTTTCAATGCGGAGAATTATAAAGAGAACCAATGGCATGAGCAGGTAAGAGATAAGGTTGTAGAGGACATTGAAATTATGAGATCGGTCAAAGCATCGGGATATCGGGGAGAAGCATTACTTGCGAACGGCTTTATATTCT
>NZ_JBASJU010000290.1:0-2600 GCF_049655485.1 Daejeonella sp.
TTTTCAAATTCCTTACCGAAGGCAGCAATGAAATCATTTTCGCCGCTCGCAACCGCTGCTTCTGCATTCCTTATAGCTGCGTTGAAATTTGCATCCGTGTTATTATTAGCCAGATTACGCACCATGTCGCTTAAAGCGATCTCCATGGTCACGTTCATACCGCCCTTAAGGTCCAATCCCAATGGAATCTCTCGCTCTTTGGCATACTGATACGTAATGTAATCCAGGCTACTGAAAACAGGCAATGAAGCTACAGAATCGAGGTAAACCTTTTCCTTAGCTTGGTTACCGTTTGCAAATTCACGCGCATCCTTTTCAACTTTATTCGCGATCCACGTGAATGAGAGTGAATACAAACACGCAAGCGTCAATGCTATTGCGGCGAATTTAATTAGTCCTTTACCTTGCATTTTTATTTTAAATTGTAAACAATATTGAATTTAGGCTGTTTTGGTTAAGACGGCAAAGCTAATTAAATTTTTGTTTTTAAAAATTCTTTAAGCAGAAATATGCCGATTATTTCAGGCCCTTTTATATTTAATAAAAGTGTAGGAATATAGATTCTTTTCATCCGGGGCATGGGTAGTGCTTTCTACCTCTTTCCAGGTTTCTTTATCAACTTTTGGGAAAAAAGTGTCCGCATCAAATTGATGGTGTATGACTGTAAGATACAAGATATCGGCATAGGAGAAGGAATGTTCAAAGATTTGAGCGCCACCTATTATAAAAGCTTCCTCTGATTCGTCGCAAAGTCCCATTGCTTCCTCTAGAGATGAAACAACAGTAGCACCTTCTGCAGTATAGCTGCTTTGACGGCTCACCACAATATTCAAACGGTTAGGTAGCGCTTTTCCTATGGATTCAAATGTTTTCCGACCCATAATAATGGGATGGCCAGTGGTCAGGTTTTTGAAATGTTTCAGGTCTGCGGGTAAGTGCCAGGGTAACTTATTATCCTTTCCAATGCCGTTGTTTTCATCGACGGCTACTATGAGACTAAATGTCATATTGCAACGGCTCCTTTAATGTGAGGGTGTGGATCATAATTCTCCAAACTAAAGTCGTCGAATTTAAAATCAAAAATACTTTTTACTTCTGGATTTAACTTCATTTGGGGGAGAGGACGAGCATCGCGGCGTAACTGCAACCTTGTTTGATCTAAGTGGTTATTATACAGATGTGCGTCGCCAAGCGTGTGAATGAAATCGCCGGGCTGAAGATTACACACTTGCGCTACCATCATAGTAAGCAGAGCATAGGATGCAATGTTAAATGGCACACCAAGGAATATATCAGCGCTGCGCTGATATAACTGACAACTTAATTTTCCGTCTGCGACATAAAATTGAAAAAAGCTATGGCATGGAGGAAGAGCCATATTCTCAATTTCTGCTACGTTCCAGGCTGATACAATTATCCTTCTTGAATCAGGGTTGGTTTTTATCTGTTTGATGATTCCGCTGATTTGATCAATGTGGCCGCCATCCGGTGTTGGCCAGGATCTCCACTGAGAGCCGTAAACCGGCCCTAATTCTCCATTCTCATCAGCCCACTCATCCCAGATACTTACACCATTTTCCTTAAGGTATTTAATATTTGTTTCACCTTTTAAAAACCAGATTAACTCGTGGATTATCGATCTTAAATGAACTTTTTTCGTGGTAACCAAGGGAAAACCTTGCTGCAGGTCAAATCGCATCTGGTACCCAAAAACACTGATCGTGCCAGTGCCCGTGCGGTCGTGCTTTTGGGTGCCCTTATCGAGCACGTGCTGCATTAAGTCGAGATATTGTTTCATACTAGTATTAAGTTGTTAGTTATTAGTTGTTAGACTGGGTGGTCGGCATAGGCGTTCATACTTATAACTTATCACCTAAAACTTAAAACTCAAACGTATAACGTAAAACGTACAACGTACAACTCCTTAGTGCAAATAAAATAAATGTATTTTTGGCATCCTATTATTGTTCAAAACTATATTCGTATGTCAACAATATGTTAGTGTTTCCCAACGCAAAAATCAATGTCGGATTAAACATTGTCGCTAAGAGAGCGGATGGTTATCATAACCTCGAGACTGTTTTTTATCCGGTAATGATCAAAGATGTGCTCGAAATAATCGAAGCCAGGGAGCTAACATTTACTTCCAGCGGGCTTAATATACCGGGGAAAATGGATGGTAATATTTGCATAAAAGCTTACAGACTATTATCACAAGATTTTAAACTCCCGCCAGTTCATATTCATCTCCATAAAAACATCCCTATTGGTGCCGGCTTAGGCGGCGGATCTTCAGATGCATCGTTCTTCCTGAAGCTGATGGATGAGAAGTTCAATCTGAAATTATCCGAAGGTCAAATGGAGAAATATGCTTCCCTCTTGGGGGCTGATTGCGCTTTTTTTATCCGCAATAGGCCGGTATTTGCTTTTGAAAAAGGAGATCATTTCGAAGAAATTGAATTGGACCTAAGCCAATACTTCATTGTTCTTGCTATGCCTGACATTCACGTGTCCACTTCTGATGCTTTCCAGGATATTGTACCAGAGCGTTCGGATAAGAATTTAAAGGAATTAATCAGGCTAGATATTAATGAATGGAG
>NZ_JBASJU010000291.1:0-1638 GCF_049655485.1 Daejeonella sp.
TGAAATCTTTATTTCCAGGCTTTCAAGTTCCGGAGGTATCATTATAGCAACTGGTGTAATGGCTGCAATTGCTGGTGGTTACGCATTCTACACCATTTTTGAGCCCAAGGGCAACGCTCTTGATTCCTTCAAAGCCGTTCCTGAGATTGGTGGCAGTTATGATCCGACAGACATACCTACCGCTATCATTTCCTGCATTTTCGGGCTGTTTTGGGGAGCGATAATATTTAATATCGACCGCTTTATCGTGACAAGCACCGGTAAAGGGGACGGAACTGAAAATATTACCCGAAAGGAGTTGCTCGGTGCTTTACCTCGATTGATCATGGGTGCTATCATTGCTCTAACTATTTCTAAGCCCGTTGAAATAAGAATGTTCAAAACAGAAATTGACGTCGCCCTGCATGCCAGACAGATCGAACAAAAGCAACAGTATAAGCTAAAAACTGACTCATTGTATAATAAGGAACTGGCCAATAAGGATAAGGAAATTGCAAAGATTGAAGCCGAACTGAATACTTTAAATCAAAGGTATGCCGAGGTCGAGACAAACTATATTCAAGAAGCGCGGATTATAACCGTCGGACCCAGGGCCATCGCAATGAAGGCTCAACTGGACGGTATTGGCGAGTCAATCATTGCACTAAAAAACGACCCGGAATTTCAGCGGATTAAAAAAGAGAAAGATGAAATTGAAAAGCGTCGGGAGAAAGACCTTGCAGACGGGGAAAAAGTAGCTTCCGGCCTTGACGGATTATTAGAACGCATCAAATTAGCCCATGAAATTGCGGGATGGTGGATTTCGGCCTTTATCACGCTCCTATTTATGACCATAGAACTTACGCCGATTTTCTTCAAACTAATGCTGATAAAAAGTCCGTACGACTATATGGAAGAAAATATCAAGGAACTAATTAAAGCTGATAAAGGCATCGAAATAAAATACAACTACTATACCGACGGCGAAGGGCATGAACGTGATCTGATTGTAAACCATCAGGTACTGGTTATGCTGAAAGAGAAAATTAAACTGCTGGAGGCTCAAAGTGAATTAAGCAACACCGCAATTGAAGCCTGGAAAGAGGAAAAACTTGAAAACATAAGAAGTAATCCAAACGAGTACGTCAAGGAAGCATAATGCCGCGGCCAAAAAATATCAAATTCTTTAGTAAGAGAACTATTGTCAGCTTGATCGGTATAGACTACACGATCATTAAGGAGGCTGGTGAAGAAAATATTCACAAGTTTTACATAGCAGGCTTACTTGTTATCCTGATTCTTCTATTGAGCTTTTTCTCCGTTTTCTATGCGTTCGAGCTGATGTTTCACATGTGGTATGCAGAGCTTTTCCTTGCTTTGTTTTTTTCGTTAATGTTCTTTACCATCTATGTCCTTCTGATTCAAACATTTTCGAAAGAGGTCTTACCAAAATCACAGTTCCAACCGATATTCAATTTATCCAACCTAAGCCGTTTGGGATTTGTGTGCCTGATAAGTTTCATCATATCTCAGCCAATAAAGATTTTTTTGCTGAGCGAGAATCTTGAAGAGGGAATAAAAATATACAAGATCGAACTTTTTAATACCTTCAATCAATCCCTTGAGTCGCTTCACAGCAGTGACCAGGCAAAGCTGATC
>NZ_JBASJU010000292.1:0-2496 GCF_049655485.1 Daejeonella sp.
ATTATCTGTTTAACCCTCTCTGCATCTGTTTCATAAACTGAACCATTGTCACTTACGATTAGAGTTCCCTGGCTATACTTCTCATTATGCTGACTTGCGTCAAGACCTTCTTCTTCCTCTTCAGTACTTACCCGGATCGGTTGTATAAAGTTAATGAACTTGAAAATTGCAAACGAGACCGTAAAACTAAATGCAACCACAATGGCCACTCCTTTTA
Organism: Daejeonella sp.; assembly: GCF_049655485.1. Lineage (GTDB taxonomy): Bacteria > Bacteroidota > Bacteroidia > Sphingobacteriales > Sphingobacteriaceae > Daejeonella. The sequence continues at coordinate 218 of NZ_JBASJU010000292.1, forward strand.
GCTGGGTGAAAAAGAAAGCAGCATCTCCATAAAACCACCCATCAGCACCAGCGGCATTGACTGTTTTGGTCGCCAACAAACCAGTTAGCAGCATACCAACTATTCCACCAACACCATGGCATGGAAATACATCTAAGGTGTCATCCAAACTAGTTTTAGATTTCCAATACACTGCCAGGTTTGAAATAATTGCACTTACAACTCCGATGAAAATACTTTGAGGAATTGCCACCAAACCTGCACCCGGAGTAATTGCTACCAATCCAACGACAGCTCCTATACAGAATCCTAGCACGGAAGGCTTTTTGCCTCTTAGAACATCGAAAAACATCCAGGATAATCCTGCAGCAGCAGCAGCTATATTGGTTGTTGCGAAAGCAGAGACAGCTAAGGCATTAGCACCGAGAGCAGAACCTGCATTAAACCCAAACCAGCCAAACCATAAAAGACCTGTACCAATTAATACATATGGAATATTCGCAGGAGGGATTTCCTGATTTTCCATATGCACGCGTCTACGTTTCAAAACCAATGCGCCGGCCAGTGCTGCCATTCCAGCAGAAATATGGACAACTGTACCTCCTGCAAAATCAAAAACTCCCATTTTGAAAAGAAATCCTTCAGGATGCCAGGTCCAGTGGGCCAAGGGTGCGTAAACGAATAAGCTGAAAAGACAGATAAATAGTATATATGAAGTGAAACGAATTCGTTCAGCAACAGCCCCCACGACCAGTCCCGGAGTTATGATTGCAAACATGAGCTGAAATAAAGCAAACAATGTTAAAGGGATAGTAGGAGCTAAACTCCATGGAGCACCAGAATTTACACCTTTAAAAAATAGGAAAGTCGCAGGATTGCCTATAAATCCACCCTGAGTTTCTCCAAAGGCCAAACTAAACACAACTGTAACCCACAAAATACTAACAACTCCCGCCGCAACCACACTTTTAATCATTGTAGAGATGACGTTTTTGCGATGCACCATTCCCCCATAAAAAAAGGCTAAACCCGGGGTCATCAAAAAAACGAGCGCAGTGGCTACCAATACCCAGGCTATATCTGCTCCATTATATTTACCTCCATCATCATAATTAGGCAAGGACGTCGCAAAAAGCGAAGCAATGGCAACTGCAGATAAAACTACAAAAGGAGCAACCTGTCTTAACTGAATTTTACTCATTTTAATATATGTTAAGTGTTAAAAATAAATAACTACGCATTATTATTACCAAAACTATGAAATAAATTGATTAATTATAATTTTTATGAATAAAAATTGAACATTTTAAGTAAAAAACTGATCTGATTCAAAAACGTCACCAAAAAACACCATAATAATAGATTTTAATCGACATATACCGAGTATTAGACGGATTACCTTTGAAAATACGTATCCAAAGCAAAAAATATTGTCATTTTCAGCTAAAAACTTCGAAAATTCATATTAAAAAAGATTTCAATATGCTAAAGAGCACATAAAAAAATATCGATTTGTGAAGAATGATAAGCGGATATCAAAAGATAAATAGAAACAAGATTCCGCAGTCTGCATAAGAAAGCAGCATGTAAATTAATTTAGCAAACAGGCTAAATGGCCAAAACCGTATTCGGAATATAATTCTTTCCCTGAATAACACCCATTGTTTCTAGGCGTTTGTCAATATAGCTTTGGATCTGTGATTTTTTCATCCCCCAGTTAGGAGCAATTAAAAGATCGAAGTCTGCAAGTCCAAATAATCTTTGCAAGACGATGTCGGGACGAAGAAGAGGAATGAATTCCGCAATAAAATCAGTGTATTCGTCGATGGTGAAGGTTTTAAACGGCTCCTTTGCAAAGCGGCTACCCATTATTGAACCTTTAACGATATGAAGGTGGTGGAGTTTTACAAACTTAATCTGAGGGAACCGATTGATCTCCTCCGCATATTTGAGCATCATTTCATGTGTTTCCCAGGGGAAACCAAAAATGGTATGAACACAGATATCCACTTTAGAACCGCGGGCCAGGTCGAGTGCATTTAACAGTTCCTGGTGAGTACAGCCGCGGTTAATTTTGGAAAGGGTGTCATCATATATTGATTCCATACCCATTTCCAGGTCTACATCAAACCGATCAGTATAACTTTCGAGTAGGGCTAGTTTCTCGAAATCTATACAGTCTGGCCTGGTACCTACAGAAAGCCCCACAATTCTATCCGTATTAATACTTAATGCTTCGTCGTACAGCATCTTTAAATAGTGAGTTGGAGCGTATGTATTGGTATTGGGCTGGAAATAGA
>NZ_JBASJU010000293.1:0-3592 GCF_049655485.1 Daejeonella sp.
ACACAGCACTTCCCAATTCGGAACTATCAGTCGTAAATTTCACGCTGTTAATCATATACTGCGGCCCTGCCGTCGCATGATAAATGAGCTTTACTTTTTTATCGCCCTTAAAGGCAGTATCTACCGTGTCAGTGGCTCGGAAATATCCACGGTTTTCAAGTCGGTTAGCTATAAGATCCCGGTTGAAATCAATCTTTACCGTACTAAATAAAACCGGCGGTTCACCAAATTTCCTGCTAAGCCAGCTTCCCAATCCCTTGTTTTTTTCATTTCGCATGTTATACATCATCAGCTTGAAACGAATACCAAGTATGGATGTATTTGGCCTCGGCCGGGTTAAAGCTTCGAGATCCGCTTCGAGTACCTTTTTAGTAGATTTATTAATTTCCTTGTCGTCTATCTTTACGTCAGCACCAAGATATAGCTTATCGTTTTCAGGTACATATTTTGTCGTACTGCAAGCCGATAAGATCAGTATAGTTCCTACAACAGTGCGATATGCTAAACTTCTAATCATTTCCTTTAGCTACTTTTTTATCTGCACGTTCTTCACGGCGCCGTCTTTTGGTATCGTCCGTTCGTGCGCGGAAAATCTCTTTGAATTTATTGTAGTCCATAGTTATTACAAAACCTACCCCCGTTTCAATTACCTGTCCCTGTATGGCTATCTGGTACTCATTTTTTTGATAAGCCCGTAAAAGATATCTACCATCTCTTGATAACTGGTATTCCACAGATATATCGCCGGCAAAATTACTTGTGCGTGCTCCAGGCTGCTGCGGGCCTTCAAGTTCAAAATTACTTCCAATATTCACCCTAAGACGGTCGTTCAGCAGGCGCTTTGACAAGCCGACATTTAGATCGGTACGGTTAGCCCGCTGTCCGGTTGTATAGTCATCAGTTGCTTCAAGATCAAAATTCAGCTCAACTCCCGCTATTAAATCGCCGGCAAGATTATTTAGCTGTTGAGAAAGGATCTTACTAACACTTTGTCTTGCCAGAGTTTCTGCTCCGCCTCCACCTGCTGAACTTGAAAAAGGATTCTCTCCTACAAAGCGGTTTAATAAAAGTAAAGCGAATACCTGTTTATTAAGTTCCGATGGCTCTGTCCGCAGTTGGTCCAGGCGCGTGTTAACTGTTGAAGTTACTTCTGTGGAGACATTATAATTCCGTTCGGGTAACACGATGTCAAAAGTGATGATTGGTTTAAGCAATTCTCCTTTCATAGTAAGATTAACCTCGAAAGGTAATTTCTGCTTGTAGGTGTTTCTTTGGGCTTGCGGAGCATCTCCCAAGCCATTTTCAACTAAATCAAGCGGCGCGGTATTGGCTATATATATTGCAGAAACGTCGATGTCTGCAGTCATTACATCCCCCGTCCAGGTTATGGTACTTCCTTTCTCAATTTCAAACCTTCGTTTGATAAAATTGAATGATAACTCATATTCACCTTCTTCCAGGTTATACACCCCGGTTAAAGTTATCTTTCCACTCGGATCGATCCCGGCGTTTAAATCAGCATCGCCCCTTAAGCGAAGGAAATCACCATTTGCTTCATCAATCACAATGTTAAATTCAGCAGCTTTATCAACTTCAAGATTTACAGAAACATCCATACCAAGAAGCGATGATTGATTGAGAGAATCAATTTCCGAACTTAAGATTGTTGCCAGTTCGGGATTATCCATATCTATGAATTCTACAATTCCCTGCCGTTCTTCAATAGCGGGATCGGATTGAGGAAGGACTAGTGTGAAATTGGTCTTATCATTTACTCTAAGCGTTCCGTCGACGGAAGGTGCATTCATTGATCCTCCTATAGATAAATCACTGTCGATAAACATCTTACCGTAATAAAGTTCATTATCCTCTTTCGTAGAATTAATCACCTGGAAGTTATCCGCGTTTACCTTCAGATCGAAACGGTAATCGGTAAATGTGCTGGTATAAATGTTGCCAGAAACTACCGCTGTATTTTGAGCAGAATCGATTAGTGTAAAACTATTAAGTCTTATTCCTTCATCATTAAAAGTTACTTCGTTGTCCTGAATCTTATAATAAGAGTTCAGCATGGTAATATTAAAGGCTGCCTTATTAAAGTTCACCCCGCCTGTTATTCGAGGATTTCCAGCAGTGCCTTTAATTGCCAACCGTCCATTAACACTTCCACTGGCACTATCTATTGCACCGAAAGTGAAACCCTGTCTGCTCTTCAGATTAAGATTTCCGATATTCAAGTCCATATCGAAACTACTGCTAGCTGTATTATAATCCCCTATAAGGTCCAGTTGATTACCCTCGCCAGTGATGCTAACGTTTGCGTTGTATATATCAGTGCGTTCATTATTAACTTTAATGGCTACCGCTCCAAGGGTATCACCCCTGAAATTGAAGTTATCAATATTCATATCAGCCGTAAAAACCGGGGTAGTTTGAAAATTACGTATCAGGGCGGTTCCGTTAATCGCACCACCTACCAATAAGGAGTCTTTCTTAACCATTTCCGTAAGAGTCTTGATCTGGAAGTTGCTAAAGTCTATTTTAAGCGGATTGTTTAAACCCGGCGGCGTACTGTTCACACTAAGCCGCTGATTATTGTTGGACAGGACAAAATCGGTAGCCCCGACACCGGCACTACCAAAACGAATCTGATTACCCGGCGAAACTGTCCATGATTCATAATTAAGCATTAATCCATCCGGGTTCAGATTAAATACCAAATTTGGATTGTCGGAACGAAGTTCACCTGCAATTCGATAATGAGTACGTTCCTGGCTGTCTTTTACTTGAAGGTCGGTACTGAGAACATTATTCTGAGCTTTACCAGTAAGGCTGGTGTTCATCAAACGGAGCTGAGGGGTGCTGACACTGCCAATAGTAATCCCATAATTCAAAGCTTCATCTCCTGTATTGATGCCTAATGTGAGGTTATTAATATCGTTTGTACCGTACAATATCATCGGTGCCAAAGCATTAACCACAAGCTCGCCGGATGCACTGTTAAATCGTCCATCAATACTAACGGTGGATAGATCCTTTAATTCTGGTACAAATTGAGTAATCAATGGTCCATTTACCAGCTTAGCGTTGAACACCATCGATTGCGGGGTATATGCTGCTGGTTTAACAGGATTACCAATGGAAAAATATTTTCCAATAACATCCTGAAGGGCATAGCCAACCTGGGTCAGTTTATACTGGCCAGAGACATTTGCACTTAACACTTCAGACCGGACCGCCAGGGTACTGCTATCAGCACTTGCAGTAGAAACAACCGACATTGAATCTATTTGGTATCTCTCCCCTCCATTTGAAATAATAGCATTCGCGACAGTAATTGTTCCGTTCAGATAGTCCGGATCTGCTGTTGAGAGATCAGCTTCCAATAATCCGTGAATACGCACATCGTCTGTAAGTAAATTTAGTGGTTTGAGATTAGCGCTGTCAAGTTCTAAGGAGAGTTTTACGGCCGGATACTTGCCTGAAAGATTCGCTACGACATCAGCATCAAATTCCAGATTCGGATCATTCATCTGAGCTGCAGTAGTGATATCACCATTGCGGGCCTGACCTTTTAAATTCAGATTACTGT
>NZ_JBASJU010000294.1:0-6615 GCF_049655485.1 Daejeonella sp.
TGGCTGCCCAATTCAATAAGTTTGCCTTGATCAAGCACGAGTATACGGTCGGCCATACGTACCGTTGAGAAACGATGTGATATTAATACCGCCGATTTCCCTGTAGTAAGCTCGGAAAAGCGTTCGAAAACTTCGTATTCAGCACGTGCATCTAAAGCTGCAGTAGGCTCATCCAAAATCATCAGTTGGGTGTCCTTCATGTAAGCCCTGGCCAGAGCTACTTTCTGCCATTCACCCCCAGACAGTTCAACTCCTTCAGCAAACCGTTTTCCCAGCATCTGGTCATAACGGTCAGGTAGTCGCATTGCAAGTAAATCGGCAAGACTCTTTTTTGCTGCTATTATAATTAAGTCACGATTATCTTTTTGTTTGATGTTCCCTGCAGCGATATTTGTCGCAAAGGTCATCTGATATTTCAGAAAGTCCTGAAATATGATGCCCATGTTTTTTCTTAAATCAAAAAGGTCATATTTTTTAAGGTCGATTCCATCGAGAAGAATTCTGCCTTCTGTAGGATCATATAAACGGGCCAGGAGTTTTACCAGCGTCGATTTACCCGCACCGTTTTCGCCTACCAGTGCGAGTTTCTCTCCTGAATTTAAGGTAAAGCTTATATGACGGTTTGCCCATTTATCCGAATTTACATACCGAAATCCTACGTTTTCAAAGGTAAACCCAATTTTCATTGGGACGGGGAACGGAAGTGCACCTTTAGTGGGTACAATGCGAGGTTGAATTTCGAAAAATTCGAAAAAGTCGTTCAGGTAGATAGCACCCTGAGATATGCTGGTAAATCTGGTAAGTATTCCTTCTAAGAGCGAACGCATTTGCCTGAATGATCCTGCTAGAAACGTTAATTCACCTATGCTAACTTTCCCTTCTATCGTTCTTAAAATAATGATGATATAGGCGAGATAATATCCGGCACTGCCCAGTATCGAAAAGAAAGCACCCCAGCCTGCGCGTCCGATAACAAGTTTTTTGTTATCACTGTAGAACTTCCCGGATAAGGTTTTGAAACGGTCGGTGATGAACCCTGAGAGGTTGAATATCTTTACTTCTTTTGCAGTTTCGTCACTTGCGCCAAGAAATCGAATGTAATCCAGTTCCCTTCGCTCGGGTGTCTGCCCACGTGTGAGTGCATAACTTTTATCGTTAAAGTGAGACTCCCCAAGGAATGAGGGGATGATGGCTACGAACAAAAGAAGAATGAGCCAGGGATTGAACGCTATCAGGCCGCCCGCAAGAAAAAGCATAGTAATCATATCCTGAATCTGCCCCATCACTTGCGACAGGAGCATGGTCCTGCCCATGGTTTGTTGCCTTGCACGCTCCATCTTATCGTAAAACACGGAATCTTCAAATTGATCGAGGTCAAGCTTCGCAGCGTGCTCAATAATTTTTATGGAAGTAGAATTGGAGAATAAGTCGCCCAATAGACTGTCCGTCAAAATAATAGCCCTGTTAAGCACATCGGTTGCGATAGCCAGCGCAAACTCAATGGCAATCAGCATCCACAGATAATTAGAAGCAGCTCCGGGTGGGCCCTGACTAATGCTAACAACTTCATCTATTATCAGCTTTCCAATATATAGCATCGCCAAAGGGAGGGCGGATTTGATTAGCCGTAACGCTGAACTTCCCAGTGTGAGTCCGGGGCTTGTTTGCCATACCAGTTTCAAAAATGCAGGCAAATTTGATAGGGCCGACAAGCGTTGTTTAAAGGTTAAATTATCAGAAGAAATGGAGTTTCTGGGTTTTTTTTCAAACCGTTTTTTTTCACTCATCCTCACAAACTTAAATAATTAGTTTTAATTGGTATAAGGGTTCGATTTTGATATTTGCAGCATCATTTCAATGTGAACTAATGAGATAATCTTTCCATCGAATTTATAACCTTATTTAGTAACTTTACATTATCCAAAAAGGTGTTATACACTATTTTATTGAAGAATGATCGTCATAAAGAACTACGACCAATTTGAGGCTTATCTTGGAAAAGATCTCGGAACCTCGCCCTATCATAAAATTGATCAGCAGCAAATAAATCAGTTTGCCGACGCTACACTTGATCACCAATGGATACATACTGATGTTGCGAAAGCGGAAAATGATGGACCCTTTAAAGCGACTATAGCCCATGGATATCTAACGCTATCCCTGATCCCTTGTTTATGGAAGAAGATAGTTGATATTCAGAACCTTAAAATGGAAATCAACTATGGGATTGAAGATCTTAGATTCGGACAGGCAGTGCTTGTGAATAGTGAAGTGAGGCTTAAAGTTAAAGTTACAGCGATTGCAAATCTTCGGGGCATAACCAAAGCTACGATTGGCGTAAACCTTGAAATAAAAGATCAAAAAAAACCAGCATTTACAGGAAATGTTATTTTCCTATATCATTTTATCGATTAGCTAACCGACAGTTTTGAAAATGCCTTTCCGCTTTAATTATTTTTAAGAACCTAGCCCTTTTTTATGTCATCCACTAATCAGCTAATTAACATCATTTCGCCTATGCCCACTGCTGTCGCTGTGGTGGATATGGACATGAAATACCTGGCTGCATCAAGGCAATGGATTGATGACTACGGATTGCAGGGGCAAGAAATTTTAGGGAAATCACATTATGACCTGTTCCCGGAGATTGGGTCTGAATGGAAAGAAATCCATGCAGAGTGCCTTAAAGGGAAAATTCAGAAAAATTCGCGAGATAAGTTTGTCAGACTTAACGGCGATATACAATGGCTGAGCTGGGACATCCGCCCCTGGAAAAACGACAATGGGCAGATTTCGGGGATGATCATGTACACGGAAGATATTACCAGCAGGGTGGTAGAGGAAATTGAGTTAAAGCGAAATCTCGACCTGTTAAATGAAACAAATGAAGCAGCCAAAATTGGTTCCTGGGAGTATGATATTCTGACAAAAAAGGTGTATTGGTCGTCGATGGTCAAGCAAATATTTGACATTCCCGATCATTTTGTACCTGATTTCGATTCTATCACTACTTTTTTCAGGAACGATTCCGATAAGAACGTATTCGAATCGGCTGTTAGCGATGCCTTAAAGAATCGCAACGCTTTTGATATTGATCTGGATTCTGTGACAAGTAAAGGGCGTCCTTTATGGATAAGGGTACGTGGTAACCCACATTGTAAAGACGATCAATGCATAAGGATATCCGGGACAATTCAGGATATACAGGAACTAAAAATCCGAAGTATACAACTAAAGGACAGCGAAGAGAAGTATAAATCCATTCTCGAAAATTCCTTGACAGCCCAGTTTCTTATCCAACCGGACGGCTATATACTTGAGGCCAACCAAGCCGCATTGGATATGTTTGGCTATACTATTGATGAAATGCGGACACTTGGGAGATCCGGGATAATGGACACGGCGGATCCAAAATTTGCATCATATATTAAGGAACGTGAAAAGAATGGATTTGCCAAGGCCGAGTTAACAGGGATTCGAAAAAACGGAGAACGATTTCCTCATGAAATTTCTTCAGTTTCGTTCAGGGATTCCAACGGGGTGCAACGTACCAGTGTTTCTATGGTAGATATTACCGAACGGAAAAAAGCAGAAGAGAAACAGAAGAATGTTGAAAGTGCACTAAGGGAAGAACGTGAGCTTTTGCGCACTCTTATTGACAATATTCCTACAAGTATTTTTGTTAAGGATCTTCAATCACGTAAAGTATTGGTGAATAAGGCCGAATGTGAGTTTATGAGGGTGAAGGAGCCTTCGGAACTTTTGGGGAAAGACAATTTTGAACTTCTGCCCTTAGATTTTGCAAACCAAGCTTTCGCTGAAGATAAAGTAGTTTTTGAAACAGGCAATGCTATCATAGACAGTGAAATGACAGTAACCTGGAAAGATGGTACAACCAGATCCATTTTGTGTTCTAAGATACCTTTGTATGATAATGGGAAAATCTCAGGACTATTGGGTATAACTCATGATATAACAAAGATCAGGGAAGCAGAAACAGCACTTTTAGAGAGTGAGAGAAAATACCGCAGGATATTTGAAAATATTCAGGACGTATTTTATCAGACTGATCAGTATGGGATTGTAACAGAAGTCAGTCCGTCAATCGAAAGGCATTTTGGTTATACACGGGATGAAGTTCTCGGGAGGGCTGTGACGGATTTTTATTATAGCAAAGTAGACAGAGAGCAATTACTTGAAACTCTCAACAACAACCGTATTGTTACTGATTTTCAAGTCTGCCTGAAAACAAAAGCAGGAGAGAAAAGATACAGTTCAGTAAATGCACAGCTTCTCACTCGAAATGGGGAAGTGATAGGCATCGAGGGAAGTATGAGGGATGTGACGGAGAGAAAGTTACAGGAGGATTCCCTTAAGTTGCTTAACGATGACCTCAATACTCTTAATGAACAGAAAAATAAACTCCTTTCGGTGATTGCTCACGACCTAAGAAACCCTATTTCCGGATGCGTGGCCTTATTGGAGATCGTGTTTATGGACGTGGAGAACACTAGCAAGGAAGAGCTAGTGGAGTATATGGAAATGATGCAAAAAGGAGTTCTTAACGCTCATGAACTGCTGGAGGATCTCCTGGAATGGGCCAGGATCCAATTTCATTCGGTGGATTTTATTCCATATCAAATTGATGATCTTGCCGGCGAAGTCCGACATACTCTTAAAAAGACAGCTCCTATCGCTGAAGCAAAGCAAGTTGAGCTAACGCAGGAGATTGAAGAAGGCATGCCGATGATGGCTGACAGACACATGTTAGCCTCTATAATCAGGAATCTTGTAACAAATGCTATAAAATTTTCCAATAAAGATGGTAAAGTGAAAGTATCAGCTTCACGAACAGCAGATGGAATTCTTTTCACAGTGGCTGATAATGGGATAGGAATCGCTCCTTCAGATATCGGTAAATTATTTAGCGATGAAACAGGATTTACTTCATATGGGACACTTGGGGAGAAGGGTACGGGAATGGGACTTGGCTTATGCCGTAATTTTGTTGAAAAACATAGCGGAAAGATTTGGGTAGAAAGTACACAAGGCGTTGGGAGCAAATTCTACTTTAATATTCCCGATCCGCAAAATATTCTTTAGCGCAAAGATTAGCACGTATCAGGCTACTAATTACAGCTTTATTTTGATAATTTCATTGATGTTATCGACACCGACACGATCTATCCTGACCAAGTAATCAGAAGTTTCTGAATAATATTTCTGGATATGTTTTCGATAAGCATCTTTACTTACTGTTTTTAATCTTGAAATTATAAAACTCTGGAACAGGGCATAATCAACCACCGATTCTTTCCAGTTGGTATATAAAGCATGTCCCCGGTGTATACCAATTGCTGATGTTGGCCTTAATTCTGCCATCTTCATCCCAAAGAGATTATGATTTTCTTTAAAAATGGCGGAGGTAAAATTACCCGTCTCTAGCCTGGCTTGCGATAATGCGACTTCCGGGTATTTGATTTTGAGTTCCAACATAAGGGCCACTAAAGCTTTTTCGGAAAATTCACCTGAACTGCTGGCTTGTTCATTTAATTTTTGTTGGGGAGAATTAAATAAGCCTTTTGCATTGTACGCAAAACCTATTCCGTAACCCAGTGCAAGCACCAGGACGTGATAAACATATTTCTTCATAAATTTCTTTGTTAAAAAAAAGATCCTCAGTTAATTAAGTTGTGATTGAGCGGTTTAGGAAACAGGTTGCATCTTTAACGGTACAAATTTTCATTTATTTCCGCGAGGAGCGATTTCCATGAGGAAGTCTGACCTTTATTTTAACGTTAGCCGACTAGTTTTGTGGCGGGGTGATCATAATGTGTGCCCGTGGTGATCCTGGATCCATAAGCCAGGGCATACCGGGTACGTCAGGTTTAGTAGGAAGCCCGGTTGATTCTGCGGTTGCATACGGGATGTAAATTACGTATCTCAGGAAACCATTTTTAACCTCTCCCGTCCGAACATCGAAGTTTTCTGGTTTAGCTGTATACACGTAAAGGGTAGTGGGTTGTTTCGGCATACGCAATTTCCCTTTTTTTACTTCTTCATCCCTTATGTCTATAGATTCCTTTGCAGTTTTTCCGGAAAACCTGAGATCCCGTCCGCGTTGCATAAAAGGTTCAAGGTCCATGTGATAACTTGCAACGCTTAAACCTGGAAGTTTTGGATCGTCTGCGATACAAATCATTTCATTCGATCCTTTTCTTAGTTCTACGAGTTTGCCGTTTCCATTGTAGCCTAAAACTGTTGATTTATCACGCTTATCGACAGGCGCTGCTAATACCGCAGTCTTAATTTGAATTTCAGCTGATGGGATGTCGCTTTGCGCGAAAATGGAATGTCCGGTAAATAACAATCCGAATAAGATGAGAGTCTTTTTCATAGGAATGAATTAAGGAAATCTTAGAATATTAAATTACCTCTTTTTCTTATCAATAACAAAAAATTACTCAGCCGTTTCGTCAATTTCCCTCGGCGGATCAGGAGCTAGTTTTACTGAATCGTCTGAAACGATGACTAAGCGTTCCTTATAGAGGCTCCCAATTGCTTTCTTGAATGCCTTTTTACTAATTTTAAGCTGATTGTAAATATCCTCAGGAG
>NZ_JBASJU010000295.1:0-2646 GCF_049655485.1 Daejeonella sp.
GCCAGGTACCATCCCATTGATCGATAAAGCCAACGTGGGCGATGCGGCGTTTTTCGGGGAAGTAGAGACCGAAGATGTCGCCGGTGGCAGGATTTAAATTATTGCGAAATCCACCCCCTGCCTCCGCCGGCGGGGGATATGCAAAGCGCCTAGGCGAGCCGGTTCCATTGATGTTACTGTGAATAAATCCGTGCGGTTCTACCGGCACCAATCTTTGTTCTTTGCTCTTTGTTCCTTGTTCTTCCCGGCTCCATATTACACGCCTTTCCTTAAACAAATCCGGCGTCCACCCCGACTTAGGGTTCCCCACCCCAGCCTTCCCATACACCCAGCACACAAAAGCCGCACACCAAGGGTTTCCTTTTGGAAGGTTTACATATTTTAAATACTTCTCTACTTCCGGGCCTGAGTTCGGCTGTTTTTCGCGGATGCCGATCTGGGAGGTATAAATGTCCTTTACTCTGGCAACAGTCGGATCCATCTGTATTTTTCCTGGTTGCACACGAATATTCAAAGGAACGGTTGACATTGCAAACAAAACTATTGCCGGGAATATGACCGGAAGAATGGAGACGTAAGACCTTAGGCCTCCATTCATTGAATGTTCAGTTTTCATAAGATGCCGTCTTATTAACGTTTACTTCCCCAAGAAACTCGCTGTCGGAATATGCCTTGCGATTCGCTGATCTGAAAGCGATCCAGATCTGCGACCTTTCTCCTCCTTCCGGGGAATCCATCATCAGGAGACAGGATTCATCCATGCGGGAACAATTTGCTATAGACAAAAGCCATTTCCCTGTATTGTTGGAATACATCATTACAATGAGTTCGTCGTCCAGAGAAGTGCCACTGCCGCACATATCCCAGTTGATATAAACTCTGTTTGAATGTTCCTTCTGCTCCATCACAGCTCGAGAATGAGGAAGACTACCTTTTATGAGCTGGACTTTGGAAAAGTCGATTTCGAATTTCGGATACTTACCTATGATTGCTTCGCTAAGAATTCTGCGGATAAGCATGTCGGAGCCCGCCTTTTTCCTGTTGATAAGCTTGTAACTTTGGTTAACCAATTTCGCCACAGGCGAAGCAAAGGCTACAGCCAGACCGAATTTGGCCCGCTGAATTTCTTGCTTCAGCGTGGGCGCTTTTTTTGATTTGATTGGTGCGCGGCGAACATAGTTCTTTCCGCGATAAATATAGTAGACCAGATTTCCGACCTTGCCGGATACGGGTCCATTGATGCCGAGATGTAAGTGTGCCATGTTTTTTGTTTGGTTGTTGGTTGTTGGTTGTTAGTTGTTAGTGGTTGGTTGTTAGTTGTTGGTTGTTGGTTGTTGGGCTGGGCGGATAAAGGACCGTCTTGATTCTTGGTACTTGGCTCTTTGCTATAAACAGGTTTTTCATTCTCAAGCTGGTTCGTGTCCTTGCTCCTTGTTCCTTGTTCCTTTATCTAAATAAAAGCCCCTAATACCTCAATAAACCCGTACAAAACCACCAAATAAAATCCCAAATAAATCACCACCTTCTGTCCTGCCGTTAGCGATCTAAAGTTGCTTTCAAAGCTGTGATCGGAGTAGTGAGCAAATACAGGCCAGATGGTTTTAATGATCCACCAGGTCGCTGATTTGAAGATCAGGATTGCGCATACAGCCAGGATTATCGCACTGATAATCCCGGGATCGATGGCTGCCGCTGTAGCATCTATTTGCCGGATGAAGTAAGGGTAAAAGAGAAAGATTAATATGATTACGATGATCCCTCCTGCTTCCTTTCTTAAAGGAAAATGCCATGGGAAGTAGAATTTTTGAATGAGTTCCATTTTTTTTGGTTTTTAGTTGTTAGTTGTTAGTTGTTAGACTGGGCGGATAAAAGGCGGGGCTCCTCACCCTCGTTTTGTCATTGCGAGGCACGAAGCAATCTCTCATCTGGATTGCTTCGTCGTAACCTCCTCGCAAAGACAGCGTATTAATTACGCCACCACAATCTCTCCCGCATGAATGCTGGTAGAAAAGGTTTTCTTGTCGGGCGTCATGAACGCTATCCAAACCTGAACTGTGTCGCCGGAGAATTCAGCAGGCAGAAGGATTGTTTCTGCTATTGCATTTCTAAGTGCGCCGTTCTCGAGGTTGAATACAAACACTGATTTTGCTGGGTTGTAAATCAATACTACAGCTTTGTCAGTTGCCTTCGCAGTTCCCGAATCCGAGTTGTCATCCCAGCTGATGCTGATCTCTCCAGGTGTAACTGAAGAAGCAAGCACGCCATAGACCCCGGTAAGGCTACCTTTACTGAAGAAGATCTTCGTGTAGTCGATCTCAAAATCCGGGTATACGCCCATGATGGCGTCTGACATCATCTCAGCAATAGCCACATTGTATCCGGTTTTCCTGGTTGCGAGGCTTTTATAGCCCAGGTTTACCAGGCTGCTCACCGGACCAAGAAATCCATTGACAAGTCCAAACTTCGACCGGTGGATCAACTGCAAATCAGAGGGTGCCTTGCTTGAAGGCCTTGGCAAACTCCGCATATAATCGATCCCATTCCAGGAGCTTCCAATTACAGTTCCGACCTTGCCGGAAAAGGCTCCTAGTATTCCTTTATTGTATTTTCCCATTTTTTCTAATTTTTAAGGGTTAAAAAATAAAC
>NZ_JBASJU010000296.1:0-7100 GCF_049655485.1 Daejeonella sp.
GCTTCCAGGGGAATATAAGGTGCAGTGATTGTGCCGCCTGCTGTGTGTAAGGATAGATCTGCGAGAAATTTTCGCTGCTGATATGGACTTTGAGAGATTTTTACAGATTGGATTTTATCCCATTTCAAGAGGACTGTCCGGTTTCCAAAGATACCGGTGTTGATATGTACAAGATTACTTGTCCATGAGAAGAGAAATTTTCTGCTGTACAACCAAAAATAAAGAAATGCATAAAGGGGCAACAGTATCAACAGCAGCGCTTGCTCAGCAGTGAAAAGAAAGAGCGGAATAGCAAATATTGCTGATGGAATGATACCGAAAAATAGGGTATTTCTATATAAATATGATGGATGGATCTTTAAATTACTGGCAAATTGTTCAGGAATGTCATGGATATAGGTTGTTGCGAGTTTTTGAATGGTAAGTTCTGAGGTGACAGGGGCTTTAATTTTCAGATTATTTTTTATCGCTTTACCGCCAATGGTATGAAATTCGAAAAGGAAGATTGGGACTTTTTTTCGCAGCCAATTGGTCTTCCATGATACATATTGCACTTTCTTAAACGGAACTAATTGCTGTGAGCTATTGATCAGGCCTTTGCTGATGTTGAAGCCCTGGTCTGTTTTTGTTATTCGGAAATTTATATATGCAAATAAGGTCCGAAATAATGAAACTATAACAGACAGTAGCATGATAGCCAATATTCCCATGATTATAAACATGATGCCGCTTTCAAGGATTCGATTGGTTGAAATTTCCAGCAGATCTTCGTTGTATTCTTTAAGAATATCTTTAATGTTATTAATGAAAGATAGAAATACCCCTATCAGAATCAGGAGAGTTTCAAAATGGTTCGCGGTTAAGCCCAGTTTGAGTAGATCCCTAAAGCTTAGATCGGAAATCAAGTGATCCTTATTTTGACTTAGTTCCTTTTCAGTCCTTTTATTAAGCACAAAAGACATTAATTTTTCTGCCTCGAGAGTGTTTAACTGAATTTTTACTTCCGCTTCTTCAGATCCAGGGGTGTCAAAAGCCAACTCCGAAATATTAAAAATCTTTTGAATCCAGTTCTGATTGATATGGACAGCCTGAATTTTCTGAAGCGGCAGGGCAATCTGCTTACGCGAAAAGATTCCGCTTTTTACCTGTACTTCTTCGTCTGTGATCCTGAACTTGAAGAATAGATACTCAACGAAGGCTGTGATAAAAGCGATGGTTGGGAAAAGAATAAAAATGACCTTTTCGGTAATATCTTCTTCGCCATCTGATCTTACGAGGATTACAAGAATTATAGGCCAGAAAGCTTTAATCAACTGGATAACGCTTTTTAAAAGGATCTGCCAAACAGCCATATGGGGCTGGCGACTAAATTCTTCCCAATTATAGGATTTCATTCCTGCTGATTTTTCAGGATGATCAGCTCCCTAAGATTATTAGCTTCCTCAGGTCTGAGTCCTGGGATTACAATATCCGAATCACTTCCACCGGCAGAAAAAATCCTCAGTTTACTGATCCCAAGATTTCTTTCAAAAACTCCGGCATCAACAGAGCAATGCTGGATTCGGTTATATGGGCAAACATGCAGGCTTTTTTTCAGCCAGCCAGTTTGATAAAGGATATCATGTTCCCTTACGGCATATGCCTTACTCTTAAAATCGAGATAGGTTAGCCTAAAGTTTAAAAAGCAGAGAATTGCAAAAACAGCGAGTGTTATCCCAACCATCATCCAGCTGTGGAATTCACTGTTGAGCATCATCACAATCAAAGTGATCAGAAAAAAGATAGTCCAGTATGCTACCTGTTTATAGCTTAGAACTGTATAATAGCGCTCGTCAACCGGTACG
Source organism: Daejeonella sp. (assembly GCF_049655485.1). Lineage (GTDB taxonomy): Bacteria > Bacteroidota > Bacteroidia > Sphingobacteriales > Sphingobacteriaceae > Daejeonella. The sequence continues at coordinate 1,845 of NZ_JBASJU010000296.1, forward strand.
AGTTTACTTTCTTCCGCTTTAGGAAGCATTGAAATATCTATATCCGGATTTGAAAACTGCATTACATATTCCTTCGATACTGACCGCCTACTTCATAAAGTGCGTGGGAAATCTCTCCAAGGCTGCAACATTTACAAACTTCCATTAAACTTTCGAAGATGTTATCACCTGCAAGGGCTTTCTTCTGCAAGTTTTTCAAAAGCTGAACTGAGTGGTCTGCATTGCGCTTCTGGAAAGCCTCCAGTGCCTCGATTTGAAATTGTTTTTCTTCTTCAGTCGCTCTTATCACTTCAGAAGGTATTATGGTTGGTGAGCCATTCTTATTAAGGAAAGTATTTACACCAACTATCGGAAATTCTCCAGAGTGTTTAAGCGTTTCATAGTACAATGATTCTTCCTGAATCTTACTTCGCTGATACATTGTTTCCATCGCTCCTAAAACTCCTCCACGATCATTAATTCGCTTGAATTCTTCCAATACTGCTTTTTCGACCAGTTCAGTTAGCTCCTCAATAATAAAAGACCCCTGCAAAGGGTTCTCGTTTTTAGCTAATCCAAGTTCACGGTTTATGATCAGTTGGATTGCCATTGCCCGCCTTACAGATTCTTCTGTTGGAGTGGTGATTGCCTCATCATAGGCATTGGTGTGCAAAGAATTACAATTATCGTAGATCGCGTAAAGCGCCTGAAGAGTAGTTCTTATATCATTAAAATCAATTTCCTGCGCATGTAAAGAACGACCGGAAGTTTGAATGTGGTATTTTAGCTTTTGGGACCTATCGTTTCCGTTGTATTTATATTTAATCGCCTTTGCCCAAATCAATCTCGCTACACGACCTATTACGGAGTATTCCGGATCTAATCCGTTGGAGAAGAAGAACGAAAGGTTGGGAGCAAAATCATCGATATGCATTCCACGGCTAAGGTAATATTCAACAAAGGTGAAACCATTGCTAAGTGTAAATGCCAGTTGTGAAATAGGATTAGCCCCTGCTTCCGCAATATGGTAACCGGAAATGGAAACAGAATAGAAATTCCGAATCTGATTATCAATAAAATATTTCTGAATATCACCCATCATCCGCAGGGCAAATTCAGTTGAAAATATACACGTATTCTGAGCCTGGTCTTCTTTCAAAATATCAGCCTGAACTGTGCCTCGAACACTTGAAATAGCGAGTGCTTTGATTTTATCGTAAACGTCCTTCGGTAATACCTGATCACCAGTAACCCCCAGTAACATCAAGCCTAAGCCGTCGTTTCCGGGAGGTAGCTCGCCCTGATATTTGGGTCTGCTGATACCCTGTGTACGGTAAATCTCCTCGATTTTATTATTTACTTCATCTTCAAGCTGATTTTTCTGAATATACCTTTCACATTGCTGGTCGATGGCTGCGTTCATAAAGAAACAAAGAAGCATTGGTGCAGGGCCGTTTATAGTCATCGAAACTGATGTTGAGGCATGACATAGATCAAAGCCTGAATACAATTTCTTTGCATCGTTCAGGGTGGCGATGCTTACACCAGAGTTGCCGATTTTGCCGTAGATATCTGGCCTTATATGTGGATCCTCGCCATATAATGTAACCGAGTCGAAGGCTGTTGAAAGACGATGCGCAGGCTGTCCTAAGGACACATAATGAAATCGTTTGTTAGTCCTCTCTGGTCCACCCTCACCAGCAAACATTCTTGTTGGATCTTCGCCTTCCCGTTTCAAAGGGAATACTCCGGCGGCATAAGGGAATTCGCCAGGGACATTTTCTGTTAACAGCCAGCGGAGAACATCTCCCCATGCTTCATACCTTGGAAGGGAAATTTTTGGGATCCTTAATTTAGATAAAGATTCGGAATAAAGTGATTGACGTATTTCCTTGTCGCGAACCTTAAAGACGAATTCATCAGCCTTATAACTTTTGATAGTTTCCGGCCACTCAGCTAATAACCTTTTGCATTCTTTGTCGAGTCCGCTTTCGAGTGTATTGTACATTTCTGTTAGAACTGCACTTATAGCCTTGTCCTTGTTTAGCTCCAGCACACCTTTAATCTGAAAGACTTGCTGAGCAATTTTACATTGCTCTTCTACCCATATGGAATACTCCTCATTTGCTTCTGCAATTTCTGCGAGATATCTCACGCGATCGGGAGGAATTATGTATGTTTTTTCTTGCTGGTTTTCTAATGAATCCTTATTAACAGCAAATCCGACATTTGTTTTATCTTTAATGACCTGCATTAATTTTGCAAACAAGGTATTCATTCCAGGGTCATTGAACTGGGAAGCCATTGTTCCGATTACCGGAAGGTCCTTGTCTTCAGCTTCGAATAAGTGATGATTGCGTTTAAATTGTTTGCGGACATCGCGGATCGCATCAAGTGCGCCTCTTTTATCAAACTTATTAATTGCAACCAGATCTGCGAAATCAAGCATATCAATCTTTTCGAGTTGTGTTGCAGCGCCAAATTCCGGAGTCATTACGTACACAGACACATCCGAATGTTCCGTAATTTCTGTATCTGATTGTCCGATTCCGGAGGTTTCAATAATGATAAGATCGTAACCAGCTGCCTTACATATATCTATTGATTCTTTAATGTATTTTGAAAGAGCCAGATTTGCCTGCCTGGTTGCAAGTGATCGCATGTATACCCGGGGACTATTTATCGAATTCATTCGAATCCTGTCGCCAAGCAATGCCCCTCCTGTTTTCCGTTTGGAGGGATCTACAGAAATAATTGCAATGCTCTTATCGGTTTCATTTAGAAACCGTCGTACTAATTCGTCCACCAAAGAAGATTTACCGGCTCCGCCTGTTCCGGTAATTCCGACCACAGGAATGTTTTTGTCCGTATTAAGAACAGAGATTTCTTTTAAAAAGCCTGCGGCCTGTTCTGGATGATTTTCAGCGAGCGTGATCGCGGATGCCACCGCTTTGGAATCTTTTTTCTTTATTCCAGCAAGTTCACCATTCAGTTTATCCCGGGTGAGGAAATCACATTTCTGCAGCATATCATTAATCATGCCTTGCAAACCCATCTTTCGGCCATCATCTGGCGAATAGATTTGAGTGATACCGTATTCTTTTAGCTCCTCGATTTCATACGGTAAAATTACACCGCCACCGCCTGCAAAAATCTTTATATGTTTAGCACCCTTCTCCTGAAGCAGATCATACATATATTTGAGATACTCCACATGGCCACCCTGATAGGATGTCATAGCAATTCCTTGGACATCTTCCTGGATTGCGCAATCCACAACCTCCTGAACAGATCGGTTGTGGCCCAGATGGATAACTTCAGCTCCTGAAGATTGCAGGATTCTTCGCATGATGTTGATAGTAGCATCATGTCCGTCAAATAAAGCTGCGGCAGTTACAAAACGTAACTTGTGTTTGGGTTTATAAACTTCGGTCATTACCTTTTTATGAATAGCTAAAGGTAAGAATAATTGACCTTCAAGCCAGAATAGTGGAGGGTATTAAAAACAAGAAAGGGGAATAAATCCCCCTTCTCTGTATACTTATTGTTAATTTTTAACCTTTTTTAGGGCCGTGTTTGGATGGTGTCTGAGGAGCTTGTTTCTTACCCTGTACACTGGGATTTACATTTCCCTTGTTAACTGTTGCCTGCTTATTATCGGTTTGATAGGACATCTGGCCGCCACTGTTGGAAATGCCCCTTTGTTTTTGATCTTCTTTTCCTGATTTAAAAGCCTGATTCGACTTAGATGAGCCCTGCTGATCCTCGTTCGATTTATTTTTAGAAGGTATATTCATCGTTTCTGTATTAAAGATAAGTTTAAAACCATTTCTTAATATGGAACGCGGGGAAGAATGAATTGTTTGTAGCTATAGCCAGTCTTTCTTCTTGAAATATAAGAGAGTAAGCACGGATGAAAGCACCATTAAAATTAGTGCTAAATAATATCCTAAGTTCCAATCTAATTCGGGCATGGCCCTGAAATTCATGCCATAAATACTGGCAATGAGGGTCGGAGGCATAAAAGCAACTGTCGCAACTGTAAATATTTTAATCACACGATTCTGCTCGATGTTTATCAATCCCATAAAGGTGTCCTGAAGATATTCCAGGCGTTCAAACGCAAACTTATTGTGTTCGATAAGGGAGCCAATGTCTTTCATCATTATTCTCAGGACATTCATATAATCTTCCGGAAAGAGGCTGCTTTTCATTAATGAAGATACAAGCCTTTGTTTGTCGACTATATTCTCTCTCATCATAATATTGTGATTCTGAAAAGACGCGATCTTCAAGAGGATTTCTTCATCTGAGCGTTTGCGGTTAAGAGTAAGTCGTTTGTTCAGATCTGCTATATCTTTTGCAAGACCTTCAATTATATCTGCATCCTGTTCAATCCCAGTCTCTAGAACGGTAAGCAAGATCTGGTAGCCATTTGTAAATGAGCCTGGGTTGGACCTGATCTTCTTTACAGATTCGCCGAATGTTTTTAAATCATCATCCCGGTAGGTAAAAAGGATGCCTTTTTCCAGCACAATGGATACCGGGCAGTAGTCGAAATCCTGATTTCTTAGGGATAGGAAATTTGAGTTAATGATCAATTCATCATCAAGTTCGTTAAATCGTGAAGAGCTTTCGATTTCGGCTGATTCTTCCTTTGACGAGTACTTTATGTCAAAATACGTCTCGATTGTGACTTTTTCTTCAACCGTCGAATTCTGTAGATCGACCCATACTAAGTCCATAATGGGAATTGCCCGAAGCAGGCTAATATCAGTTTCTTTAGCAAGTCTCTTGTCTTTCTTGTAATATATTCTGAGCATGAGGATCCGGGGCTTATTATGAATTCGTATCTTTGCAGAGCAAAAATAGAGTTTTGGGAACACCTTTAGACTACGGACATAAGAATTATAATCATTACGGAGCTTACCTGAAAAAGAAGTATGACGGCCAGCGTGTATATAAGATTATTGCTGATGCAGGATTCACCTGTCCTAATCGTGATGGGAGCAAGGGCTATGGTGGCTGCACCTATTGCAACGTTGATTCTTTTACTCCGGAACTTTCGCGGAAACTGCCTACCATCAAAGAACAGATAGAGCAGGGCATGGAACGTGCCTTTAAAAATTACAGGGCAGAAAAATTCATTATCTATTTCCAGCCCAATACCAATACATACGCTCCAACTCACTATTTAAAGATGCTGTACGACGAAGCATTAAGTATTAATACGGATAGAATTGTGGGGCTTTCTGTAGGTACCAGGCCAGACTGTAT
>NZ_JBASJU010000297.1:0-5980 GCF_049655485.1 Daejeonella sp.
GGAGCAATGTACCTCTCTACCGACTTAACATTCGCCCATTTTTTAATCGTTTCAGCATCCGAAGCGGTCATGTTGAAAAAATATTCGCTTTCCGCAGAACGCTGCGATTCGATATGCATATCTTCAAGGGTTTGGGGATTAAATTCCGTACCGTCTGTCTGCACTTTATAATATTTCTCGCCAAATTCAGGAACTTCTGCAGGTTTGCTATTTACATATACCCTTGCATTAATAATACTTAGCGTATCACCCCCAATGGCGAGGCATCGTTTAATATAATTCTCCCGCTTATCAACCGGTCGCGATAAGGGCGCATCAGCATCCATCGGGTAATTAAACACAACCACATCATTTCGCTCAACGTTGCCCAAGCCCGGAAGGCGTCTATACTTCCACTGTATCCCATCCCAATATGCCTTTGTACCTGTAATGGGCATAGTGTGATGAGCGAATGGAAATGAAACAGGTGTAATCGGCATCCTGGCACCATAATTCACTTTACTGACGAAGAGAAAATCTCCTACCAGTAAAGTTTTCTCCATCGAACCGGTTGGTATTGTATATGCTTCAATAAAAAGTCCTCTAATAAGTGTGGCCGCAATTACCGCAAACAAAATTGCATCAAACCACTCTCTCCCGGCACTCTTCTTTACCTTTACTTTCTTATCGGCAGACTTATCTTTATTCCAAAACTTCCAGTTCATATTGGTTCTATAACAAAAAATTAAACGCTAAAATCAAACATATCGGTGACATTAAAAAATCCGGTTTTTTTGTGCACCCATTCTGCCGCCAGAACGGCTCCCAGTGCAAAACCCGCGCGGCTGTGCGCTTTATGCTTGAATTCTAAATCATCGACTTCCGAACTATAGATTACGGTATGCGTCCCAGGCACATCTTCTATACGATGTGACTCGATAAGCAGCTGATCAGGCTTTGTGATCAGGTCGGGATCAGATCCAATAAGTTCATTAACCCATTCATTCTTACGATCCAATTCACTTATAATTCCTTCCGCGATGCTCATCGCTGTCCCGCTTGGAGAATCAATCTTAGCCGTATGGTGGATCTCCTCAACCTGCACTTCGTATTGAGGATATCTGTTCATGATCTTAGCCAGCATCTTGTTTACATAAAAGAAGATATTTACCCCAACACTAAAATTTGATCCGTAGAGCAAGGTATTATTACCTTCAACACATTGATTCTTTACTTCCTGTAAACGTCCGTACCAGCCAGTTGTTCCAACTACAATAGCAACACCAGCATCGAAACAGAGTCCTATATTTTGAAGTACTGAATCAGGGGTGCTAAAATCTATCGCTACGTCGGCATTTTTTAGATTTTCAATGGTCAAATCATCCACATTTTCGGCATTCACTTTCAAGACGATATCGTGCCCTCTTTCAATAGCAAATTGCTCGACGATTTGTCCCATTTTTCCATAACCAAGAATTGCTATTTTCATAATGTCATTTTTTAGATAGCAGCGAGGCTATTCATGTTACAATCCGTGTAATTTAAATCAAAAATTAAGAAAAACCTCATAAGGAAAGTCTGACTTTGAACCCAACCGTTGCTTTATGTACTTGGGCGAAGGCATTAAAACCAGGGGTAGGTTGAAGAAAAGGGTCAATATTCAAGGATAAGTCATCCGATACATCAAATCTGTAAAACTTCGCATCTATATACGCATCTATAACCTGGATAGCATAAAATGCTATTCCACCTAATATAGAAAGGTCGCGCGTTCTTCTGTAATCATCTTTAACACCGATAATACCTTCGTCAGTATAGGCTTTCCAGGCTGGATTGGCTTTTCCTGGTTCATCCTGACGGTACTGGGCTTCAGTAAGGAATTTTTTATACTGACGTTGGTTAAACTCGTAAACTAATCCAATACCAACAAATCCTCCATATACCAGGGGGACTTTCCACCAGCGCTTATTATATATTTGACCGAGTCCGGGAACCATCGCCGACCTTCTGGCCGCAATACCAGGCATTGCTTCAATTGCAAGACGGGCAGAATCTTTCACTACACCAACTGTGGAAACCTGAGTGTCTACTCGTTTTAATTTAGGGAGAGTATCAGAAACTTGACAATAAGCACTGACCTGCGCTAAAAAACACATGCAGAATACTATGCTTAAAATCTTTCCTGTCATTACCAGTCTAACATTTCCAGAATTCTGTTCAGGTCGTCATCCGACATAAACGTGATCTCTATAGAACCAGTTCCCTTGTCTTTAAGTTTTAATTTTACGTTTGTTGCAAACTTCGATGCAAGGTCATCCTGAATTTTCATGTACTGAAACGAAATCCCATCTTTTTTAGAAGCTGGTGTTTTCTGTTTACCTGATTTCTCTATCTGACGAACAAGTTCTTCAACATTTCTAACGGAAAGTCCACGATTTATTATCTCCTGAAAAATATATAATTGCTGATCCGGATTCTCCACAGAGATCAAAGCACGAGCATGACCCATTGAAATCTCTTTGTCCCGTATAGCCGCTTGTATAGCCGGCGGAAGTTTGAGCAGGCGGAGATAATTGGTAACTGTTGAACGATTTTTACTGACCCTGCTTCCAAGCTCTTCTTGTTTCAGATTACACTCATCGATCATGCGCTGAAAACTCAGGGCTACCTCAATCGCATTCAGGTTTTCACGCTGTATGTTTTCGATAAGGGCCATTTCCAGCATCTGCTGGTCGTTAGCAGTACGTACGTAAGCAGGAATTTCTTCAAGTCCTGCCAGCTTTGAAGCACGTAAACGGCGCTCACCAGATATCAGCTGATATGAATTCTGTCCCGCTTTCCTAACTGTAATAGGTTGAATCAGCCCCTGGAGCTTAATTGAGTCAGCTAAGTCCTGAAGAGCTTCCTTGTCAAAATCTGTACGGGGTTGAAAAGGATTAACTTCAACCTGATTTATCTTTACAAAACTTATCGATCCTAAAGAAGTACTTTCGTTGCTGATTTGCTGTTTTCTATCGCCTTCCTGCAGATCTGAATCATCCAATAATGCTCGTAATCCCTTTCCCAGGCCTGTTTTCTTCTGATGGATCATAAAATAACTAAACTAATGCTTGCTTTGAGGCTTCTTCTTTTGAAACGAGACCATTCTTTCTAATGATCTCCCGAGCCAGATTAAGGTAATTAATAGCCCCTTTACAATTAGCGTCATGCATAATTACCGAGATTCCGTAGCTCGGAGCCTCGCTCAAGCGGGTATTTCTCTGAATGATTGTTTCAAAAACCAGATCCTGGAAATGAGTTTTCACTTCTTCCACTACCTGATTTGACAAGCGTAAACGCACATCGTACATCGTTAAAAGAATTCCCTCGATTTGCAGTTCAGTATTCAAACGGTTTTGCACAATTTTGATTGTATTCAAGAGTTTTCCGAGTCCTTCCAGTGCGAAATATTCACATTGAACCGGTATAATAACAGAATCCGCAGCAGTAAGGGCATTTATTGTAATAAGGCCTAATGACGGTGAGCAATCAATGATGATGAAATCATAGTTGTCACGAATCTTTTCAAGTACAGCTTTCATCTTAAACTCCCGATCTGCGAGATTGATCATCTCGATTTCGGCACCAACCAGATCAATATGAGCCGGCAATAAGTCAAGGTTTGGCGTATCGGTACTTTGGATAGCATCCAATGGATCTATTTCATTTATAATGCATTCATAGATACTAGCTTTTATTGTGCGAGGGTCATACCCTATACCCGATGTTGAATTAGCCTGCGGATCCGCATCAACTAACAATGTACGATATTCAAGCACAGCTAAACTTGCTGCCAAATTAATTGAAGAAGTTGTTTTACCAACCCCACCTTTCTGGTTAGCTAACGCGATGATTTTACCCATATTTTCGAAAATATTTACAAATAACTGATATAATGTAAGCCAAAAAATAGCTGTAAGGCGTTAAAAAAGACTACTTTTGACATGCTTGGGTGGTTTTTTAACCAGGGACTAAAGATAACAAACTTATAAGTAATTACCCTTAGGGGCGATTTTCGTTTTGCACATCTTATTAACAAAAATGATCACAATTATTTCAGGAACAAACCGCGAAGGTAGTAATACGCTAAAGCTCGCTCAATATTATGAGAGACAATTATCTGCAAAAGGTTACGATGCCGGCCTTCTTCCACTAACTCTGCTACCCGACAATTTTATAAGTTCAGATCTTTACGGAAACCGAAGCGAAGAGTTTCAGATCCTTCAGGACACCATTACACAGACCAGTAAGTTTATTTTCATCTTTCCGGAATACAATGGCGGGTTTCCAGGTATTCTTAAAACATTTGTAGACGCATGTAAATTCCCGGATAGCTTTTATGGGAAGAAAGCGGCACTAGTTGGGCTTTCTTCAGGTAAGTACGGCAATGTCCGCGGCGTGGAGCATTTCACTGGCATTTGCCATTATATCAATCTGCACGTCCTTCCCCTCCGTATCCACATTCCAGCCATCCATAATGAGTTTGATGAAGAGGGCAATTTATTTAAGGAAGAAACGAAGAAGTTTACCGAACAGCAGATAGAGCAGTTTATTTCCTTTTAATTAGCAAATTTGAAAATTAGAGAATTAGCACATTTGCTCATTTCCTAATTTGCTCATCTACACATTGAACTTAATCCAACCTACCCCCTCATACCCAAATACAAATTGCTTTGGGTTTATTATCTCTGCAAGAATTTCTACACTATCGATTAGCCTTGGTCCAGAGCGGTTGAAATATTGGTTTCCATCTGCAATGTAGATCCGGTTATTTTTCACGGCATTCAATTCCTGCCAGCCCGGTAAATCAAGCAGGAGATTGATTTCCTGTAAAGTTCGCGGTATGGAAAATCCACAAGGCATTACGATAATAATATCAGGGTTCTCTTTTAATAAATCCTCAAATTGAATGAAAGGAGAATGCTGCCCGTTTACAGCAAGTAGGGGATTGCCCCCGGCGATCTGGACTAATTCTGGAGTCCAGTTGCCCGCTATCATAAGCGGTGAGAGCCATTCGATACATGCTACCTTTGGCTTTTCTGAAAGAAACCTGAGTTTGTGATTGATGATGCTTAACCTCTCATCGGCAAGCTCAAAAATTACTTCAGCCTTTTCAGGGACTCCTAAATAGTCCGCTATTCTTTTAATGTCATCATTGACGTCAGATAGAGTATTGGGTTGCAAAGAGATGATCCTGCACTCTTTGTCCAGCAAACCTTCCAGGGCCTCTTCAACATCTCTCACACTCACTGCGCAAACTTCACATTGGGCCTGCGTGATGATTAAGTCAGGATTTAACTGCCTGATCAATTCACGATCAATGGTATAAATCGACAAGGCATTGCTGAGAATCTCTTTCACCTGCCGGTCGATTTCTGCACTGTCGGAGCCGGAATTAAACTTTGCGGATGAACAGACAGGAAGTTGTTTCACACTCTCGGGATAATCGCACTCATGCGAACGGCCAACGAGGTTTGATTCAAATCCGAGGGCACAAACAATTTCGGTAGCGGCTGGGAGAAGGGAAATGATTTTAAGATCAGACATGCAGGAGATTTTGGCAAATGTACGATGCGGGGCGCATATATTTTAACGGCAGAGTACGCGGGTCCCTCCCTACGGTCGGGATGACGACCGCGATTTTTTAAGAAAGTGGAGATTTCTCCTCGCAACACTCAACCCGATTAATTTCATAGGCCATCAGCTCGTCGAAATATACCCCTATTTTAATGGTAGATTATTTCGACGAGCTAAACCCTTTTTTATCATTAACCGAAATTTAAAAGCGAGGAGAAATCTCCCTCTCCCCAACGATAGACCCGTCATCCCGACCGTAGGGAGGGACCTTGCGACTCTGCGGTTAAAATTTCGGTGTGTAGGTAAGCCGTCTGAAGTAAACACATTCCTCTAAAACAAAAAAACCCGGCAACACCGGGTTCTAAACTTTTTCAGGGCTTACTGG
>NZ_JBASJU010000298.1:0-1887 GCF_049655485.1 Daejeonella sp.
GATTTACCCGAAACCGTATGACGACATCACAATATAAATAGTATTAAAAAAATGAACACCTCGTAGAAATAACGAAATGGAATCGAAAATTAAAATGAAATCAAGACTTTTTAAATACAATCATTTACGTTCTTGTCTTCAGGGCAATAAATATGATGTAGGTAATGACATTAAAAGATAGAATAGTAAATACCAAACCAAGAGAAAAATCTGGTTCCACTTCTGCTAGTCGCTTCGACTTTCAGAAGGATTGGAGTATTTGCAAATTGATTGAATCCCACCAAACATCAAAGGACTATGTTGTAATCTTTGACTGGCATGAAGACTTAATCATAATGGATTCGGAAAACGACCCTACGAAAGTTTCGTTCTATCAAATCAAGGGGAAAAAGTCGGACAACTGGACATTAAAACAATTGATTGATAGTAAAACTGCCAAAGATGGCAGTTCACTTTTATCAATTATTGGAAAACTTTACGATTGCAAATCAAAATTTGATTTGGAGGTAACTTCGCTAAACTTTGTTTCAAACGCGAGGTTTAGTGTGGGTTTAGCCGACAAATCAACTTCAAAAGCCAAGAATGAAATTTGTATTGTAGAGCTTTCGGACACGGACAAAGCAACTCTTACAGCAAAAATAAAATCGGAACACAAACTAACTAGCGACCCGATTTATGAAGATATCACATTTTTAAAAGTTCTTGATTTAAGTCTTGATGGTAGCAAAACTCATACACAAGGAAAGATTGCTGACTTTCTGGAATTTCTTAAACCGGGAGGTAAATTTAATATTCCTTCCGTTTACAGAATGTTGTTTGATGAAGTCAGACGAAGAACTAACTATAATACAGAAATAATTGCATACCACGACCTACTTGCAAACAAAGCAATTGGCAAAAGCCAGTTTGAAAAAATCATTTATGCCACGGGTATCAACAAAGATTACGATGAAATTTGGATCCGTATTGAGCCGATTTTAACCAGTAATGGAATGAAGTTTCAAGAGATTAAAAATCTCAAACAAGCATGGAGCAAATTGGAATTGGAAAAGATGAATCCCAACAACGATTTCTTGTTTAAGATAATCGACAACATTGAGGCAATAACAAAAGAACAAGAAGGTAATGGCACACTTACATCTTTCAATTTGCAGGAAAGCATTGAAAGCATTTATAATGCGTTCAATGATGCTAAGTCAATACTTTTAAGCTATAATGTTTCTTTTATTAAAGCAATAATTTTATCAGAAATCTATGAGTAACGACTTAGGGAATTTCAAAAAGTTAATACGAAACATTAGAACAAAACAAAATGAAAAAGTTCGTTTTATCCGAAATAATGCTGCTGTCAACGACAGAGAAAAAAGCAAAGAAGGTGAAGTTCAACCCAAAAAGAACTCTGATATACGGGGGAAACGGGATGGGTAAATCATGTTTAATAAAAAGCATTTACAAAACCTTCGGAGCGAGCACAAAAGACCATCCCACATGGAAACAAGTTAACCCGATTTCGTTTGTTCGGTTCAAAATTGACAACACCAAATATTCAATTCTTAAAGACGGAAAATTCTTTGCAGTCTTTAATAGCAACGAGGAATTGATAAATGTTTTTGAAGGAGTAACAAATGAGTTAGCACCATTCTTGGCAAAGCTTTTCGATTTCAAAATCAAAATGCCAAACCAACAAAATGAATTGATAACTCCACCGCCAGCATTTTTATTTCTCCCCTACTATATTGACCAAGACATTAGTTGGCAAAAAAACTGGAGCAGTTTTTTGCAGCTCCAACAACTTAAAAATTACAGAGAACCAATTGTTTCTTATCACACAGGCTTAAAACCAAATGAATATTACCAAACCAAAGGTGAGATTGAACAGTATGCCGC
>NZ_JBASJU010000299.1:0-9729 GCF_049655485.1 Daejeonella sp.
GAGAAGCATGGAATAGAAATTGAAGGCCGTTCCTTAATTAAAACCTACCCTTCAATAAATAAACTGGATTCTTACATTCTCAGAAATATCGATTGGGTATTTTTCAGCAGCAAGAATGCAATCGACTACTTTTTCAGGCTTGAGCCACATCTTCCTAAGAAGGCTAAATTTGGCGTACTAGGACGTGGTTCGGAGGATGCTCTTCGTTATTTAGGTAAAACTGCCGATTTCAACGGCGAAGAAGAGGGTATTGATACAAAAGATATAGCGAAGGAATTTGCTCAAATTGCAAACGGTTCTCATGTATTGTTCCCAAGCGCAAAAGGCTCTTTGAGAACCATTCAGAAAGCCTTATCGGCAGATACGAAAATTGTGGAACTCACCGTATACGAGACAGTTCCTGAAGAAAATGTTACGCAGTCCTACGCAGATGTGCTGATTTTTACCAGCCCGTCAAATGTGGAATCTTATTTCGCTAATAATTTACTCGAACCTGATCAGCAGGTGATCTGTATTGGTAAATCCACAGGCAAGAAGTTTGATGAAATGGGTGTAAAATACGCTCTTCCGTATTCTCCAGATGAGGTTGGCCTTTCTGAAGCCGTCTTCGCACTTGATTATATTGACAGAAGGGATAGTTCTTATTGATATGCTGATACGTCCCAGAAGATTAAGGAAATCGCCGATAGTGCGGGAAATGGTAGCCGAGACCCGGCTTTCAAAGGATATGTTTATATACCCTTATTTCGTAGTTCCGGGTAAGGGTACGGTTCATGGCATTGATGCGATGCCCGGCATCAGCCATTTCAGCTCAGATACATTGGTTAAGGATGTAGAGAAGTCATTAAAGCTCGGTATCAATAAAATCCTGCTTTTTGGAGTAGGCGAAAAGAAAACCGAGGACGCGAGTTCTTCTTTTGATAAGGATTCGGTTGTTGCAACTGCAGTAAGGGAATTGAAGTCGGCTTTTGGCAGTGATCTTTTCGTGATCACTGATGTGTGTACCTGTGCTTATACAACTCATGGCCACTGCGGTATTATGCATGATGACTATGTGCACAATGACCAGTCGGTCGACGTGCTGAGCAAAATGGCACTGGAACATGCTAGAGCGGGAGCTGATATGGTTGCCCCATCGGATATGATGGACGGACGTATTCTGGGGATCAGGAACGTACTGGATCAGAATAGCTTCGAAAACACCTCCATTATGAGCTATAGCATTAAATTTGCTTCTGCTTATTACGGGCCTTTTCGGGAAGCTGCTGATTCTGCGCCTAATAAAGGAGACCGCAAAGCTTACCAGATGGACTTCAGAAACCCGAGGGAAACTATGCGTGAAGCTGTTCTTGATGAGCAGGAAGGCGCTGATATTCTAATGGTTAAGCCTGCTTTGGCTTATTTAGATGTTATTCATCGTTTGAGAGAAAATACCGATCTTCCGGTAGCGTGTTATAATGTTTCCGGGGAATATTCAATGGTCAAAGCTACAGCAGAAAAAGGCTGGATTGATGAGCAAAAGGTAGTAATGGAAAATATGTACGCGTTCAGCAGGGCTGGGGCGAATATTATTATTACGTACCATGCTAGGGAGATTTTGGAGAAGGGTTGGATGTAATTGGAGCCAAGAGCCAGGAGCCAGGAATCAAGACAGAAAACGAATAAGGAACAAAGAACAAGGAACAAAGACTTCCACCAGTCGGCTGGAGAAGTGTAATAGAATAAAAAAGGTAGGCCTTAGTCGCTATGCAACTTATAGCCTACAACTTATAACGTACAACTCAATGTTAGAGTCATTAAAAAAAATCTTTTCCGGATCAGAAGCAGAAGTGCCGGTGAATTATACGGGGAAGCCAGATATATCGAGAGAGAAGTCTGCTGAACTGTATGAGAAATCGAAAATGTATTTCCCGGGTGGTGTGAACTCCCCGGTAAGGGCTTTTAAATCCGTACACGGTACGCCTTTATTCATACAAAAAGGCGATGGTTGTTTTGTGTGGGATGCGGACGGAAACCAGTTTATCGATTTTTGTGCCTCCTGGGGTCCATTGATTCTGGGCCATAATCATGCGGGTGTTCGTGAGAAGGTGATTGAAGCGATGCAGAATGGAATGAGTTTCGGTGCACCAACTGCACTCGAAAACCAGTTGGCGGAACTGATCTTAAAAAATAATAAATACATAGAGAAACTTCGTTTCACCAGCTCCGGAACTGAAGCTGTAATGTCGGCTATTCGTTTGGCACGCGGTTATACTAAACGCGATAAGATCATCAAGTTTGAAGGATGCTACCATGGTCATTCCGATTCCTTGCTTGTAAAAGCTGGTTCGGGTTTAGTGACTTTCGGGGAAACTTCATCAGCCGGGATTCCAAAAGCTTTTGCCGATGAAACAATAGTAGTTCCTTTAAACAATGAAGAAGCTGTAAAAGCCGCCTTTGAGCAGTTCAGCGATCAGATAGCCGCGGTTATAATTGAACCGATTCCGGCGAACAATGGTTTACTGCTCCAAACCAAAGAATTTCTTGAATTCCTGCGCTCGATATGTACACAGCATAATGCATTGCTGATTTTTGATGAGGTCATTTCAGGTTTCAGAGTAGGCTTTGAAGGAGCTGCGGGATTTTATCAGATTAAACCTGATATTGTAACCTATGGTAAAATCATCGGCGGAGGCCTTCCGGTTGGAATGTACGGGGCTTCCTCTGAGATCATGGGGATGATATCGCCTGACGGGCCGGTCTATCAGGCGGGGACTTTGTCGGGCAATCCGGTGGCGATGGCTGCGGGCATTGCCCAGCTTACGGAATTGTCAAAGTCAAGTTTCTATAAAGACCTTAATAATAAAGCTTCGGAATTCACTGAATCCATTCAGCGTTTTGCATCTGCCCGGAATTATAAGGTAAAGGTATTCTCAATCGGCTCGATTTTCTGGTTCGCGTTTACAGAAAGAGAAACTATAAGTTCTGCCGAGGATATCGATCCGTCAAGCATGGAAAAATTCAAGGTTTTTCACCGTGAGCTTTTGAACAGAGGGGTATACTTTGGGCCATCAGGTTACGAAGTTGGATTCATCTCATCTGCACATTCTAAAATCGAACTTGAAAAGGCTAAGCGGACAATTTTCGAAAGTCTGGATTTTGTATTTAGGGGGGCGAGAGCGGATTAAATGAGGCGGCCTCTGGTAATATTTTACTGTCTTGTCGTGTACATGACCCTTCAGCTGGTCTGGTGGGGAATATTACTGATGAAGGCCAGGCCGAATAGTACAGGGATGATAGTAGGTGAGGCTGCCGTCTTTTTATTTATTGTACTGATCGGGGCTGTCTTTATGCACAAAACCCTTACCAAGGAGCGAAAACTGCATCAGCAGCAAAAGAACTTTCTTTTGTCGGTTACTCATGAATTAAAATCTCCTTTAGCTTCTATAAAGCTATATCTCCAAACCATCCTGAAACGTGACCTTGAACGGGAGAAACAAATAGCCTTCATAACAAATTCCTTAAAAGACATAGAGCGTTTGGACGACCTGGTAGAAAATATGCTGCTGGCCAGTAAGATCGATAGTAACTCCTATTCTTTTCCAAAAGAGGAGTTTAATTTTTCAGAACTCGTTAAACAGGTAGCCGAACGTTTGCAAGTGCATACCTGTAGTTCCCAAATTATAAGTGCAGATGTTGAGAAGGGTGTGGCGCTTAAAGGAGACAAATTCGCGCTGACATCAATGGTCACCAATCTTATTGAAAATGCGGTTAAGTACTCCCCGCCCTGCGCGGAAGTTAAAGTAAAATTATTCCGCAAAGATGGAGAGGTGCACTTCGTCACCGCTGACTCCGGTATCGGGATAAGTGATATGGAAAAAACACGTATTTTTGAGAAGTTCTACCGGGTGGGCAGTGAGGATACCCGTAAAACAAAAGGTACGGGCCTGGGCTTATTTATAGTTAAACAGGTAGTGGAGAAACATCAGGCCACAATTAAAGTAATTAACAATCAGCCTTCGGGGACAGTTTTCGAAGTAATATTTAACGCAAATGCTAGCTAAACAAAGAATCCTGCTGGTAGAAGACGAAGATCATCTTCTCGAAGCTATCAAACTTAACCTGGAAATGGAAGGGTACAAAGTGTCGACCGCGACAGACGGTAAGAAGGCACTTAAGATATTCAAGGAAGAACGCTTTAATCTGGTGATCCTGGATGTAATGCTTCCTGAAATTGATGGATTCCAGGTAGCTGAAACTATTCGCCTTGAAAACACAGAAGTCCCTATCATGTTCCTTACTGCCAAGAACACCAGCGAAGACCGGGTAATGGGATTGAAAAAAGGTGCTGACGATTATCTGGTAAAGCCATTTAATCTTGAAGAATTGATACTCCGGGTGGGGATCCTTGTTAGGAGAAGCATGAAAGGCGATGACCTGAAGGAACTGAATTCTTACAAGATCGGCGACAAGACGATCTATTTTAATTCATTTGAATTGAAAGATGATGACGGGACGATAACCCCTCTTACCAAAAAGGAGACCATGCTGCTTAAGCTTTTGATCGAGCGACGTAATGAAGCTGTATCCCGTGAGCAAATCCTGGAAACAGTATGGAATTACGATGTTTATCCTTCAACACGTACCATAGATAACTTTATCCTGACCTTCAGGAAATACTTTGAGCCGGATCAAAAAAATCCGACTTATTTCCATTCAATCAGGGGAGTTGGATATAAATTTACAGATACCCATTAAAAATGTTCACTAAAAAAGCCCGCTTCTGGGTTATAGGAGTTGCCGTATTTTTGCTGGGCTGGACTATCAGCCAGCAGGTGTATGAAATAACTGCTATCATCGGTATCGGAATTGCCCTATTGATTTGGGGCTACTTCCGCGAAGGTACAGTGGTAATGGCAGCCCGTGAATTCCATGCCAAAAACTATGACGGTGCTGAGGAGCTTTTGAAGGAGATTGATGATCCGGACAGGCTGGGCAAGCATCGCCGGGGCTTTTATGAGTTCATTTACGGAAATTTAGAGCTACATCGCCAGAATTATGAGGAAGCTGAAAAGCATTTTCAAATTGCCAGCAGGTTTCCCTTAAGGAACCAGAATGACAAGGCAATAGTTCTTGTGCATCTGGCCAACCTTAATCTTCGTAAAAAGGATTACTTACGCGCTGCGGCATACGTAGAGCGGGCAAAATTATATACTATTACCTCCAAGGTAAAAACAATTATCGAAAAAATCGAATCAGAAATTAATAAAGCAGAGTGAGTCATAACAATATACAAGACAGTCTTTTTTTACGTGCCGCGTTTTCTAAAAATACAGAACGCCCGCCGGTTTGGATGATGAGGCAGGCAGGCCGTTTTATGCCGGAATACTGGGAAATAAAGAATAAATACTCTTTTCTTGAGATGTGTAAAACTCCCGAGATCGCAGCGGACGTCACCATGCTTCCAGTGAATCTGCTGGGGATAGATGCCGCCATATTATTTTCGGATATCCTTGTCACGGCTGAAGCCATGGGCGGTGAGTTAAGTTTTACCCAGGGTGTTGGTCCCCGTTTCGCAAACCCGGTGCGTAACCAGGCCCATGTTGATGCCTTGCTTACTGATGTTGAAGACAGGCTTCAATACGTTGCAGATGCCATTAAGGTAATACAGCAGCGATTAAACGGAAGCATTCCTCTGATAGGTTTCGCAGGCGCGCCGTTTACGGTGATGAGTTATTTAGTGGAAGGAGGCTCGTCGAAGGATTTTAAGCTGACAAAACTACTTATCCATAACCATCCTGAACTTGCACACCAGCTTCTTGCGAAGATCGCAAAGGTGACTGTTGATTATTTGAACCTGCAAATAGAAGCCGGTGTAAATGCTGTTCAGCTATTTGACAGCTGGGCGCTGGCTTTATCATGGGATGATTATACCGAATTTTCCCACAATTATAATAAGGAGATCATATCGAAACTAAACCGTAAGGACATCCCTGTGATTTCTTTCTGTAAAGGAAGTTCCGTATTTGCGCCTTTAATGGCTGAGACAAAACCGGATGTTATCTCTGTGGACTGGAACGCTGACCTCCTTAATATCAAGAAAATTTTACCATCCGGTATAGCAGTACAGGGAAACCTCGACCCTCACATACTGTATGCTGATAAGTCAGTGATTAAAGATAGGATCCACCGTTTATTTGAAAGAATGCGTGGTCAAGATGGTTTTATCTTTAATCTTGGACATGGGATTATGCCTGATATTCCGTTTGATAATGTCAAATATGCGGTGGAACTTATTAAAGAGTTCCGATATTAGTTGAAATGACGTACCTCTATCTCCAAGCCATCCACATTATCTTCGTCGTTAGCTGGATGGCCGGGCTGTTTTACATCGTACGTTTGTTTATTTATCATGTTGAGGCTAATGACCGGCCGGAGCATGAGAAAGTGATTTTGCAGCGGCAGTTCGAAATCATGCAGCATAAATTATGGTATATTATTACCACGCCTGCCATGGCTCTTGCTGTTCTGGCTGGTGTGGGAATGCTTTACGTCAATCCGAATCTTCTTTCCCTGCCCTGGATGCAAGTTAAACTGACGTTTGTTCTAGGCCTCCTGATATATCATTTTATTTGCCAGAACATCATCAATCAATTGAAGAAGGGGATTTTCAAGTGGACTTCCACCCAACTCAGGATCTGGAATGAACTTGCAACGATTTTCTTAGTTGCTATTGTGTTTACTGTAATTCTTAAAAGTGCGATCGACTGGATTTACGGATTAGTGGGTTTGGTGTTGTTTAGTGTGATTATTATGTCGGCGGTGAAGGTTTATAAGTATTATCGGTTAAAGGGGTAATCCATTTTGTAACACCTTTTCACTTTCAAACGTATTGTCTTAAAAAAGCCACCATGCAAAACCACCTCAAGTCCATAATTTGTATTCTGCTCCTTTCTCTTATTGCTTGCGATAAAGCAGAAAATTTTGAAAATAATATCGACGGCACCTGGGAACTCAGGCATGTTAAAGGCATCCAAATCGCTGGTATGTCTCCAGATTTCCCTCCCGGGAACGGTTATATAATAAAGATTGATGGGAATACTTATCAAAGGTTTCATAAAGGGGCGGCAGTTTCTAGTGGTACGTTTGCCGTTATTAAAACTGAGCTTGAAATAGACGGCATAAAATTTCCTTTTAAACTTGACTTTGATCAAGCTACAGATACTGATGTGTACGCAAAAATATCAGGTAAAAAGTTGATACTTTCTATCGGCTCTATGGCATCAGATGGAACGACCTCCACTTACGAAAGGTTATAATGTAGCAGAGCCGTAGCGGAAAACTTAATCTGTTCGATTTGTTACATCTTTATAACTCTTTGCATGAATTTAAGCAACGTTGCCCCTATTAGCGACTCAGTTGCATGAATTAGCGACTCGGTTGCATGAATTAGCGACTCCGTTGTCACTTTTAGCGACTCGGTTGTATGAATTAGCGACTCCGTCGCACCAATTTGCTTCAACTAAACACCTTTTAAAACATCGTTGTTAATAGGGAATATCGCAGCACTTTTGCATCCTCTATTGACTGATATTCCTATCTTAGCCCTTGCATTTTTTCCTGCACCAACTCGCAGCGTTTGGAACTAGCTTAATGAAGAAGATTTACTTTCTGGTTTTATTTATTTTCTCATTAACTGCCCTGCAGGCACAAATTGTAAACGACAGCCTCGAATACCGCATCCGCCCAGACAGCCTGAAAACCGGCGAGCTTCACCTGAGCTTTCATAATTTCAATTACATGCGGAATTATGAATATTTTAATAAGATACAGGATGGCTATACTCTATTTGGAGCGATGCTCGAACCGCAATTGCTATACTACGCTCATCCGCAACTATCGATCTCTGCTGGGATACATTTACGCAAAGATTTCGGAGGGCGGGGCATATACCGGACGTTTCCCTTATTTGCAGTTAAATACAAGAAACATAATACCACGCTGATCAACGGTGTATTGGAAGGAAGTATACATCACCGAATGATTGATCCGGTTTATGATTTTGAAAAGCGGATCACTGAACCGGTAGAATATGGTACCCAGTTCATAGTCGAAAACAAGTCACTTTTCCTGGATGCCTTTATCAATTGGAAGAGGATGATTTATAAACCTTCGCCAGATCAGGAACAAATAGTGGGAGGTGCATCTTTAGATGTCGCTTTAATTAGAAACTCTAAAGTGAGCCTTTCTTTACCAGTACAGTTTACTGCTTTTCATCAGGGCGGACAGATCGATGTATCAACTGTGCCCTTGCAAACCTTAGTAAATACTGCGCTTGGCGTCAAAATCAGGGTCCCCATCAATGGTTTTGTGAGTGCTTTCCGGTCAGAGAACTACTATACAGGCTACACAGATCTTTCCTTCACATTGGCCCAGCCCTTTTCCAGTGGAGGTGGATGGTTTCTCAACAGTGGAATTGATACGAAATATGGTTCAGTGATGGGAACTTATTGGGATGCAAATGAATATATTTCAACGCAGGGAATGCCTATATATCAATCCGTTTCGCAGCATATTAACTATGTTGGATTGACCCAGGCAAGCCGACGTCTGCTTATGGTGCGATATTCTTACCAAAAAAAATTGGTTCCTAATCTTTATCTCGATTTTAGGTTTGAGCCGATGATGGACTTAAACAGGCCCAGGGGTAAGAAAAAGATCGAGTTTTCAAACTCTTCCTTCCTGGTTTATAAACAGGAATTCCGCCTGCACAAAGTCAAAAATTGAGATGGCCGTGAGCTAGACTGCTCATTTTCTTATTTGCTCATTCGCTAATTAGATTCACCTTTCACCTACTTAACTTATTCTTCGTCCTCATAAAGTCTTAGACGGTTCTTCAAAACCACAACTTCCTGTTGCAATTCTTGAATCTTTTCTACCAGGTGCCCAATGGTGTCGATGCCTTCGGTATTAATATCCAGGTCACGGTGAAGACGAAGCATCCGTTCCAGCTTTTCCAGCTGATTTTCCGGGATGTATTGTACCTGTTCGACGCTTATAGTTTCTACAAGCCCGAACTCTTCAAGATTGCGGATAAACGAAAATTCAATATTATGATGAATACAGAATTCGTCTGTTGATATCATGTTCTTTACCATAATTTCAGATGCCAGGTTCAAAAATCTGTTTGAATAATTCTTTCTGCTTTTCAGATAGGCCAGTAGGGATCTTTACAGTATAAGTAATATAAAGATCGCCAAACTGATTTTCCTTTTTGTAAACCGGGAAACCTTTCCCTTTCAGTTTTACTTTCGTGCCATTCTGTGTTTCAGGATTTACTTTGAGTTTGACCCTCCCGCTCAGGGTATCCACAGTAATCTCGTTTCCAAGCACCGCGGATTGCAAATCAATATCGACCGTTTTGTAAAGATCATTACCTACGCGTTTGAATTCGGGATCATTTGCAACAGCGAACTTAATATAGAGATCCCCGGCTGGCCCTCCCTGCATTCCCGGTCCGCCATGCCCTGCGATTTTGATGGTCTGACCGTTTTCAATACCTGCCGGTATGGTCAGCCGAATATTTTTCCCATTGACAGTAAGAGTTTGTTTTTGAGATGTATACACGTCCCGCAGATTTAGCCGCAGCTCGGCATTAAAATCCTGCCCTTTGAAATTTGTCTGCCTTTGTTTTCCTCCTCCGAACATAGAACTAAAAAAATCTGAATAATCCTCCCCGCCAAAGTCCTG
>NZ_JBASJU010000300.1:0-6508 GCF_049655485.1 Daejeonella sp.
GTGTAGATCCGGCAGTACCAATCGAAGACGTTGCTGGTTTAATGAAAGACTTAATCAGCGAAGGAAAGATTTTGCATTACGGACTTTCAGAACCCGGGCCGCAAACGGTTAGACGAGCACACGCAGTTCATCCCGTGACGGCTATCCAGAATGAATATTCTCTCATCTGGCGAGGACCTGAGGAAACAATCATTCCTCTTTGCCAGGAACTGGGCATAGGATTTGTTCCCTGGAGTCCGCTCGGTGTGCAGTTTCTTACGGGTGCGATTGACGAAAATACGCGCTTCGCTCCGGGCGACATTCGCGGCACAGAGTCGCGGTTTTCTCCCGAGAATTTACCGAACAATCTGAAATTAGTGGCGTTAGTTAAAAAGTGGGCTGTACAGAAGGATGCTACTCCTGCCCAAATATCCCTCGCTTGGTTGATGGCGCAGAAACCCTGGATCGTTCCAATTCCCGGAACAACCCAAATGGCGCACATGCTGGAGAACAATGGTGCTGATCATGTGAGTTTCGGCACAACCGAACTAAACGAGTTTAACACGGAGCTGGCTAAAATTGAAATCAAAGGAGAGCGCTTACCGAAGGCAGTTCTCGTTTATTCAGGTGTAGAAGCTGCAACTAAATAGTTAATCAATTGTAATATTGAAATCGATGAAAAAATTACTCTCTCTAGTACTAATGATAAACCTTTTTGTAGTTTATCACAGTCAGGCTCAACAAAAACCAATATTTCCGAAAGGTGAGAAATCCCCAAATGTGAATCACGTTGGTGATGTTTGGCTTACAGAACTAAGTCATGCAGACAGCGTATTCACCTACAGTACCTCGGTAGCTGTTTCTGACCCAGGCGCCAGACTTAATTGGCACATTCATCCTGGGGGTCAGATTCTTATCGTTACGGAGGGTACCGGATATTACCAGGAAAAAGGAAAAGACAAAAGAATCATAAAAACTGGTGATGTCATAAAGTGCTTGCCTGGAGTAGAACACTGGCATGGCGCAACTCCCAAGACGGGGGTAACCTATATCGCTACCTCACCAACCGAAAAAGGGAAGACGATATGGCTGCACAAAGTTACCGACGCAGAGTATTTTGGAACTAAATAGAGAAATAAGGTGAACTATTAATTGACGGTTAAATCGGTCCGCAATCTCTTGCATATTAACGTATTATATAAACTAAATCAAAAACGAAGATGAAAAAAGTAATGATTGGGATATTCCTTCTTATCGCTAGTATACAGACAATGTATGCTCAGGCTAATTTACCTGGTTCGACTCCGGGAACCACGACCACTGCAGAACAGCAAGTACTTGATCTTTCTAAACTAAAATGGAAGTGGATGTCAGAAAAAAATGCTGACTCTTTAACTAATCTCTTTACGGAAAAAAGCGTTTTCGTACACATGGGTGGAAGTTGGGGGAAAGACCGGGAAATTGCCGTCATCAAAGGCGGTGGGATCTGGTATAAAAAAGCCGAAGTTTATTCGTCCGCGGTAAACTTCATTGGAAATACCGCTATTGTTTTGAACGACATTGATCTGCTGGCAGTCGTAGGTGGAAATGAAGTAATCAACCCATTTATGGTTACCGAGGTATATGTTCGGGAAAATGGATCCTGGAAACTGGGTTCACTCACTTTCTCACGCTTAAACAGACCGGTAAAACTGACCAGTGCACCCGCAAAAAACTGAAGAACTATTAATTGCTGGAATTTTCCTAATTCTTGAATTATACAGCTATGAAAAAATCGGAAGTAATAAATGGAAAGATATTCACCTTTAGTGTGTCAATACTGGCATCAATTCTCATTTCTGCATGTGCTACACCTATTAAAAATCGGGCTATGGTAATACAAAGCCAGGGCAGCTTTACTGTAGGAGGAACCACAGTTACTGAGTCAGGAACGTTTGATTTAAATAATGCCTTAAAACCTCAGGGACAAACCTTTCATGGCGACCATGCCTATGCGTTTTATCAAATCCCCGTTGAGGCGCGTAAATATCCACTTGTTTTCTTACATGGCGCAGGCCAGTCGAAGAAGACGTGGGAAACTACTCCTGATGGTAGAGATGGCTTTCAAAACATCTTTTTAAGGCGCAGGCACTCGGTATATCTGCTCGACCAACCACGACGTGGCGAAGCAGGAAAGAGTACTGTGGCTGCAACGCTAAACCCTACCCCTGACGAACAATTCTGGTTTACACAGTTCCGGATAGGTAATTATCCCAATTACTTCCCCGGTGTGCAATTTCCCCAGGACACCGCTTCGCTTGAACAGTTTTACCGACAAATGACCCCCAATACTGGGGCTTTTGATGCGAAGGTTATAGCAGATGCAATGTCCGGTTTATTTGATAAGATCGGTGAAGGAATTCTTATTACCCACTCCCAAGGCGGTGGACCGGGCTGGTTAACTGCAATAAAGAATGATCAGATTAAAGGCATTGTGGCTTATGAGCCGTATAGCAGTTTTGTATTCCCTAACGGCGAAACACCCGAGCCCATAAACTCATCAGGGCTTTTCGGCGCTCTGAAAGGCGAAGAGATACCCCTCTCCGACTTTATTAAATTAACGAAAATACCAATTGTCATCTATTACGGAGATAACATTGCAGAAGAACCCACTACAGTGTGGAATAAAGATCATTGGCGTTCCGGCCTTGCTATGGCAAGATTATGGGCAGCAACCATTAATAAACATGGCGGTGATGCAACAGTTATTCATCTGCCGGAGATCGGAGTCAGAGGCAATACACATTTTCCCTTTTCGGATCTGAACAATATTGAAATAGCGGATCAGCTATCGCGTTGGTTAACGCAAAAGGGACTAGATCAGTAATATTGGTAGTAATATCTGTAATGTGTCTACCATAAGAACTTTCGGTTCTTTGGACCTTTGTATATATAAGAAATCATATGAAAAGGTTGGCAAAACATTGGTTATTGATAGGTTATTTGTTGTTCACCATGGTATCCTGCTCCAGGGCAGAATTGCCTGCGACTATCGACAAAGAACCACCGGTGGAAATCGGCGATTCACTTAAGGGTAAAAAGATTCTGATCGTCTACCTGTCGCGCACAAAAAACACCAAAGCCGTAGCAGAGATCATCCATAGAAAAGTTGGTGGTGATCTAGTATCACTGGAGTTGGTAACGCCTTATCCGGAACATTATCAAACTACAGTGAACCAGGTAGCCAACGAGAACGCAACAAATTACCTTCCTCCATTAAAAACGAAAATCGACAGCATAGAAAAATTTGATTTGATCTTTCTTGGATTTCCAACCTGGGGGATGCAACTCCCCCCTCCAATGAAAAGTTTCCTGAAACAACACAACCTGAAAGGAAAAACCATCGCGCCATTTAATACCAACGCTGGTTATGGTGTGGGCAGCAGTTTTGATACCGTCAAACAGCTTAGTCCCGACAGCAGGATATTAGAAGGCTTTACCACCAAAGGAGGCGTGGAAAGAGACGGCATTTTATTCGTAATGGACGGTGATAAGGAAAAGCAGGTGCAGGTCGAAGTGCAAAACTGGCTCGAGAAAATAGGTTTACTCGGTACAGTTAAGACAACAAAGTCCATAAAGAAAATCACAAAGACATTGAGATGAAAAAGTTATTTAAATCAATATTATCTATAATTATGATTACCGTGACCAGCACAGTAAATGCGCAAGTAGGTGTAAGTCAAAGTCTGAGTGGAAATCAAGTAGCAATTATCCGGATATCTGCTGTTACAGGTAAAGGAGATCTATCAAAATTAAAGGCCGAACTGAACGCAGGACTTGATGCAGGACTTACAATCAACCAGATCAAGGAAGCCATTGTTCATTCCTATGCCTATGCCGGGTTCCCGCGCAGCCTTCGGGGACTGCAGACATTTATGAGCGTTTTAGATGAGCGTAAAGCTCAAGGCATAAACGACATCACAGGTGCCGAAGCATCTCCGGTTAACGATCAGCGGAGCAAATACGAACGTGGTAAAGCGATATTAGAGCACCTAACTGGCGTGCCAGAGAAAGGCCCAAAAACAGGCTATGCGGCATTTGCACCTGTAATAGAGGTTTTCCTCAAAGAGCATCTCTTTGCCGATATTTTTGAACGTGATATATTAACCTATGCTGAAAGAGAATTGATAACCGTATCAGTTCTTAGCGGTATTGGCGGAGTAGAACCGATGCTGCGATCTCATTTAAATATTTGCCTGAATGTTGGTTTAACCCGAGCGCAATTGCAAGAATTCGTGGATTTGATCAAATCAAGCATCGGCAAAAAAGAAGGTAAGTCAGCACAGACCGTGCTGAACGAATTATTAAAAAGTAAATCTTTATGAAAAAGTTAACATCAATAATAGCACTCACCATGTCAGTTATAGCGACTGAAGAAGTTGATGCTCAATCACATCAAAAGGGAAAGCAGCAAAATCCTTATACCCTGGTTTATGATGGAGCTATAAACAAAAATGAAAAAGGGAAGGTAAATATTCATCCCGTAACTTATAAGCTCAACGGGATCACTATAGCTGCAAATGTATATACCCCGGCAAACTATGATACCTCAAAAAAATACCCGGCAGTGGTAGTAGCACATCCTAACGGAGGTGTTAAAGAACAGGCATCCGGGTTATATGCCCAACGTTTAGCAGAAGCTGGTTATATAACCATTGCTGCCGATGCGACATATCAGGGAGCAAGTGGCGGAGAACCCCGTCATACCGACAAACCTGCAAGCCGAACTGAAGATATCCGTGGAATGGCTGATTTCATAACGCATTATGCTGGGGTTGATGCAGGTCGTTTAGGTATTCTGGGCATTTGCGGAGGCGGCGGTTATACGTTAAAGGCAACTCAATCCGACAAACGATTTAAGGCTGTTGCAACCTTAAGTATGTTTAATTCAGGCGAGGTGCGACGAAATGGTTTCCAAAACTCCCAATTATCAACGGTTCAAGAACGCTTAAAGCAAGCCGCAGATGCCCGTGCCGATGAAGCCGCTGGTGGTAAGATAAAATACTCGGGGGTAGCAAGCATAACTGATGAAGAGATCGCTAAAACAGCCACCGATCTGTACCGGGAAGGCTATCAGTATTACTATAGAACCCATTCACACCCTAATTCGACCTTTCTCTACACCACAAGCAGCCTGCTGGACCTGATGACCTGGGATGCAGCTACGAATATGGATCTGATAAATCAGCCTTTATTGATGATAGCCGGAAGCAAAGCAGATACAAAATATATGACTGACGAAGCATTCGCAAAAGCAAGTGGCGCAAAAAGCAAGGAACTTTTTGTTCTTGATGGAGCAACTCATATACAGAGCTACTGGATGCCTGAATATGTATCGCAAGCAGTAAATAAATTGACTGAATTTTATGCAGCCAATCTCTAAATTTAAAGTAATGAAATATACTCTTAAATACATCCTGCCGCTTGCAATTGTGTTATTCGCAGCTTGCAATAATTTTGATGAAATGAATAGCAAAAAGGAAAACGCAACTATTTTCCCGCAAGGCGAAAAGATTACAAATGAAAACTTCACGGGAACCGCATACCTGCACATGATGGTCAAAGGAGATAGTCTGAACGATGTTACTGTCGGCAATGTCACCTTTGAACCTGGAGCCCGAACCAATTGGCATTCCCATCCTGCCGGACAAATAATACTCGTTACAGATGGCGTTGGCTACTACCAGGAAAAAGGCCAGCCAAAGCAAACTCTACGAAAAGGTGATGTAGTAAATTGTCCGGCCGATATTGAGCACTGGCATGGTGCAAGTGCAGATAGCGCCTTTGTTCAGGTAGCTGTTTCCAGCAATCGTAAAGGTGGAGCCGTTTGGTTGCAGCCTGTTACGGATGAAGAATACAGTAAATAATCGCTCATTAACAGAGTTCTCAGAAAGCGATGCTAACGAGCTATTTTAATGAAACGAAAGGGGAGCAAGAAATCCGAATCTTGTCGATGGAAAAGTTTCATTGGAAAACCAGCGGACGGATTGATCTGATTGAAGAGTTGTTTGATGACGATATAGTTTTGGTCCACCTCAATGGATATATTTCGCCAAAGGCGCAGTGGATAAAAGAGCTGAGATCGGGAAGATTCATTTATAAGTCCATTGACGTTAAAGAGGCCTCCGTTACATCATACGGAAATACCGTTGTGGTAGTTGGTAAAGCAATCTTTAATGTGGTCATCAGGGGTTCTAAGAACACCTTAAAACTGACGTACACTGAAGTTTATACGTTAAAGAATAATGTTTGGAAACTGGTAAATCTTCATACTTGTGCTTACTGACAAATTCTCTTACGCTAGTTATTGAATTATAAAATCCGCAAAGATTAAGCTGATTCATTGTCATTGAACGCTAGCTCAAATTCATCTTTCAGAAATTGTGGTGTTTTTGAATCAATGAAGTAGTCCTTTAGAAAACAATAATTTATAAAACATATCCAATTATCGAATGTGACGGGAAATGAAAGTGTCGAATTAATATAAGTT
>NZ_JBASJU010000301.1:0-4852 GCF_049655485.1 Daejeonella sp.
TTCCGCTATCCAGGGCCTATCCCCTTTTCAAAGGAAACGGCGGTACTTATGCTTGCCGACTCAGTAGAAGCTGCTTCACGTAGCTTAAAAGAGCCTGATGCTACCAGTATCAATAACCTTGTTGAGCGTATTATTGATTACAAACTCGACCAGGATCAACTTACAGACAGTAATATCACTTTAAAAGATATCGAGACGATCAAACTGATCTTCAAAACCATGCTTATGGGTATTTATCATGTAAGGATTGATTATCAGATTGATAAATAAGGTATAGGGTATGAGGTAGGAAGTCTGAGGTATAAAGTCTGAGGTATGAAGTAGGAAGTAGGAGTTGGCTAAAGATGAGGTTATTGAGCTTGGTTTAAGGCCTGAGATCTGCAGAGTATTGATCATCAGGAAGATAGAACTGTGTTTCAATTCATTTTTAAATAAATGCCACTTTAGTGAAATTATTTTTTGCCAGCCTATCTGAATTACTATATTTGCAGTCCTCGAAAGAGGCTTTTTTATTTTAAACGGAGAGATGCCTGAGTGGCCGAAAGGAACAGTTTGCTAAACTGTCGTACTGGCAACGGTACCGAGGGTTCGAATCCCTCTCTCTCCGCAATGATCTATTAATTATAGCCTTTTACATAACGTAATTGGCTTTTTTGTTTAATTAACTTTCAATAGGCAGCAAATTTTACGCTGTTGCCTACTAACAACTCCTCTCCTATATTTGAGTCGTCGTTTTGTCACTATTAAAGGGTTACAATTCCAATATATAGCGACAACATTCTAAATGTAGGGATGTAAAGCACCATTTTCCGTATCATAGTGGAAACTTTAATTGCCATCTGGTATCTAATGCACTAAGGAACTAAGCAGCCTCTAAAGCGAGAATTTATCAAGTCTATTAGATAATTAATACCCACCGAAAAAGGCATCCTCTTATATTAATCATACTGAATAGGCGAATCAAAAGAACCTGTCTATGCTTCAATTATACGGGATTATGACGATGATCCTGTTTAAACCACTTATAAAGTGGCATTCGGATTTTGTTTTGGATTCAACTATCGGAATAAAATAGCAGGAGTCGCATTAGATCGCAATTTCTATTCAACCGTTTTTAAAACGAGAAAATGGATTATGTTAAATCAGCTCAAATGCAATAGCAAAATGAACAAGATCGGCAAAACTATTTAACTCCAGTTTGTTGTTAATATTCTTTCGATGGGTCTGTACCGTATGTGCGGAGATAAATAATAAATCTGCAATATCACTGCTAGATTTACCATTAGCCAGTAAAGCGATAACTTCTTTTTCCCTCTTGCTTAGCGATGCAAAATACTTATAGTTGTTAGTTACGAATACATTTTCTTCAAGAAGCTTATTTACTTTGTTAGCCATTAGCCCCATACCAGAAACTGGATTTGCCACCATGATCAGTTCTTTTGGCTTGTTAAGATCTTTGTCCTTCCTCAAAAATTTGCACACTGCATAATGCCAACTAAATTCCATTTTTGGGCCAGTTCTTACCTGGTGAAAAAAGCTGTATAATGAGCTATGATCCTCTCGTTGGAAGTAATTTAACATTCCGGGTAAAAACGAGCGCACTTCATCGGGTAAAAAGAATTTTTTGTAATAATCTTCCCCCATCGCATTTATTTCATCTATTGAATGACCTAACGCTTCACATCCCCAGGAATTCATATACGTTGTTTGTAAAGCCTGGATATCATGCACTATTATTGCCCCTGGTACGAGATCACCAATATCGTTCAGACTGTAATGACCGTTAGCATGGCCGTTTTCAAGGGTAAAAACTTGACGGTTAGCGAGATCAGTTATTTCCTGAGAAGATAATTTATTGGTTTGCATATCAATATTAACAATGCTTTCTCAATTCGTTGAATGTCTGGGTACCCTCAAACCGCGTTAAAGCCACGAGTTTTAACGTTTTAGAAAAAAGGTAACAATGATTAAAAATATAAAAAATACCCAGAACCGGATATTGTGAACATTAATTTATCGCAAGAACATTAGGGCTTAAATAATCAACCTTAAACTCCCTGTAAACGGTAAATAAGACTACAGGATAAATGGCAATTAAGGATACAGGATAAATGGCAAGAATGGTGTTGGGAAAATGGCAAGAATGAATACATAGTTCATCTTTTGGGGCACCGCCCCAAAAGAAAGAACACCTTTGTTTTTAACGACAAAAACGAGGTATTCAATGAACTATTATTTAAACAAACTTATGACCTATCATCAAGTACACCAAATGGAGAGGGAAGGTTTTTCCATTCAAGGTATTGCAGATTATCTTGGAATGGACTGGCGGACGGCTAAACGCCTTTTAAGTCTGGACGAAGCACAATATCTGAAAGAGCAGGAAGCCCCTGCAGGAAGAAAAAGATCTCTGGAACTATACCAGGAGTTTGTCAAAGACAAGCTGCTGGCGCATCCCGCTACCCCTGCTGCACAAATGCATGACTGGTTAAAGGAACATCATCAGAATTTCCCGGTAGTCAGTCAGAAAACGGTATTTAACTTTGTTCATGCGGTCAGGGGAAAGTATAATATCCCTAAAGTTGAAAAACAAAGAGACTATGCCTGCGTAGCGGAACTTGCATACGGATTACAGGCACAGGTTGATTTCGGCTTTTACAATATGACCACTACGCTGGGCAAAACCAAAAAAGTACAGTTCTTCACTTTTGTTCTTTCCCGTTCCAGATATAAGTATATTCTTTTCAGCGATACTCCCTTTACCACCACATCGGTTATTGATGCACATGAAAGCGCCTTTCAGGCCATAAAAGGTTGTCCGGTGGAGATTGTATACGACCAGGACCGGCTATTTATGATCTCAGAGAACCTGGGGGATATTATCATGACTTCAGCATTCCGCTCTTATGTAAGCCAGAGTTCTTTTAGTACATACTTCTGCAGGAAGGCAGATCCGGAAAGCAAAGGTAAAGTAGAGAATGTAGTCAAGTACATTAAGCAGAACTTCTTATATAACCGTTCTTTTAAAGACCTGGAAACCCTGAATGATGAAGTTCATGACTGGCTAATCCGTACGGGTAATGCCCTGGAACATGGCACCACAAAGAAAGTACCGATCGAAGAACACCAGATTGAAATGGACTTCCTGAATCCCTGGTACCCTGTTATACCAGAAAAAGAAAAGTACCCGCTTTATTCGGTTCATAAAGACAATAAGATCTCTTATAAAAGCAATGTATACAGCGTACCGCTTGGTACCTATAAGGGGAAAGGAACCACCGTGTTTCTGAAGGTCACCCTGGATCAGCTGATTATGATTAATCAAAAAGAACAGGAGATCTGCCGGCATGACATCTGCCTGCTCAAGGGACAAAAGATCCTTGCCAGGGATCATGGAAGGGATAAACTGGCGGCTATTGCCGAGATGATGGGGGACTTTAGTGAGATGATGGAAAACAAGTTACAGGCATTAAACTGGGTCAGTCAGATCAAAGATCATAAGCCACGCTATATCCGCGATCAGATTCAGTTGCTTAAAGCTACGGTTACGGGCCTTGACCCTCATATTGCATCCCAGGCACTTAACTATGCTTGTCAGCATAAGATTGTCAGTGCTACTGACTTTAAAGCGATTGTACAGGCTTTAAAACGTGAAGAGCAGAAAGACAGCTTGCCGCACACCATCATACAGATGAACCCGCTGAGCGGAGAAGGAAGAAGGAATGCAGACACCATTCCGGATCAGAGTAACCTAAGTACCTACGAAAATCTCTTTTAAACAGTAACATGCTTTAAGGGCCATAGCACCTGGTTATGGCCCCATTACACGCCAATAAATAACCTAAAAACAAAATGGAAACACAAAAACAGGAAATCAAGCAACTCTGCAGTAAGTTCATGCTAACTGGCATGGCTGCTCATCTGGAGACTACCGTCACCGAGGCAGAAAAACAAGGCTCGGGCTTTATGCAGTTCACTTTAACGCTGCTGCAAAGCGAGGTCAATCACCGGCAAAGTAAGGATGAAGCCAAACGGCTGAAATCAGCAGGGTTGCCCAGAAGTACGGACCTGGGACAGTATGATGCTGAAAAAAATGGCCTCAAAACGGAACGGCTCGCCCAATTAAGAGAATTGAACTGGATGGATCAATTGTTTAATATGGTGCTATTAGGTCCCAGTGGAACAGGTAAAACCTTTTTAGCAGCTGGTTTATGCAGGGATGCTGTCAAAGCCGGTTACAAAGCTTATTTCAGATCCATGGAAGATATCGTAAACACTCTTAAAACCAAGGACTTTGTTAAATCGCAGATGGTAGAGTATAACCGGCTGTTAAAAGCCAACATGATCGTTCTGGATGATATCATGCTCTTTCCGCTGGAAAAAAACCTCGCCGTAGCATTCTTTAACTTTATTAATCACATTTATGAATCTACCTCTATTGTCATAACCACCAATAAAAAACCTACCGAATGGGCCAAAATGCTGGACGATGAAGTGATTGCTACAGCTCTGCTGGACCGGCTACTTTTCAGGTGTGAAATAGTGAGTTTAACCGGAGACAGTTACCGCTTACAAAACAGACAAACTTTCTTCGAATCCTAAACGGAATTAAACTACTTTTGAAATTGAACTCTGCATTCATTCTTGCCGATTCTTCGACAGCATTCTTGCCGAATGTTCTGTATCGCTAATTGCCAAAAACACTGTATTCTTTCTTACCGGCTACAACAAATCATAACAACTAAATAATCCGGAGTAATTATTAGGATTGCTTTGAATGACAGGCTCCAACACCATCTGAAAAACATCGAATTCCGAGCAATCTGGTATTTCATCGACAATCCTTCTCAGG
>NZ_JBASJU010000302.1:0-2414 GCF_049655485.1 Daejeonella sp.
CCTGAGAAGGATTGTCGATGAAATACCAGATTGCTCGGAATTCGATGTTTTTCAGATGGTGTTGGAGCCTGTCATTCAAAGCAATCCTAATAATTACTCCGGATTATTTAGTTGTTATGATTTGTTGGCAAGATGCGGTAAGAAACATTCTTATAAGGGATATTTTGACTATCATAAATTGTCATTTCGTTACCTACTTTTAAGAAATATAAGAGGATTAAAGAATTCTGGCTCTACAGGCTTTTATGTGGAGATATTAGGTCGACCGGATACTTGTTCAAAATGCAAGCATCTTGAAGGTAAAGTTTATAAATCAGAGGACATATTAGAGGAAATGCCTATCCCTAATGAAGATTGTACGCGAGATTCGATGTGTTGCTCAACGTTTCTGGTAATGACAGAACGAAGGTTTTTAAGATCTACGGAAGATAGGTCTACAGATTATCGGCCGTAATTATCTTGTAGCTAACGTAATCAAATTGAGTACCTCACGATATAGGTTGATAACTTAGACAAAACTAAATAAGGGGTTATAAAGACACCTTTTTCAATTCTTGTCTACGACTACCTGACCTTAACCATTTATTCTATTAGATATCTCCCCAAAAATATCCTTGTAACCTCAATACGCAAAAAGAAATTCCGGCATAAACCCACTATACAACCCACATATCCATTTATTCCGTTGCTTCTTTGCTTAATTGAGCTTAAAGCATGACTGAGTTCCATATTAATCAAATAAAAAATATGGAAACTAAAAACATGAATGTTGCTGAGATCCAGCTAACGTACAAATCAAAGGTTAAGGCGTCAGAAAGGCCACAAATCAACCAATCCGAGGACGTGCATAGGCTGCTTCTAGAGAATTGGAATTTTGAAATCATCGAGTTTATCGAAGAATTTAAGATAATGCTACTGAACCGAGCTAATAGGGTTCTGGGGATAGTAGAAATTTCCAAAGGAAGCATGTCCGGGACTTTGGCAGACCCAAAAGTGATATTTGCCGCAGCTATAAAAAGTGCGGCATCACAGATTATACTTTGCCATAACCACCCGAGCGGAAATTTGAAACCTAGTCAAGCTGATATCAATCTAACAAGAAAGTTAAAGACTGGAGGGGAGATATTGGATATAGCAGTACTTGATCATATAATTCTGTCAAAAGATGGCTACCTTAGCTTAGCTGAGGAGGGGATTATTTGATTTTCGACTCAATCTAAATGCGTCAACTTCTACAATTAATATTATTTATAAACCTGCACAAAAGGCTTAAATAAGCAGCGAGGAGGTAGCCCAGGTGTTTATGAGCACATTCATAACCCTGAGGTCGGCAGTTCCTTCCTGCTCCCCGCTACTGATAAGCCACCTTTGGGTGGTTTTTCTGTTTTAAGTAAAATTTAAAGAATGTTAGAGCACAGGATCAAATCCGCCCAGGGCGGACGGCGTTAGATCCTGCAAATAAAATTTTTCACTTTAATAAAACATTTTGCCATTTCTACGGTTGAATTACTTCAACTCTAGATTATGCACAAACGAATTCTTTGTATTGATGACGATCCAGATGTCCTCGAATTATTAAAGCTTATATTAGTCGACGAAGGATACGATGTTTTTTGCACTACTTCTCCCATAAATATCTTTGAGCTCATCCAGGAATTCAAGCCTGATTTGATCTTGTTAGATATCAACTTAGGCCAATACAATGGTTTGGAGATTTGTAAGACGATGAGGTCCTATATCAGAACTGGTGAAATCGCAATTCTAATAATTTCATCAGACGAAGCTATTGAGAATGCCGTAGAAGATTTTGGGGCAACGGATATAATACTTAAGCCATTTGATTCAAAATTACTCATCGACAAAATCAATAAATACCTCTCACCAACGAGCTCTTAATCAAATAACGCAACTCGATGATTCCCGCCTTTGTACTAAAGCGGAATGCATTAGGCGTTCTCTTAAAGAAATCTCATAATTCCCGCCATATTCCAGCAGCAATGGCTTGCCTGATATCCCCTAATGTAAGTTTTTGTTTAGTAATCTTAACATAGTTTAAGTGCGAATAAATAATAATCACTGACCTTTGTGCATTATCAAATTATCTATGAAAACGATCATCTTTTCGGCGGTGCTTACCCTGTTTGGGGGTTATAGCTATGCGCAGGACCTACTTTGGGAGGGTAAGAAATTGGAGCTTCGTAATGTGAACGCGGCCATAGTAGATTTTCGCGGTGAGCAGGTGTTGAAGGTTGAGCGGGATTTGCAGGCCCTTCCGTTTGACGAGAAAAACCTGGCATCAACAGTTGATGAACCAACTTTTGTTAAGTTGAAAGATTTTGATCTTCGAAATGGTGTCATTGAAGTAAAAGTTCTTAGTACAATACAGCAACCCAGTCCGTTTGCTGGAGCCAGAG
>NZ_JBASJU010000303.1:0-4575 GCF_049655485.1 Daejeonella sp.
GAGGTTCTTTATTTTTTTCCTGATACCTTCAATGCTTGTAAGCAGTTCATAGTCTTGTCCCAAACGCTTAAAAATAGGTATAACTCTTGCCCCTTGAAAAAATTCATATTTATGTGGTTCTTTAAGGAACATCTCTACAAGGTATAAGTACCAGCCGATCTGATCGTCATTAATAACTAACAATGTTCCTTTGTCCAGAGATTCAGAAAAAGGTTCTCCAGTTTTTACTTCGATAGTAATTCGCTCTTCAATTGCCAATTTTCTTTTTTGCCACTCATCTGGTGAAAATAAAGACATAAACCATGTCCAACTTTTTAACACATCAGAATCCTGATCTAATGGCATATTGAACTCTTCTACTGGAATTGTTATCATTTTTAAATGTAACCATCAAAAACCAAATACAACGCTTTAAAATAGAGTGTTATAATAGTAAAGGATAAGGAAATTAAAGAACCAGTAAAATCTTGATTTAAAACTCAGATGATTTCCAAGATCAAATAAATAACGCACCAGTTGTGTGCCCATCTATTATTTGTATATTTACACTAGAATATCGTTCTATAATTAAGTTTAAAGTAATTCAAAGAAATCGGTTTCCTTTTCGGTTTCCTATTGGATTTACTTACTGCATAAACAACTGAATCACAGAGTTCTAAGTGCTACAATATACGACCCCAGAGGGGTCACACGTCAATTTGTGCTTAGCACAAGAGTATATTTTCTTTCTCTGGGACGAGAAGTTTACCCCGTTGGAGAACGGGGAGTCCCAGAGGGGTCACTACCTTCACCTGTAATCAGTTACCAGTCTAACCATTAATCTTTCTAGCC
Organism: Daejeonella sp.; assembly: GCF_049655485.1. Taxonomy (GTDB): domain Bacteria; phylum Bacteroidota; class Bacteroidia; order Sphingobacteriales; family Sphingobacteriaceae; genus Daejeonella. The sequence goes on from NZ_JBASJU010000303.1 coordinate 832, forward strand.
TGGTAACTGGTTTTGAGCCGACAGGGTCTCTGCTCCATAAGCAATCACACTTGGTCTTTCCGACATACCTAAGATGGCCGGAAATTTCTGCTTTTAGGGGTATTCCGAATATTCCTTAAAACTTATATCCTAAAGCTCGCATCTGTTCAGACATTCCAGGATATAATTTCATCGCATTTTTATAATAGATCTTTTCGAGTACTTCTTTTGGCAGATTAAGTCCTTTAGTAGGAGTGTTTCCAAAGAAGCTTCCGGCAACAAGATCTTCAGTTTCAAGAATTTGGAATGATCTCGCATGACGTTCAATCATAGCCGGTATGGCCTCAGCCTTATATGCAGATGCATCTGTTCCGAATAGTAAGCGATCAGCATATTCCATAAAAAGATCCCTCAGGTTCTCACGATTAACCAAATTAAAGTACTGATCTGTAGCAGCAATATCTACATAAAAGTTAGGGTAAGTTTTAAACATATACCTCAGAAAGTCGAGTTGAGCGTCCTGACAAACCAACCAGCAGCCATGTGCCGCAACTATGGTTAAGTTAGGGTGACGTTGAAGTACCCGCTCCATACTCATTATTTGGCGCCAGTACTCTACCGGGTCGGCAGCCCATTTGCCGCGGTTCCCAAAAGGACCGTTAGGGTCTGCTACGTGAACTGATGCACCAATCATCCCCGCCTTTTCCATAGCAGTAAACACCGGTTGATGTGCCGGATCATCGAGATACCGAATGCCTTTCTCACCTTCTTTTAAGACCCGGTAATATGGGCCCTGCCATATCTTATATCCTACATAACCTTTTTGTAAATAACCTGCAATATCCTCTGCTTTATGTGTCAATCCGCGTTGTGGCCTGAAATCCACTATCCCAGTCATGATTCTTCCATTACTTACTTTAGCGATCGTGTCGATTGCTGACTCTCCCTTCTGGCCAAGATTAACCCACATGGCTACGTCAGTCTTGCGTTCCTTCAGCATTTGATCGCGAAAAGCGAGATAAGCAGCGATGCCCGGATAATCATTACCCACATGAGTATGCACATCTATCCTCGGTATCTCCGGGTATTTAGTGATATACTGGGCATCAGCACAAAATGTAATGAAGATAAAAAGGATGATCAAACTAAAGATTTTCATATAATTCAATTATTTAATGGTTATTCGTTCCGGAAGATAGGGGATTTTTTGTGTAGAACCTTCTAAGAACTACCTTTAAGATATATTTAACAACGTTTTCCCAATCTCTTTACGAAGTGTGTTGTTTACCTCCACTTCCTTTGCATACTTATCCCAATCATTTACGATCTCATTAATTTCAGCAATTATCTCAGCAGCTTTTTTACAGCGGATTGAATCGCCAATGGTAAGCAGATCTTTTTTAGTGATGGCCTTGCGTTTGCCACTAATACTTAATGAATGCTGGCTCACCCATTCGCTGCCGGGGCGGTAGGCGTGGCAGATGTCATAGGCGGGAGCGAGTTCCCATTTACCGCCCTGTTTGAGCATAAATGCGAAATTCTTGGTATGATCATCGCAGTTTCGGGCAATCACATTGAAAGTCATCCTCCTAAACATCTGCTCTGCATCTGCATAAGTCAGGTTCAGTTCCCGCATCGACTGGAATAATTGCTCGTAACTAAAGCTGTTTACCAGGTTAAAATCGAAATGATTAAGAGCACAGAAAGTCTGTACATGATGTTTGATATAGCCCTCTTCGCGGTCGAAGCGTCGGGTCATAAAGTGTGCCCGGCCATTCTCTTCCAGCAGTCGGGAGGGCATCATATCAATGCCGCAAGCGCGGGCCATATCGCAATAAGCCATTTCTACCCGGCCGTAACCCTGGCTGCTCCCCAACTGAACATCACTCACTCCATCAAGTTTGATCAGCCAGTGCTCAAATCCTTTCGGGGCTGCAGTTTGCCCTGATTTTACTTCTCCTGTCTTTTCGTTCCATGCGATAACTGCTTTTGGCCTTGCGCCGCCAGCTGAGGTGCCGATTTTAAGGATCTCTAATACTGCCTGTTCTTCCTCTTTTCTGAGATTAGTTGAAAAGTTCTCCCGCTTGTTGAGCATTTTCTGGGCGATACTCACCAGACTATCGATTTCAATAGGGAAGGTACGCTTGTTTTCTTTCAGGGTGCTGGGTTCAAATTCCAGCGCGCCCATTCCACGCGTGCCGATGAAGCAAAGCATCTCCACAGGGTTCATGTCGTCCTGAGGACGCCCCTGCTGGGCCAGCCAAAGGTTGATTAGTTGGTTACCATACCTGTCGGGAAGCACATCTGCCAAAAGTCCGGGTAAACCCCTAAATGTGTCGGATGCAGTGTTTCGTTCTTTCCTAACTTCCGGGAAACTGAACTGGTTCCTTGTCGAGTTTATGCGCATTTTAAGCGGCGCCAGGTCCCAACCCCTTTGCTGAAAACGCGGATTGTATTCGAAGGTGGCAAAGCCGGTATTTTCGTCCCATGCTACAGCTCCAACCTGCTCAGTCCATATTTTTATTTCTGCTACCTGCATCTTTACCAATCTGCTTTCTCAGAAGTGTTTGGATTACCGCCCCGTGCGCGCTGGCGTTTTTCTTTCTGCAGCCGGGCCAATGCCAGGGGGCTGATCGTTTCAGTCACCGTGAACGCAGACATTACCTGTAATTGGCCTAAAACGCGGAGAACTTGTATCAAAGTCGCCAAGGTCACCGTTTCACCCCGTTCCAATAAACTTAGAGTGGAGCGACTAATACCAGCATCTTTTGCGAGCTCATCCTGGGTTCGGTTAAGTTCCATGCGGTGATGCCTGATAAATGTGCCGATGAGCGTTGCCAATGCATGATCGCTCATTGAAGGCCAATTTGTGAATGATTTATCGTTCATTATATGATATTTGCATCATTAGTGAATGAAATACCATTCGAATATAGCAGTTAATCATCAAATTAGCAAATAAGTAAAGTAGCTAATGCTATTCCCAAATCCCATTCTTTACGGATCGATTAAATGTGAATAGGATTCAGGATTCCAAGCCGCTAAGTTCCAATTTAACAGTAACTTTAATCCAAAAACACATCAAACTTAAATGAGCAAAATATTTTCCATCACTGAGGGTTTAGAAAACCTTGGTGCCCTACGTACTGGCGGACAAGGATCGGTGTATAAAGCAAGACGAGGGGAGGAGATCACCGCGGTAAAGATTTTGCCTACTCCACTTCATACGGAAGATTTGGAGGATAAAAGTTACCGGGATTTTCAGAATGAAGTTTCGAAACTTAAGAAGGTCAACGAAACACCAAGCCCGCATGTGGTTAAAATATTAAGTTCAGGTATAACGGAGAGCGGTTCCCTGCCATTTATTGAAATGGAGTTTATTGAGGGGTCTGACCTTCAGGACATGCTGCTGGTTCCGGATAATAAAGTTTTCACGATCAATGAAGCCACGCGTGTTGCTGAGCAACTTTCAGGTGCGATAGCACACTGCCATAAGGTGGGGGTAAAGCATGGCGATATCAAAAGTAATAATGTCAAATTAAACCTGCGGACCGATAAGTACATGTTGCTGGATTTCGGACTTTCGATTATGTCGGATGAACAGCGCCGTACCAGTTTAAGGCATGCCGGTGCTATCGAGTTTATGGCTCCCGAACAGAATGAGGGCGAAATGCTTTTGGAATCGGATGTGTACAGCTTTGGTATCATAATTTATGAACTGCTGGCGGGAAATGTCCCCTTTCCATTAAATAATGGCAGTGAAAC
>NZ_JBASJU010000304.1:0-1506 GCF_049655485.1 Daejeonella sp.
TGACAACTTCTTAAATTCCAGAAGACTCCTTGGTGATGCCGATGCCGATACTTTTGTTGCTGAAGTATTTGCCGACACCCAGAAAAAGAAGGATCTACAGGAATGGATGATGCTTGAAACGAGTTCCGAAGCTTTAGAACAATTACAGCTTGCTTACCCTGATGTTTCCTTTATTTCGAAAGCCAGAGATCTGCCCGACTGGGCCGATCCAGAATTGATGCGTAAAGGATCTGATTTCTTTGCCCGGCATTCAGAGATGGTCATGAGCCTTTTAGGGCTGTTATCGCTTCCCTACTGCTATACCGCCGCCCAGGGAGCCAGGGTCTTGCACATAACCGAATTAATCCGCAAGCAAACCACCAAACGATTATTTGACACCGCCATTTTTATCTGGGAAGTACTTGGACCCAATGCCTTTGAAAAGAAAGGCAAGGCTTTCGCCGAGATCGCAAAGGTTCGGATAGTTCATGCCTTTGTCAGGCATTATATTAACAATAGTGGAAAATGGGACGAGTCATGGGGTTTGGCAATTAACCAGGAAGACATGGCTGGTACCAACTTGTCGTTTTCACTGATCGTTATCAGAGGTCTGCGCCTGCTGGGATATCGGGTCAGCAGGCCGGACGAAGAAGCCTTTTTGCATATTTGGGCGGTGGTTGGATCATTAAGTGGCCTGGAAGAAGAGCTTATCCCAGAGGATGCTTCGCAGGCTGAGTTTCTCGACAAACGCATCAAGGAAAGGCAATTTGTCGCTTCAGACCATGGAAAAGAACTAACGTCTGCACTGATCGCTCATATACTTTCGGTTAACGAAAGCAAAGCAACAGCGGATGATATTAAAGGACTAATGAAATATTTATTAGGAGATGAAATCTCCGAAAAGCTGTCAATCACATCTCCAAAATTGCCTGCATATAAATTAGTACTCATCCGCCTACTGGGAGCATTTAAAAGTGTTAAACCAACAGGTGACCTGAAGCTCAAATACCAACTGGCTTATTCTGAATTTAAACTGCGGAGCCCGGCTTTAAAACAGTACGTATGAGCAATATCTCAACAATAAAAATAAGGCTATGAAATCTTACCAACTAATTCACGAACTCATCAGCCTGCTAGAAAGGCAGGAGAATGAGAATCCCGGTAAACAAATCTCTCTTGCAGAGTTTTCAGGATTTCTATCAAATAACATCGCTGAGGAAGAGATCACGGCATTAAGTGAGGATGTACGCTTCGGAAAAAACGAAGCTCAGGCTCAAGACTTAGCCTACCAGCTGGATAACAGCATCGGAAGGTTGTTTGTATATATGAGTCGTTATGCGAAATCTTATATTAAGAAAGCCCTGGATGGCACAGCAATCCAAAGTGCAGAAGAATTTACCGCTTTGTCGATTTTATTAACCCATGATCACCTGAGTAAAAGCGAGCTTATCAGCAATAATTTACAGGAGAAAACGTCGGGTACTGAGGTGATTAGACGGCTTATAGCAGGGGGACTTATGAGTCAGG
>NZ_JBASJU010000305.1:0-1683 GCF_049655485.1 Daejeonella sp.
CGGTTACACAGGTTGAGGGCGATGTTTACCGGCTTGATAAACACGATGGATCGGCGAGGATAAACTACACCGTTTATGGTAACCACGTAGACGGAACATACCTTGCTATAGACGAAACTCACGCGCATATGAATATGCCTGCAACTTTTATGTGGTTTCCTTCTTTAGCCTCGCGGCCGATCAGTATCAAGTTCAATGATCTCGAAAAATATCGTTGGAAAGTTGCCACCCAATTAAAAGAAAGTTCTATTGATAATGTATACACGGCGCCGAATCTCCAGTATTTTATGGATAGCCCGGTCGAGCTTTCTGATTTTAAGCTTGCCGAATGGAGAGATACCAGCACTGGTGGCAAAAACCAGACTATCAGATTGAGTTCTCATGGCACCGCTGACAATCAGGAGGTCGTGAACAATTACGCTAAAATGGTTTCTAAAGTAGTAGCCGAACAAAAGGCCGTATTCGGAGAATTGCCTGTTTTCGACTATGGAACTTACACTTTCCTGCAGGATGTCAATCCGGATAATAATGGTGATGGGATGGAACATCGCAATTCAACAGTAATTACCAGCAGCGGCCTAAAGATCGCTGGAAACGAAGAGGCTATGCTAAGTACTTTCTCACATGAATTTTTTCATGCCTGGAATGTTGAACGCATCCGTCCGAAAACCCTTGAGCCTTTTAATTTCTCTCACGCTAATATGAGCAGCGAGCTTTGGTTCGCTGAAGGTTTTACCCAGTATTATGGTGACCTTATACTTAGACGTGCAGGTTTCAGAACAGATAAACAATACCATGGAATTGTGTCGGGCATACTTAATGGTATATTGAATTCGCCGGGTGCTGCATCCTTTCCTCCAACCCATATGAGCCGGTACGCGGTATTTGTCGATGCTGGCGTATCAGTTGACAAGAACAATTATGCGAATAATTTCGCTTCGTATTACACCTATGGGGCTTTCGTTGCTCTGGGCCTTGATCTTCGTTTACGATCCGAATTCAACTTAACACTCGACGATTACATGAAGGCAGTCTGGACGGCTCATGGAAAAAGCGAAATTCCTTACACCATCCTTGATTTGCAAAATGTTCTTGGCAAAATGACAAATACATCATTTGCACAGGATTACTTTAAGAAGTATGTGGAAGGGATCGAGAAGAACGACTATGGTAAACTGCTGGCAAATGCCGGACTCGAACTGCGTAAAGCATCTCCCGGTAAACCAAGCATTGGCCCGGTTCGTTTAACATTGATACCAGCCTCAGGGAAAAACAGGGTGGCTAGCCCTACAGTGAAGGGCTCCGCCGCCTACGAGGCCGGTATCGACGTGGGTGATTTTATCCTAAAGATTGGAGATACTAATTTAACGGGAACCGTGAATCTTGAACAGATCCTTTCCCAATATCAACCCGGGCAAACTGTGCCCGTCACTTTTGAACATAAGGGTGAAGTAAATACATCGAGTCTGAGATTTCAGGAGGACAATACATTGACAATCGTTCCTTTTGAAAACCCCACTCCGCAACAAATCCAATTCAGAAACAACTGGTTATCATCCAAAATAAAATAATGAAGATCAACAAAATACACGCTGGCCTGGCCGCACTTTTAATCCTGAATTCATGTTCAGTTCAAAAGCCTGAACAGTTTGTTCAGCAAAACGAAATAACACGGGTTATTAA
>NZ_JBASJU010000306.1:0-2138 GCF_049655485.1 Daejeonella sp.
GGTCAATAGCGTTGCCCTTTAAATGTTGGGATTCAGTGGCACCACCACAACGCTTATTATAGTAAAAATCTCTATAAGTACTATTAATAGTGATAGGTTGTTGTAATGATTCCCTAATACGTTGAAGTTTAAGAATAACAGACTTGTGCAGTTTAGTGTACGAAACAGCAGGATTTTTGGTTAGGAGTTCTTTTAAGTTGAAGTTTTCAGTAACCTGGTAAGTTAAATCTGAATTTTTATCGAAAACCAGGTAAGAGCCTTCAATTTTAAAACGGAATGCAAGCGCATCCCGTTTTAGTTGTTGGTCAAATGTTTGAGAGTTCATAATTAAGAAAGTAAAATTCTAAAGCCGTTAAATTGACTATTGATATTGAAATGTTGTTGAACTATTCCCCCTGCAACGTCAGTTATAACTGCCGTAGTAGTATCATAAACGAAATACCCAGTTTCTGTAATAATGTCAGTAAACAAAAGAATATCGTTGTTATTAACAGTTTTTGGTATTGTCCTATAAACCTCTGCAACTGTTCCAGTCCAGTTTGCAGTAGCTTGCTGTAAGCCGGAAAGAAGTATATTAAAGTCAGGGTCAGGCATAGGATTTACAAAACGTAACCGGGTATAATAGACGGTCTTTTGAGTATCAAGAGCGATACCCCTGTATTCTATTGCAGTAGATAAATTACCAAAGTAAATAACGTTTTCGTTGGGTACGAAACCCTTCTTTTCGATAATTGGAGAATTGTGTACGAGTTTAGAATGGTAAGAGAAATGGAAAGGTTGAATAGAAATTATATTTTTTTGAAGGAGTGACTCTATTAAGTCCACTGCAAAAAATTCGGTTAAGAATTTATGACCCTTTAGGAATTTTTTATCCATTTACATGTATTTAAGTTGAGTTTCTATTTGTTTAAGTTCTGAATCGTTTAAAACGATTCTTAGGTGAGAGGGGAGATCAGCAAGAAAATTTTTCCCGTGTAGAATGTTTTTCCAACCTTCTACTGTAAAAATAGATTGCAACGAATTAAGAGTGCCCCAATTTTTTAATTCTCGCATGCCATAAGCAACTTTAAGAGCTCTTATGTCATTTGGTAGTTTTACACGTTTGACGATTGAAATTATTTTTTGTTCGTCAACAGAATGAGAATCTATAAGACTGTGTATCTGATTTGCTATACCATGACTTGTTCCAGTAATAGGTATATTTTGCTTTGCTAAGTTGTCTTTCTCGTGTTTTACTTGACTGGCTTGTGAGTGCTCGGTTGAGACGGTTTGAGCCACAACTTGCTTTTCAGCTTGAACATTTTGTTTACGTTCTGCTTGCGCTACAGGGTTAGAAAAGATATTATAGATTTTATATCCAATAAAACCAACAATAGAGAGAGTTAAAATTCCTGTAATAGAAGAAATCCCCCCGTTTCCGAGAGGATTTTTTAAAAATCTGTTATACATCTACATGAATTTTTTAAACAGATAAAAGGTAATTGCAGAGGCAATAACCATGTTTAAAATGCTTTTAGCGTCTATCATTGTCAGGAAGGTCTATTTGTTCGTCATAAGGAACGGGATTCATTATATTTTGAATCCAGACAATTAACGGAATGTAAGCAAGAGCGACAAGAGTTCTAAACCACCAAGCTTCACTATAATCTATTGCTTTTTGCATAAGGTTTAATTCTAACTGTTGAGCTTTTTTGTCCTCAATTAGTTTTCTTTGTTCGTTAAACCATACGTCAGAATCTTTTTCTAATTGTGCTTTATCTGCCGGCGGCATAGGAGAAACTTTATCGATTACCGCGTATATGAGTTGAGGAATTTTCATTTTTATTTAATGAGTTTAGGAATAATAAGAAATCCGCCAATTACAGCGAGAACTATAAAGATTAAAGACTTAGTATCAGAGGAAACAGATACTTCTGTTCCTACTGTTGCGATAGGTTTCCCAGATGCAAGATTATTTAGTTTATCTTTTCCCCAATCAACCCAAGATTGATTTTTATTGCCTTTTACAACAACTTCGTCCAATCCAATAGAACCATCCGTAGCCAGAGTGCCACCCATTGAATTTGGAGAATTGCCGGAAATAATGGTCGGCACATTGTTACCTTTAGAAACATTGATAGCGGTAAACACCTTAGCAC
>NZ_JBASJU010000307.1:0-5721 GCF_049655485.1 Daejeonella sp.
TCCGGACTTGCCACTTTTTTCATGGAGAAGCATTCCAGACTTTGTAGTTACTTCTTCAACCGGTACGCTCCATGCTTTTGCAGCCGCTTCCTTTAACATATGGCGTGCGGCGGACCCTGCCTCGCGAAGAGGTTTCCAATACATCCTTACTGAGTTACTTCCGCCGGTGAATTGGGGGCCAAGTTTAACACTATCGTGTGGCCCCATCTCTACTATGATATTTTTCCAATCGGCATCAAGCTCTTCCGCAATGATCATCGGCAGGGAGGTCATCACGTTCTGTCCAAATTCCGGATTTGGGTTTATTATCTTGATTAAGTTGTCCGGAGTGATCTTTATGTAGCCGGTGATCTCATGCCAACTTTCGGCGAGTTTCGGGTCAGCCATAATTTCTCCAGGCTTGAAAGCCGATAGCCAGGTAAAGCTCATCATCAGTCCGCCTCCGGCAAGTACTGAGGATTTGAGGAATGATCGCCTGCTAAGGGAAGTTTTTTGATCCATAGTAATGCTATTTAAAACTTGCTCTACATTAAAACTTAAAAATAACGATTAATTCCGGTCTATCCGGTATAATCTACCCGCGTCAGTTATCGCATATAAAGCGTTATCAGTTCCTTGGGTTATGTCCCTGAATCGCTGGCCCTCGGTAGCTAAAAGCCTTTCCTCGCCTACCACCCTATCATTTTCAATAACAAGCCGAATAATATGCATTCCGCTTAGAGAACCAATAAAAAGATTGTTTTGCCATTCAGCAATCCGGTTACCACTATAAAACGTCATGCCACTTGGAGATACCACGGGATCCCAATAGTAAATGGGCTGTTCCAATCCGCTTTGTTGCTGAATTCCTGTCAGAACACGTTGTCCGCTGTATTCCAGGCCATATGTTATAGTTGGCCAGCCATAATTTTTACCACCTTGCGGCTGATTAACTTCATCTCCGCCTCGAGGTCCATGCTCGCTTTGCCAGATATTGCCCGTTACCGGGTGGATAGCTAAACCCTGAGGATTGCGATGCCCCATAGAATAAAGCTCTGGCAATGCTCCTGACTGACTGAATACCGGATTTCCGGGAGCCGGTTGTCCGTTTGTTGTAATGCGAATGATCTTGCCGAGACTGCTGGTTACCGATTGAGCCAGTACACGCGATGAATTGTCCGCCCGCTCGCCGCTGCTGACAATGAGATTTCCTGTGCGGTCGAAAACGACCCGGCCACCATAATGTGCATTGCCGTTAGTGGGAGTATTGGAGCGATAAATAACAGTTACGTTTTCTAGAGATGTTTCATTGCTTGCCAAACGGCCTTTTGCGACCGATGTTACAGTCCCTCCCGAGATTGCCTCGGAAAACACCCAGTATATCATACGGTTGGTGGCAAATGCGGGATCAATGGTTAATCCCAACAAACCACCCTGGCCTGATGAATTTACGGCCGGGATTCCAGTTATTACACTACTGACTACACCGGCGGTCGTTACTATCCGCATACCCCCCGTCCTTTGTGTAATTAGCAATCGCCCGTCGGGAAGAGTTGTTATACCCCAGGGAGCGGTCAATGAAGAAGTTATTGCATTCGCGATTATTGTGGTAGTTGTCTTGACACCTTTTATCCGGGTTTGTCCGACAAATGCTGATGTGTATGTTGCATTAGGTGCAAGTGTTTCTACCGATGCTTCTCCTGGAACAGGATCCGGTTTGACTTCTGGCTGCGTCTTAGATTTCGAGCATCCTGACAGAACTATTATTCCGGCGGCAGCTGCGACAAGTAACATGGATCTCATATAAAGTCAGTTAAGGGTTACGGCAAAAATCATACACTTGAGTGCAGGATTTTTCCTTCTTTATAAATGTAGGGTTAAAGCTCCAGTCAGTTTGTATACATATTACGGTATCGGCTACCAAAATTACTGGTGGTCAAGTCTTTCGCCCAATGGAATTAAGTTAAAGAATTGGAGGTCCTGGCTTCCGCCAGAATGACGTTTTATTGCTTTTGAAATGAGAAGATCCTGACTTTAGTCAGGATTGATTGAGAATAATCGCTTATTAAATGCTTAACTTAATGACATTTGGCTTTCGCCGGGATGACAGGTATGGTTTTTTATTGAGCAACGCATCCACTAATTCAAAGATCTGTACTCATTGGGCGTCTGACCTACTTTTTGCTTAAAGAATCTTGAGAAGTGCTGAGGGTATTTGAAGCCCAACTCATATGCGATTTCACTTACAGTTTTATCGGATTTGAATATCTTATTCTTAGCGACTTCTATAACCTTATTCTGGATGAACTCCTGGGCGGATTTACCAGTTTCTTTTTTAATGAGGTCACCAAAGTAGTTAGTGGATAAATGCATCTGGTCCGCACAGTAAGCTACAGACGGCAAACCGATAGAATAAGGCTTCTCCGACACAAAAAATCCATTTAATAATTCTTCAAATCTCTCCAGAATACCTTTGTTTACGTCGTCCCGGGTGATAAACTGCCGATCATAGAAACGGTCGCAATAGTTGAGCATCAACTCGATGTTAGATGCTATTAATTTCTTGCTGTGTTTGTCTATCGACTGCTGAAGCTCTGAATTAATCTTCGCGAACAGATCCAGAACAAGCTGACGTTCCTTACCAGATAAGTGTAAAGCCTCGCTCGTATTATAACTGAAGAAATTATACTCACTGATGCTTTTTGCAAGTGAAGTCCCGCGGATAAGGTCGGGATGAAAAATTAAACCATGCCCCATAGGCTGGTAGTAATCAACCTTATTTTCTACATCGATAGTTTGACCGGGTGAGATGAAAACAAGAGTCCCTTCCTGGTAATCGTAGTTTTGACGCCCGTATTTCAGATCACCGCATTTAACATCCTTCAAAAAGATGCAGTAAAGTTCGAAGTTCATCTTCGATCCGGTTCTTTCTTTTGCTTTTGAAAAATCAATTACACTGACGAGCGGATGAAATGTTTCGTGGTTATTGAATGCATTGTATTCGCTGATAGTCTGAAAATTAAACTCTTGTTGCATATTATCTCTGATTATTGACACAAACTTAATCAATATCAAGGTGAGGTAATTACTCTGATTCTGATAACAGTAATATTGGTAGCAGAAACAGTAATCTGTCTACTATAACGGCATTCACGGGGCCGGATCTTTGTTCTTAATACTTGATCGATCTCTTTCGAAACATATCGGTTATGGCATAGAAGCACAGTGATATTGGTAGACATATCCGTAATGTGTATAATAATTATTAAACGAATGCGTGGACCTTTGTATTAATTAATTACAGACAGAAATTAAAGGAAGTATAAGATGGTAAATAACGTATTAAACATCGAGAAAGTAGTGTTAAATAATGGGGTTGAAATGCCTCTTTTAGGTTTTGGCGTATTCCAGGTAACAGATCAGGATGAGTGTGAGCGCAGCGTGCTGCATGCTATCCAGGCAGGCTATCGCTTAATCGATACGGCGGCCGTATATCAAAATGAACAGGCAGTTGGTAAAGCTATCAGAAGGAGTGGAATACCAAGGGAAGAATTATTCATTACCACTAAACTCTGGGTACAGGATGCTGGCTATGAAAGTGCGAAGAAAGCTTTTGAAAACTCCCTGCAAAGGCTGCAACTGGATTACCTCGACTTATATCTTATCCATCAGCCGTATGGTGACGTACATGGTGCATGGAGGGCAATGGAGGAATTATATAGCGAGGGCAGGATCAAGGCTATCGGGATCAGCAATTTCCAACCCGACAGGGTTATCGATCTGATAGTGCATAATAAAATAGTTCCAGCGGTAAACCAGATCGAAACGCATCCTTTCAACCAACAAATTGAGGCGCAGCAATTCTTACAGGATAATGGTGTGCAGATCGAATCATGGGGGCCATTCGCAGAAGGTAAAAACGATCTGTTCACCAATGAGGTGTTAATTTCTATCGGGTACAAATACAATAAGTCGGTTGCACAGGTAGTCTTGCGATGGCTCACCCAAAGAGGAGTTGTCGCTATTCCAAAATCAGTACGCAAGGAACGTATAGAAGAGAACTTTGACATTTTCGACTTCTATTTAACTGATGACGATATGAATGTGATTCAAAGTCTTGACCAAAAGACCTCGCTGTTCTTTGATCATCGCAACCCGGAAATGGTCAGGTTTCTCGGTACATCAAGAGTTGATATTTAAATCTTAAAGCATGGAAAAAAGGAAATTAGGAAAAACGGGGCTTGAAGTTTCAGCTTTCGGGCTCGGTTGTATGGGTCTCAGCTTTGGCTACGGACCGGCAACTGCGAAAAAAGAAGCGATTGAGTTAATTCATCGCGCTATTCAGCTTGGGATAACTTTCTTCGACACAGCTGAAGTATATGGCCCGTATACTAATGAAGAACTACTTGGCGAAGCCTTGGAGCCCTACCGGAAAGATGTGATTATAGCTACAAAATTCGGCTTTAAGGACGCGCAGACAAATCTGGGATTAGACAGCAGACCCAAAACGATCCGGGCAGTTGCCGAGGCTTCGCTGAAACGCCTGCGCACTGATCATATCGATCTTTTCTACCAGCATCGTGTTGACCCGAATGTGCCGATGGAAGATGTTGCCGGGACTGTCAAAGACTTAATTTCGGAAGGAAAAGTAAAGCACTTCGGACTGTCTGAAGCAGGTGTCGAATCCATTCGCAAAGCTCATGCTGAACAGCCAATAGCAGCCTTGCAAAGTGAATATTCGCTTTGGTGGCGGGAACCTGAAAAGGAGATACTTCCCGTCCTGGAGGAACTGGGTATTGGCTTTGTGCCTTTCAGCCCACTTGGAAAGGGCTTCCTTACTGGAAAGATCGATGAAACCACGTCTTTCGATAAAACAGATTTCCGGAACACGGTGCCACGGTTTTCTGAAGAGAATCGAAAAGCGAACTTAGAACTCGTAGATCTTCTGGCCAGCATAGCTACGAGTCTGGAAGCTACACCCGCACAAGTTGCACTTGCTTGGCTGTTGGCTCAAAAGCCCTGGATCGTTCCTATTCCGGGTACAACTAAAATACTTCGGTTGGATGAGAATATGGGTGCTGCCAGTATCAAGCTGTCTGAAAACCAGTTAACTGAGATCGAGTCTGCTATATCTATTATAGAAGTACAGGGCAGTCGCTATGGTGAACAAAGTCAGAAAATGGTAAGCAGATGATATAAACACACTTCAAATAAAATTGAAGCAATTTTTACGATCTATTATGAGCAATACAATAAATAAAAAGACAGGCCTGAACCGCAGGGATCTGCTTAAATCAGGTCTGGCCGTTGCTGGACTTGCCATGTTATCCAGTTCATGCAAAACACTGTCGGCAAGTACAGCCGGCTCCAATGGCGGACCGAATCAGTCTAATGAAGTCAAGGGTCGACGTAAGCTGGGCAACTTAGAAGTATCCAGCGTTGGTATAGGAGTTCAAAATATGAGCCGTAAGTATACCACCGAAGTTCCTTACCGGCCCGAAATGCACAACATTATCCGGACGGCTTTCGACCGTGGGGTCACCTTCTATGACGCTGCTGAAGCCTATGGCCCACATGAGGTTGAACGCATTCTTGGAGAGGGCGTGGCACCATTCCGCGACAAAGTAGTGATCTGCTCCAAGTTCGGCTGGAACATTAATCAACAAACCGGACAGAGGCTGCCAGGACTTAACAGTCGCCCTGAGCAAGTAAGGAATGTTGTCGAAGGCATGCTGAAGCGAC
>NZ_JBASJU010000308.1:0-3467 GCF_049655485.1 Daejeonella sp.
AATGCGAACGCCCTAAACTAATATTCTAAGGAACAATCGGGGTTAGGACGGGATATCAACTTCAGCCGATCTCATGATCCATAAGCTCTTTCGTAAGCTTTGTGAATCCTACTACATTCCCGTCATCATCATGTAAAGCGGTAATCAATATGCTCCCCCAGAAGATGCTTCCATCTTTTCTAAGTCTTCTACCAATGTGCTTAGCTCTTCCTTCTATTTTCGCTTGTTCGAGTAGTCTCTCCGGAAGATGCTCCTGCCGGTCCGACGGCAAATAAAAGATGCGGAAGTTCTGTCCCATTATTTGTTCCTGCTTATACCCTTTAATACGCTCTACACCCTTGTTCCACGAAAGAATGCGACCCTCGATATCAAGTAATATAATAGCGTAATCCTGTATTTCTTCAATCATCTGGCGATGTGCTAATTCTAATTCAGCTTTTTTATCAAATGCCACCATTGCTTAAAGGGTTTGTATAATTTAAGTAAATAACTTAGGTACTTTTCTAGAGGAAATGTTATTTGTATGTGCCAGTCAAATGTCTCTCGATTACTTCTACCAAAGTATCGATATCAAAAGGTTTTTTAACAAATCCATCCGCAAGACAATCCTCCGCTACCTTTTCGATCTGCATTACAGCGGAAAACATAATTACAGGAATATGCTTGGTGGCTTCTGCAGCTTTTAAAATTTTACAGGCCTCATGCCCACTTGTGCCATCCAGCCAATCGTCCAACAAGATGACATCTGGGGTAATCTGGAAAAGTTCAGAAAGAATATCCGTGTTGAGTGACGCAATGACCTCATACCCTTTCTGCTCAAAAAGGAAATTAGTAATATCTAAAATATCCTGATCATCATCGATAATAAGAATCTTCTTTTTCATAGCATTGTTATGAACTCTAACATAAAGGACGGTTCCTTTTAATCCAGAGATCTGAGGTATCTTCCTTAATTAAATCGATTCAAGAGTGGTCGACAAATCGTTTCGCCCGTCTTTTGCAAGGTGATCCGGTATTCCGGTCTCGCTCCACATGGCCTAAAAGTTTGAGAGCTCGTAGATTTTGTGCTTGTGGGCTTGATAAATCACTGTAAACTTAATAAATATTTCCTAAAGGGAAATGGCCTTCTGTAGATGATGTTCAAAAGTTTACTGCCGCAGGTTAGTGCATCATATTCATACCTGATCTTTTACCCAATTGATTCAATGCAGTTCTAAAGCTTTGAGCCAACGTCGCTGCTGGCACTGTACCCAGGTAATGAAGAAAGATAATCCTGGGATTATCTCCAAGCATATGATTGTGAAGAGCAACAACTTCAATGTTATTTGATCGTAGCGATTTAACTACGTCGTTAACTTCATGTTCCTGCATTGCAATATCGCCAGCTATATAGGCCTTCTCCATAGACCCTGTAAAGGAAGCCCATGAGTTTAAACCAATAGATGCGGTCATTTCAGCTCCCATTGCAGTTATGGTCAGGTCAGCTCTCCCGATCGTATATTTAATCGTAGGACCATTTACAGTTGCTTCATACTTCACGATGTCGTTAAGCTGTGCCATTTGGAAAATTTCATTACCCATTTTGGCCAGTGGAGGTCCTGCCGGGGGTTGATTTTTTGGTGAAATTTTGGTCTGTGCAATGGCATTTGCATATTTTTTTGCCAGTTCTTCAGGAGAGCCCATTCCGTGCACATGCATATAAAATATACGCGGCTCCTCGTAAAAGAAATGATTGTGAATAGCGCTTACTTCCAAACCGTTTGCATGAGCGGCAGTTATCAATGGATTAACTTCTTCCTGTAAAAGGACACAGTCACTCATTAATACTGCTGACTTTCCATCTAATGTTTTTTTGATAGAAACCCAGCCTCCAAAGCCAAATGAAATAGGAACCGTTTCACCCTTCAGCGTCACCTTTAAATCGTTTCTTGGCAAAGGTGTGGTATGAGTTGCTTCCGCTTCTTTATAGGTTCCTTTCTTTCCTATTGCAGCTTCAATGGATGTTATTTCTGCTGGAGTCAAGGGAGGAGTCTTCTTTGCCTTTTCCAGAAAGGAAGCATCAGCTGTTTTCACATCAATGACACAGGCACCAACAACCATGGCGCTTGCTTTCAGCCATGTTCTTCTGGATAGTGCTGATAAAGGGCTATTTTTCATAAATTTTATTTTTCATAAAGATCGGGATCCCCTTTCTTAAGAAGGAGTCCGATTTTGCTTTTCATCATAAGCATATTTTACCCGGCTGTATAAAGCATCATAATTTTAAGACTTATCTCCACCAGGCAAACCATCTGGAATTGGATTTATCTCCAAAGGATTATAAGCTTTTAATAACCACTCCAATCATTGCAGCAACCAGAATGATATATGGTTCGTGCAATTTCTTTATATAGATCAATACCAAAACAGATGCAACAGCGATTATGGCAGTAGCGATATCAATTATAGCTCGCGTTGCGATGATGATCACAGAACCAACCAATGCACCAATAACCGCAGCCGTTATTCCATCAACAAACGCCTTGATACTATTGTTCTTGGCTATTCTTTTAAAAGAAGGAGCCAGTACAACTGTAAACAGAAAACAAGGTAAAAAGGTTGCTAAAGCAGCTACCGATGCGCCAGGAAACCCGGCTACCAGATAGCCGATGAAACCCACAGTAATAACTACAGGTCCAGGGGTAATCATAGCGACTGCTACTGAATCGACAAATTCGGCCTCTGTTAACCACTCGTATTCCTGGACAACTCCCGCATGAAGAAAAGGGACTA
This sequence comes from Daejeonella sp., assembly GCF_049655485.1. Taxonomy (GTDB): domain Bacteria; phylum Bacteroidota; class Bacteroidia; order Sphingobacteriales; family Sphingobacteriaceae; genus Daejeonella. Next base: position 2,773 of record NZ_JBASJU010000308.1, read on the forward strand.
TAGCTAAGCCGCTACCGAAAACAAAGGCTCCCGCCTTAGTGAAGAACAATGCTATCTTAATCAAGACATCGGCGTTATACTCCCAGAAGCCAATACCGGCTACTAAAATGGAAGGTAATACCGGCTTTTTGAACCATTGGGGAGGAGCTTTTATAAACATATAGATCAAACCAGCCAAAAGAAACAATAATACCTCTTCCCGCTGGGTAATAACTGTTATGATCACACCGAACAAATAGAAAACCCAGAGCAGCCAGTTTAATTTAATGGATGGCAAGTTAATTTTGCCAATTGATTTAATGGTGAGTTTATAAGCACTCATTGCAATTATCCCGATAACAGAAGCACCTACTCCATAAAATACGGCCTGCATCCAGGGAAGCCCGCTGTATAACTTGTAGGCCATTCCCAGCATCACCACCATTATAAACGATGGGAGCACGAAAGCTAAACCGATTAAGGTGGCACCCAGTAATCTGTAATGTACAAACCCGATGTAAATTCCTAACTGTGCAGCTAGTGGACCGGGAGCAAGCTGGGCCAATGCCAACCCTTCTTTATATTCTTCCTCAGCCAGCCATTTCTTATCTTCCACGAGATCACGGTGCATATAGCCCACCAATGCTACCGGGCCTCCAAAACCCCAGGTTCCCAGCTTAAGAAAATAGATCGTCAGATCTTTTAGCGAATATGGT
>NZ_JBASJU010000309.1:0-3082 GCF_049655485.1 Daejeonella sp.
ATTAAGGTAAACGAACAGTTTGAATTCGAAGTGCTTTCCGACAAAAACGGCATCATTGTCGATGGGAGATCTCTTGCTTTGGATGTTTATCCCGTAAACCCTGATACTTTCCACATCCTTCATAGAAACCGATCATTCAATGCAGAGCTGATAAATTTAGATCAGAAACTAAAGACCTGTACAGTGCGGGTAAATTCCCAGATATATACGTTGTCTCTAACTGATCAATTTGATGAACTGTTGCATAAACTTGGGATGGATAACCTTAATGCCCAAAAGGTTTCAGAATTAAAGGCACCAATGCCTGGTATGGTCCTTAAAGTTTTGGTTGCAGAAGGAGATGAGATAAAAAAAGGATCTGCTTTGTTAATTCTGGAGGCAATGAAGATGGAGAACGTTATCAAGGCCCCTGCAGATGTGGTTATTAAATCAATTAAGGTGAAGCCGACAGATAAAGTTGAAAAAAATCAGGTTATGATTGTTTTTGGCTAAACTTTCACGGATTTTACTCTTTATCTCTTTTTTACCCCAAATTCTGTCTTAATAATTCGCTTGGTTTAATATTTTCGTTATTTTCAGACAGGCTTATATCAAAGCTTAACTTCTAAAATTTTTACTGATAGCTATGGAAATTAAAACTAAAGGAGAACTGTATGATGTATGCATTGTTGGCTCAGGAGCTGGTGGAGGAATGGCCGCCAAAGTCCTGACGGAAGCAGGCTTGAAAGTCGCTTTACTGGAAGCCGGCCCGGATTATGATCCGGCGAATCCGGAACAGCAAACGCAATTAAAATGGCCATATGAATCGCCACGACGCGGTGCAAATACCACCCGTCCTTTTGGAGATTTTGATGCCGCATACGGAGGATGGGAAATTGAAGGAGAGCCTTATACAAGAGCGAAGGGGACCGAATTCGATTGGTTCCGTTCACGGATGCTTGGCGGCAGGACTAACCACTGGGGAAGAATTTCGTTGCGCTTTGGTCCGAATGATTTTAAAAGACACGACTTTGATGGCCTGAGTGACAACTGGCCAATAGGTTACGATGATGTAAAACCCTATTATGATCGGGTTGATAAAATGATTGGGGTATTTGGAACTAAGGAAGGCATCTATAACGAGCCAGATGGCTATTTTTTGCCGCCTCCGAAACCAAGATTGCATGAGCTTTTGATAAAAAAGGCTGCGGGTAAAATCGGTATACCTGTCATTCCATCCAGGCTATCAATCCTTACAAGGCCGGTCAATAAAGATCGCGGTTCATGTTTTTTCTGTGCCCAATGCAGTCGCGGCTGTACGGTTCATGCCGACTTTTCTTCTTCAACTTGCCTTGTAAAGCCAGCAAGGAAAACTGGTAACGCAGATGTATATGTGAATGCCATGGCCCGGGAAGTGTTGACGGATAAAGAGGGAAAGGCTGCCGGAGTATCTTACGTCGACAAAACAGATTTACAAGAATATCAGGTAAATGCCAAAATTGTTGTTTTGGCCGCCAGTGCTTGCGAATCCGCACGACTACTTTTAAATTCTAAGTCGTCTGCTCACCCTAACGGTTTAGCAAATTCCAGCGGAATGGTGGGTAAATATCTTCATGATTCCACCGGAGCATCAAGAAGCGCTTTTATTCCCCAGTTGATGGACCGTAAAAGATACAACGAAGATGGAGTTGGCGGACTACACGTCTATATTCCATGGTGGCTGGAAAACAAAAAACTTGATTTCGCCCGCGGTTACCATATTGAGTTTGGGGGCGGAATGGGCATGCCTTCTTATGGTTTTGGCTTTGGCATGGAAAAAGTTAACGGTAGCTATCCGACTGTTGAAGGGAAAATGAAAGAAGCAGGCGGATATGGTGCGGCACTTAAAGACGATTATCGTCGTTATTACGGTTCCAACGTCGGATTTGCTGGCCGTGGAGAAAGTATTCCCCGTATAGAGAATTACTGTGAAATTGATCCGGGCACTGTTGATAAATGGGGTATCCCTGTGTTAAGGTTCAATTACAACTGGACGGATCAGGAAGTAAAACAAGCCAAACATATGCAGGATACCTTCGAGGAAATAATTCATTCCATGGGCGGTGTTGCCAATGGCGAGAAGCCGGGCGAAGATCAAAAATATGGTTTATTGGCACCAGGTCGCATTATTCACGAAGTAGGGACCACCCGAATGGGAAATGATAAAAATACTTCAGTTCTAAATAAGTATAACCAGGCCCACGATGTGAATAATCTTTTTGTAGTGGATGGAGGAGCATTTGTATCCCAGGCGGACAAAAATCCTACATGGACAATACTTGCGCTGTCTATGCGTGCTTCAGAATACATGGTTGATCAATTAAAAAAGCAAAACATTTAATCAGATGAATAGAAGAGACTCACTTAAGGCGCTGGCAGTTGGAACAGTAAGCGTTGGTACTTTATTATCTTCATGTGATAAAAAGGGGGGCACAGATTCTGCTGCTACTGGAGAGACTGGCGCATACGGCAGAACTCCTGAAGAAAAGCTTTTGGATAAGAAGTTAATGAGCGAACAGTTTTTTACAAAACCTGAGATTGCTTCCATCGCCATTCTAGGCGATATCATCATTCCTAAAGACGATATCTCAGGCAGTGCAAGCGATGCAGAAGTCGCTGAATTTATAGAGTTCATTGTGAAAGATAAACCCGAGCTGCAGTTACCCATGCGAGGGGGGTTGAAATGGCTGGATATAAAATCATATAAGATGTTTAAAAAGTCGTTTGCAGAAGCATCTGCCGAGCAACGTATTCAACTCGTCGATCTGATTGCCTACCCTGATAAAGCCCTTCCGGAGAATGCAGCTGGCGTAAGTTTTTTCAATACAATGCGAGGCCTTACTGCAACGGGGTTTTTTACAAGTAAGATTGGAATTGCGGATTTAGGATACAAAGGGAATCAGCCAAATGCATGGGATGGAGTACCAGACGATGTCTTGAAGCAATTTGGCCTTGAATATGATGCAAAGACCCTGGATCAATGCCTTAAGGCTGAAGACAGGGGAAAGATAATGACTTGGGATAGTTAATTAATATTTGTAATTATCGGACGATCATTTATTAC
>NZ_JBASJU010000310.1:0-1511 GCF_049655485.1 Daejeonella sp.
GGAAGTACAATGACTGACTTAAATCCTGCCTCGCCTGCAATTTCCGTTAGTCTGGTCTTTACTTCAGCGCTAATATTTGCTATTGTTGCATAATCTAAACCGTTTATAACCTTTGCAATTGGTCCCCCAGGTTCATATCTATAATTACTGAAAAATTCTTCCTGTTTAGGCGTAGCTCCGAAACACGCCACCAACTTTATGGTTTCGTCGGTTGGAAAGAGATGACCGATCCAGGCCATTTTAAATTTACCATGCTCTACAGCTATCCTGCATGCATCATTAAAAAGGGTTTGGTCATCCTTAACACGTACTATCAGCTGATTAATGTGGCTTATGAAAGAATACAGCCTGTTTGCATGGAGTATTTTCTGCTCGGCCATTTTCCTGTCCGTGATATCCCGGAAATTATCAACGATACCGCCGATAGCAGGGTTATGCAGCATATTTGTAATTACACCTTCCATCCAGCGCCAGTTTCCGTCTTTATGAATCATCCGGGTCACGCCTCCTTTAATGGCCACTCCAGGATTATCCATCGCATTTTTCATGACTCCAATCAGTATTGGAGCATCTTCCGGATGAACCATTTCTAATAAGTTCAGTTCCATGCCCTCGTCCTCCGTATACCCCAAAATATTCTTAATTGTTGGGGACACATACAGCGGCCTTCCTTCTGGAGAAAGTATTGCCATTCCATCGGCACTATTTTCGATAAGCCCACGAAACATCAATTCATTCAGAAGCACTTTTTCTTCAGCCAGTTTCCGATCGGTGACATTTTGATGCGATACAACAATCCCGGTTTCATCGCCACCTAAACAGGTTACGTTAAGGACAAACCATCGTTTTTCTAAGGGTGAGTGGCATGGATATTCGAGTTTAAAAAGTTCGACTTCTTTATTAAGCACTGCTTTAAGCCCTTTCAATACCTGAGCTGCCAATTTATTCCCCTTTGCCGCAGCATTCTCGCAAACAGTGAAGTAATTACTCCCATTCGAAGTTAGAGAAGCAGGTACTGCCCCATTTGCGATTGAGAAGTCATCCCATGCTTTATTGACCGAAATTATTAATCCGTCCCCATTGACAACAGCAATATGAGCGTCTAAGGAACTTAAGATGCTTTTATTAAGTAATTGGGTTCTTACCAGCTGCAGTCTGGCAAGTCTACGCTCTGTTATATCTCTAAAATTGAAAACAATTCCATTAATTGCTGGATCAAGCAACATATTGGTCATTATTCCTTCCAGCCATAGCCACTCATCCTTCTTATTCTTGATCCTGCCTTCATAACCGTCGATTGAGATCCCTGGATTCTTGACGCACTTCATGAAAAGTGTGCGAAGGTCCTTAATATCATCAGGATGCAACAGTTCAAATAGATCTAAGGCGAGAGCATCTTTTTCCGAATACCCTAATACCCGATGAATTGATGGGGCAGCATATTTAAATTTGCCGTCTGTTGTAAGTACTACTAGTACATCGGCGCCATTTTCTATCAGTGACCTATAATG
>NZ_JBASJU010000311.1:0-6839 GCF_049655485.1 Daejeonella sp.
CAAATACACCAAACGATTTATCATGCATTGGGGATTGAAGAAGATGCAAATTATGTTGTAGAAAAAAGACCGTTTTATACTACACCGGATGGCTTGGGTAAAGCAGAGCTTAAATTATTTACATAAAAAGATTAACCATTTAAAATAAAGACGCATGGTAAGAAGGAACTTTATCAGGCAGACAGCGATAACAACCAGCGGCTTGTTGATTATGAAAGATTTATTTGCCAAACCTCAGAATAAAGTATACGGTCATAATAATACGACTTATACGCTGGATACTTCATGGGCTAAAACAAACACTTCACAACTCCCTGTAAAGGACTGCCATGAGATGGTTCAAGACAGTAGTGGCAGAATTATCCTGTTAACTAATGAAACAAAGAATAATATTCTCATCTTCAATAAGGATGGAAAAGTGCTGGATAACTGGGGTCATTCATTCCCCGGCGGACATGGTTTATCCCTGCATAATGAAAATGGGACAGAATTTCTTTATATCACCGATACTTCAAAACACCAGGTCTATAAAACAACTATGGATGGTAAAATGCTTCTTACCATTAGTGCGCCTATGGATGCCGGCATATATTCTAAACCAGAAGAATTTGTACCTACCGAAACTGTTGTAGATAAGAATGGAGATATTTTTATCGCCGATGGATATGGTGCACAGTACATTTTGCATTATGATAGGAAAGGAAAATTAATTAAATATTTTGGCGGCCGTGGCGAAGGGGATGCTCATCTGGATAACGCACACGGCATTAGCTTCGATACACGTAATAATAAACGCACCTTGCTTATCACCGACAGGACAAGGAATTGTTTCAAAAGATTTAATAAAAAGGGAGAACTGCTTGAGATAATTAAACTTCCCGGTGCCTGCGTATGCCGTCCGGTTATTCAGGGTGATTATTTATACGCAGCTGTATTTCGTTCGCCCAACTCAAATGCCCCAGGCAGTGGGTTTGTCACAATTTTGGACAAACACAATAAGGTAGTCAGTAATATCGGTGGCAATGAGCCCATCTACGTGAATGGTATTCTGCAGCCCCTGCGACAAACAGAAAAAATATTTGTTCATCCGCATGATGTTTGCGTAGATCAGGATGAAAATATCTATGTCGCACAATGGGCATCAGGTAACGTTTATCCATACAAATTAACCAGGGCTTAACGTGTGAGTTTACATCGTTAAAAATTCAAGGTATTTCACCCTGCTTAAGATTGTACTCCAAAATGGAAAAGGGGCTTAATTTAAAAGCACATTTTTTATTCTGCATATTTCCTTGACTTAAAACAAGGTGCCCAAGGCATAAGTTTATTAAGTCGTAATATTGTGAAAGTAAGCACCCGGTTTACTTTCAGCGCGAAAGATTACTCCAATTTTCTATTTTTTTAAACAGGTAGTTCCTTATCTCAATCTGATATTACTTGTTATAATTCAAATTATCAATCAATTTATTTATAAGTAGTTGATAAATAGTTAATTATATATAACAAATTTTTTTTTAAGATTTTGTTGGAATCAGGTCAGATCAGGACAGAAAAGTAAATTTTCATCTCTACTTTGTCTTACTTAATTTTTATTAGATATGTTTTTGAGTTCGTAACTGCAAGATAAATAAGGAAAGGCAATGAGATGAAATCGAAAACAGAAGCACCCGTTTTAAAGGCAGTTCTGCAACTGTATTTTTTCCATTAATATTCTAAACCACTAAACCCTGAAAACATGAAAAAGAAATTTACCACATCCCAAAAACTGTGTTTAATGCAATGGCGGAGAATGATTAGGTATAGCGCATTTAGTATGGTTATGATGATCAGCTTCGGCATTATGCATGTACGCGCGGGAGTTCGCAATAACGGTGATCTGCCGGAGATTTATCGAGACTATCTCCGGGTTGAAACTGCTTTGGAACTAAAAGCCGATATCCCGATTGAGGGAAGGGTTACAGACCAAAAATCCGGCGAAGCGCTGATAGGTGTTTCAATAAAGGTCAAAGGAACCAATATTGGCGTATCGACAAACGCTAATGGTAATTATTCGCTGGATGCGCCCGAAAATGGAACACTGATTATTACTTATGTAGGCTATGAAACGATCGAAATCCAGGTGAGTAATCGAAAAACTATTGATATTCAGTTAGTAGGATCCAACACCTCATTAAGTGAGGTCGTGGTGGTGGGCTACGGTAGTCAGTTAAAACGGGAAATAACAGGTTCAGTTCAAACGGTTAAATATAAAGATTTAAAAGATCTGCCTGTTACCACTATTGCGCAAAAATTGCAGGGAGCATTAGCTGGTGTACAGATCAATCAGACTACAGGAAAGCCTGGTCAGGGAATGTCAATCCGTATCCGCGGACAGTTATCTGTTTCGGCAGGAAGCGATCCGCTGTATGTTGTTGACGGATTCCCCATTACCGGCAATATCAGCGCAATGAATCCCGATGAAATAGAGGACATCTCTATTTTGAAGGATGCAGCTTCGACTTCCTTATATGGTTCCAGGGCTGCAAATGGCGTAGTGCTTATAACGACTAAAAAAGGAAGTGCCGGGCAAACCAATGTCAATTTCAACACATTTACCGGCATTCAACGGGTGCCTGTAAAAGGTAGAATTGAAATGATGAATGCAGTGGAATTTGCACAATTCAAAAAGGAATCATATGAAGATGCGAAGCAGCCTGTACCTGATATTTTTCAAAACCCTTCTCAATATGAAGGAAAAAATAACGATTGGTATGATGCTTTGTTAAGACAAGCACCCCTGCAGAGCTATAATTTAACCATTACATCTAATAAAGAAAAAGTTAATACGTCGGTAATTGCAGGTGTTATTGATCAGCAGGGTGTGGTTTTGAATAATGAGTATAAAAGATATTCGCTTCGTTTAAATTCCGCTTACGCCATTTCTGATAAGGTAAATTTAGGATTTAATATCGCCCCATCCTATGTATTCGACAACACCCCCAGATCAGATGGAGATAGAGGAACCGGTATTCTTTTTAATGCATTACATACATGGCCCATTATGCCCATTCGGGATGACAAAGGGGACCTGACTTTATTTAATAGATTTCCCTCAAGTACGGGTAATATCTTTGCTTACGCAAACTGGGTAAGGTCAGCAGAGGAGTTGATTAATGAAACAAAAACCACTAACCTGCTTTCGAATGCATTTATTGATTATCAGCCGTTAAAAGGACTTTTGCTTAAGTCTACATTCAATGCGGAATTATTAAGCAGTAAATTTTTCTTTTTCAATCCTTCTACGGCCACCAGTAGTATCAACACACCGATTCCCACAACTGCATCATCACAACGATTGAATGGTCAAAACTTTTCATGGCTTAACGAAAATACAGCTACCTATACCAAGAGTTTCAACGATCATAATTTTGAGTTATTGGGAGGTTTTACTAACCAGAGATTTCGTCAGGAAACAACGCAAATCAGTGCTGATACCTATTCAGACGACAGGCTTCCAACAATCCAGGGAGCCATCAACATAAACCGTGGTGGTACTTTCAGTGGGGTTGCAGAATGGGCACTAACCTCTTTTATATCCAGACTTAACTATAATTACAAAGGCAAATACCTGTTTAATGCTGCTGTTCGCAGTGATGGTTCTTCCCGTTTTGGATCAGCTAATCGATGGGGTACTTTCCCTTCCATTGGCCTTGGGTGGATAGCTTCTGATGAGAATTTTCTTAAAGATATGCCAAGCATATCATTTGCGAAATTAAGAGCTAGCTATGGAACAATTGGAAACAATAATATTGGTAATTATACCCATTACGCATTAATTAATAACACAGTAAATGCAGTATTCGCCAACAATGTGGCTGCAGGTGCAGTGATATCATCTTTGGCTAACCCTAATTTAGGATGGGAAACTACCAAACAAATGGATTTGGGCTTAGATCTTAGTCTGTTCAACAATAAGTTTCAATTTACTTATGATTATTATGTAAAAAACACGAGTAATTTACTTTATAGCGTACAAATTGCGCAGGAATCCGGATTTGGTAATTTCAACGATAATATCGGAGAAATAAAGTTTTGGGGTCATGAATTTGCTCTTACTAATCAAAACACCATCGGAAAACTTAGATGGACCAACAATGCAAATATTTCATTTAACCGGAATAAGGTAATAGCCCTGGCTGATGGAATTGATAGGGTATATGGTACTTTCCATATCACTCAAGTAGGAAAACCTTTTGGACAATTCTATGGACACATCTCTCAGGGGATGTACAAAAATGCTGAAGACCTTAAAAATTCTCCGCAAGTACCTGGCAGGTCAACAGTTGGTAGTATAAAATTGACAGATCAAAACGGAGATGGTATAATAACGAACGGTGGCGACAAAGATGATAGAGTAATCATGGGTAGTCCTTTTCCAAAGTTCACCTATGGAATGTCAACAAACTTACAATTTGGAAAATTTGATTTTAACATTACAGGTTCTGGTTCATTTGGCAATCAATTACTTGTTCGGCATCTATATAGCACCGCAAATTTGGATGGTGTTTTTAATATGGTTAGAGAAGCCCAATACCGTTTTAGATCGGAAGCTAATCCTGGTAAAGGATTTTATGGCACTACGGTAGGTGGAGGTAACGTCACTGGTATCGAAAGAGACTGGATGAATAGTCGCTTCATAGCGGATGCCTCATTTTTTACCATTAAGAATATTACTCTTGGTTATGATGTTGGTATTAAAACTAAGCTTTTTAAATCAGCCCGGGTTTATACGTCTGTACAACAGGCTTTCGTATTTACAAAATATTGGGGTGGACCAAATCCTGAAACAAGTGCCCAGGGAAACGGCCAAGGGGACGGAGGAAATTTGAGTCAGGGGATAGATCTTTCAAATTATCCGGTACCCCGTACCTTCAGTCTTGGGGCTAACCTGAATTTTTGAATTACTTAATTAACTAAATTGTTTTTAATAACTATATTTTAATAACATGAAAAGAATCTTCGTTATCACTTGTCTTTTATGCTTTGTATTGGCAAGCTGTAAAGATAAATTTTTGGAAATAGTCCCTGAGACTGCCTTGAGTTCGGAAACTTTTTTCAAAACCGAATCCGATTTTCAACAGGCCGTTAATGCGGCTTATGTTCCGCTGAGAAGCATTGTTAACGACCGGGCATGGCTTTTAGGGGAAATGCACTCTGATAATACATATTATGCCCGTAATATATTGTTTGGCGCAACGGAGCAGCAGGAAAATATAGCTGATTTCGCTCTTCCAACTGCACAGGGTATAACAACTAATACACATGTTCTCAACCAGTATCGTCTGGATTATCAGATCATTGCCCGAACTAATCAGCTTTTGTCGCTAATTGATGGCGTAGATTTTAATGCCGAATCGAAAAATAATTTAAAAGGGCAAGCCTATTTTCTAAGAGCCTATGCCTATTTTGAATTGGTAAGATATTTCGGAAAAGTTCCTCTGCACCTAACGCCCGTTACCAATCGTTCGGAAGCGGCATTGCCATTATCATCCGTTGATCAAATATATGCCCAAATTGTAAAAGATGCCGATCAGGCTACCAAATTGTTGTTTAATAAAGCTAAACAAGAACCTGGGCGCGCCACATCTGGTGCAGCAAAAACATTACTGGCCAATGTGTATATCGTGCTAAAGAAATGGCCGGAAGCCGAAAAACTTTTGAAAGAGGTAGTTACTAATGATGGATATGGTTTGATGCCTGATTATGCAGATGCTTTTTCTACTTCAACTGCTAATAAAAACAATAGGGAGTCAGTTTTTGAAGTTCAGTTTCAGGAAGGTTCAGCCGGTTATGCCGGAAGTTTTCTATATAACTTTATGCCTCGCCCAATGGCCCCTGATGAACTAAAGACCATTACCGGAACTTCAAACCCTCAGCCACTTACCGGAGAAGGAAATAATATTCCGACACCTGATGTCATTGCAGCATACGAAACCGGAGATAAAAGACTTAACGCCTCCATTGCATACATTACCTTAAGCGGAAGTTTAAGAGAAAATAAAGTGTACCCTTACATCAAAAAATACGCTAAGGTTCACGCATTAAACGGAAATCATGGCATGAACTGGCCTATTTATCGTTACTCGGAAGTTTTATTGTTGTTGGCAGAATCGTTAAACGAACAAAATAAAAGTATGGAAGCCGCAACTTACATGAATCAGGTTCGATCCCGGGCAGGTTTAGCAAATTATATGGCTGTTTCACAGGCAGATATGCGAGACGCTCTTTTTAGAGAGAGAAGAGTAGAACTCGCGTTTGAAAATAAACGCTGGTTCGATTTAGTAAGATCAGGAACCGCTATTGCCGTTATAACAGCTTATGGAAACAGGATTAAGGCAAATCCTCTTGATTATTATTATCCTAAAGGGGCGGTTCCTCCGGGAAATGCTTTTACACAACTGGAATTGCTTTATCCGCTTCCTGCTGACGAGGCGGCTTTAAATCCTCATTTTTAACCCTTTTTTGCAAGCCGGCTCTTTTGAATAATCCGGCTTGTTTTTAGATTTCGCTTAAAGTAAATTCGATGGCTTATGCCCTTTAGAAAATATGCACTAAGTGTGCAAAAAATTAATAGTAGTTGTGATAATGGGAAATGCCATTTTATTAAGTAAAAAATCAGCAAGACTTTTTTTATTTTTTGCCGGGCTATTCATTTTTCCCGCAGTGTCTTTTCAATCTATTCCAGAGGTAAAATTCAGAAAGCAGATGATTGCTGCTGAAAGTGCGGAATCTGCCGGAGTTTTTGATGTAAATGGGGATGATTTTTTAGATATTGTATCTGGAAGTTATTGGTATGAAGG
>NZ_JBASJU010000312.1:0-1906 GCF_049655485.1 Daejeonella sp.
CATCTTACTCACCGTCTCTATAGGCACCCCATTAGACAGCGTAACCGTTGTTGCAAACGTGTGTCTCGCCAAATGGAAGGTGATATTCTTTGTTATCCCACACATCGAAGCGATTTCTTTCAGGTATGCATTAACCTTCTGATTGGAGACCACCGGAAAAACCGTGTTGGTTATTGCTGCTCTTGAATTACCTTTATACTTCTTTAAGATTTCAACTGCTTTAGGAAGAAGCGGAGTATTAACAGGAATATCCGTTTTCTGTCTGCAGGTACGGACCCACATCTCACCGTCAGAAGCTTCAACAATATTATCATGCCTCAGATTGATAACATCCACATAAGTTAGGCCGGTATAACAGCAGAAAACAAAAAGATCCCGGATCATATCAATCCGGTCAATCTCAAAGACCTTGCTTTCCATGGTAGCCAGTTCCCTTTCAGATAGGTGCTCCCGGTTTACTTTAAGAATTTTAAGTTTATAATTAGCAAACGGATCTTTAGAAATCCATTCCAGCCGGATAGCCAGGTGAACCATCTTTTTAACGCGGATAATATGTTTCATTACCCCGTTATTATTCATCGGCTTCTGGTGGTCTATGGGTTTGTGATTTCGAAGGAACGTCTCAAAATCATAAATGAATTTATAGTCCAGTTCATCTAAATAAAGATCGACAGCTTTGAATTGCTTCTGAATAAACTTAACCAGATACCGCTGGGTTACATAATAATGTTTAAGCGTGCTCCATTTCAAGGTACTGGCAGCGGTTTCGTTATGATACTCAAAGAGACTGCTTAAGGTATGGACTTCTTCTGCCGTTCCTAAAAAGGCATCCTTGATGGTTTCAGCATTAACTATCCTGCCTTTTAAACTTAGTTGCTGGTAGCAGGTGCCGATGGCCATCCGAACTTCATGCAAGTAGTGATTAATACTTTTAAATTCTTCCCTGCTGCCCTTTAACGTTCCTTTGACATTATCCCAGCTCTTAACTTCTACTAACTGCTTCAATGCGATATAACAGCGCTTCCTGTTAACCGTAACGCATGCATAAACTGGTGCTTTTCCATCTCTTACTTTATCAGCTCTGATAGTGAAATGGATTCCGAATGACTGTGATGTTCTCATAAAATTGCTTTTTTAGCTTAAATTCATACAATACATCCCGTTTTTTGGATCAATTACAGGTAACACAGAGGTAACACAAACAGCCTGAAAATAGGGCCATTTTTGTTAACTTTTTAGGCCGTAAATAAAAGACATTCAATCCCTTACAGCGTTTTGTGTTACCTCAAAGATAAAACTAAAAACAGGTAGTCGGATTGGTAACCAGAACGGTAGATTGATATGAATTGATATAGACTAAAAGAAAGCAAAAAACCCTGTAAATCAGATAGTTTACAGGGTTTTGAACTAGAATGAACTAGTGTTTCGTGCACCCAACTGTGCGTTTCTCGAACCACTTTATGGATGATTTGAAACGATTAGTGGCTTTGTGTGCTTGAAATCAAGTTTTGATAAGAACCCAACTGGGCGCTTCTCGAACCAAATAATCCTGATTTCGATATACAAAAAAAGTTTTTAATACTAACTGGCTTTATCGAATACGGTCTTCCAGGAACGCTCGCCGCCGAATAAGGTTGATTTTGCATTGGCCTGAACAGAAATAGATTTGCCACCATTGCTCAACTTCCAAACCTCTGTTACGTAAACAAATGCTTGTTTCTGAACCTTTATATTGTAAGGAGTGGCAACCACCAGGTGTACAATTGATTTAACAGTCATAGTTTGTCCATCAGCTGACAACTTTACGGTAAACTTCTTTCCTCTTTCCAGGCCATGGTTAATTTGGCTTTCTTTACCGTCGAAAGCCAGTTTCTCCAGGCTTCTAGTCAGCGCTGCGCCAGGAGAC
>NZ_JBASJU010000313.1:0-1668 GCF_049655485.1 Daejeonella sp.
GGTCATAATGTGCGGAGAACAAAACGAGTTCTTTTTCTTTTGATTTTCCTGGAATCATTCCTGCCACATTGAATAATGGAAGTATTTCGATCTTATTGTTCGCTTTTACATTAAACGTGTTTGCTTCGATTGACCCAAGAACGAAAACCACACCAGCACTCTCACCGGGTTTTTCAACAATGCGGCCTCTTTTGGAATTATCCTGTAATCGTTTGAAGATTGCTGCATGAGATGGATCCACAACTACAATCACCGGGGTTTTTGAAGTTAGCGCCGCACGATATTTCTGGCCAAACTGTTCGCCCGCACCAATTTTTTGGATCGCGGCCCCTGAGATATTGCTCATCTCCAAGATGGCCTTATCCGACACCACAATAACATTTGCAGGATCAATGATTTGCCCATCTACAGTTACGTTTGCAATTGCTGGTGATATTCTGGTGACGCTGAATTCCTGTCTATAGTCATTTTCGCCAGCAAGTGGTTTTAAGCCAATCTTTCTGAATTCCGCTTCAATGAAACTCGCTGCTTTGTCGATGCCCTGGGTAAAAGTGCCCCTTCCTTGCATATCATCAGCAGAAAGTGTTTTAATAACCCGTGTTATTTCGTTTTGCTGAACAAACTGTTCAGGCTTTTGAACTGAACATGAATTCAGGATTAAAAGTGCGGCCACGCCAGCGTGTATTTTGTTGATCTTCATTATTTTATTTTGGATGATAACCAGTTGTTTCTGAATTGGGTTTGTTGCGGAGTGGGGTTTTCAAAAGGAACGACTGTCAATGTATTGTCTTCCTGAAATCTCAAACTCGATGTTTTTACTGCGCCCTTGTGTTCGAAAGTTACCGTAACAACTTGCCCGGGCTTGTATTTGGAAAGAATCTCCTCAAGATTCACAGCTCCCGTTAAATTAGTATCTCCAATTTTTAGGATATAATCACCCACGTCAATCCCTGCTTCGTAGGCAGCTGAGCCTCTTACTGTTGGACTGGCCACTCTGTTTTTTCGGGAACCTGGAATCAATGTCAAACGGACCGGGCCCATGCTTGCTTTACCGGGAGATGCTTTACGCAGTTCGAGTCCGGCATTTGCCAGCAGTTTACCATATTCGTTCTTCTCGATCCCTTCCACATACTTCTTAAAGAAATCCTGTGCAAATGATGTATTTGTCAGTTGGCCAAGAACATTTTGCAAATCAAGGATGGTGTAAGGAATTTCGCTTTTTCCATGAGCCGTCCAGACTGCCTTCATGTAATCGTCCAATGTTAAGTTGTATTCGGATCGTAAACGAAGATCAAGACCCAGAGCCACAAAAGCACCATAGGTGTAATATGAAGCAAAATTATTGGCGTAATTGTTCTTATCAACTGATACGCCGGCATCTACAAAAACCGCGTACCGACTCATATGGGTTGGAGAAAAGGACGCAGCACCCGGTGAATTCAAAATACCATTAAGTATGCCCGACACAATCCCATGGTATTGCTTATCTGTTCTGAAGCCTGCACGTTTAAGTATCAAGTCGCCGTAATACTGAGTAAAACCTTCAGCGAACCAAAGCTCGCTGCTCATATTAGCGTAAGAGAAATTAAAAGGCTCAAGGGTTTTCGGACGGATGCGTTCTACATTCCAGGCATGAAAAAATTCATGTGAGAAAGTACTCAGCATAGC
>NZ_JBASJU010000314.1:0-2800 GCF_049655485.1 Daejeonella sp.
TTCTATGACGCAATCAGCAGTAGTTTTTACTGAACAAAGGGATGGCAAAGATGCCGGACGAGAGCTAGCCCATAAAATTGTAGAGAAATTAGGGGAAAAAATCCCAAATGTTGTGATAGTCTTTGCATCATCGGTATACGATTACCCGCAGTTGCTGGAAGCCCTAAACGAAGAATGTCATCCTGCAATCATTGTCGGCAGCTCTTCGGCAGGGGAATTTACTTCAAAAGACCTGGCTACTGACTCGGCCTGTGCCGTCGCAATTTACTCTGATGAGTTGAAGTTTTCTGCCGGCCTGGCTGAGGGTATCAAAAAAGATCGGATTGGAGTTGTGGATAAACTGAATTCGGCATTAAGTCATGAAACCGATTATCAGCACCAATATTATTCTGCTATGATTTTCGCCGACGCCTTGTCAGGACATACTGATGAAATAGTGGATCTCCTCACAGAGAAAACTATGGGTAAATATCAATTTTTTGGAGGGGGTGCAGGTGATAATGCGAATTTCCAGCGTACACACGTTTTTTACGGCACGGGCGCTTTTACTGATGCTGCCGTTATCCTCGAAATATTATCAAATAAGCCTATCGGAGTGGGTGCAGCACACGGATGGAAGCCCGTTGGAAAGAAAATGCGTGTTACTCAAGCCGACAACATGACCCTTATTAGCTTGAATGCCCGCCCGGCTGTCGAGTTATTCAGGGAACATGCGGTAAGCACGGGTCAAACTTTCGACGCTGAACAACCAATACCTTTTTTTCTGCATAATATCTTAGGGATAGAGGTAGCTGGTGATTATAAATTAAGGGTCCCACTCGCGATACTCGAGGATGGTTCTCTGACTATGGCCAGCAACATTCCCGAAGGCGCATATGTTACTTTCATGACTACCGACAATAGCTGTTCTGAAAAAGCTGCAACCACAGCTGCTATCAATGCACTAAAGCAGATCGGCGATCACAAACCAAAGGTTGCCTTGTTTTTTGACTGTGTGGCTACGAGACTTAGAATGGGCCAGGAATTTAACCTTGAACTTAGTCAGATTTCAAAAACTTTTGAAGGTATTGACTATGCTGGATGTAATACATACGGACAAGTAGCGCGAGTTGACGGCCAATTTAGTGGATTTCAAAATTGCACCGCCGTAGTTTGCGTAATTCCTGAATAATGGTTCTAGATCTCTTAGGTGAGTTGTATGACAAAGGAACCCGGTTTGAGAATGCCTCCCGGATAGCCGGACATTTGGGCTGTTCTCATCTAATGATATTTATTCAGGATGCGGAGATCCAGCAAGTATTACCAGCACCCGGTTTCCCTCAAACACTGCCCGACGGAAAAGCCTGGCATAACTTTTTGGCGGAGTGCGTGACCAAAGGCGCACATTCGGGTACACTGGCTTTTCCTGACAAACAGCATTATAATTTTGCTTCTGGCTTTTCAGGCTTAGATGGGACCGTTGTAGTTTGTCTCGGGGGTTCACCCGGAGAAGATGAATTGTCACCGCTTAAAGCCATTTTACCTCTTCTTACAAAGTTATTTCGCTTAGAACAGGGAGCCATCAATTCAGAAATCAGGGTGGCTCTCGCACAGAACTCTGCAGAAAAAGCAGAAAAATTAGCGCGGGCTTTAGAACTGATGCGAAGACAATTAAAAGAGGCCCTCGGCAGGAAAGAAAAGGATAAAAAGGCGATAGAGGACTTGATGAGCAAGAAGGATGAGTTTATGAATGTTGCCAGTCACGAGCTGAAGACCCCTATCACAAACATGAAAGGCTACCTGCAAATTCTCAAGAAAGAATTTGTTAAGAAAAATGGGTCATCTATTAATCTTTTAGAGAAAGCGGACCATCAAATCAATAAACTCACCGGCCTCGTGAATGATCTGCTCGACGTTACAAAAATTCATGCCGGGAAAATGCTTTATAATTTCTGTGAGTTTGAAATTTCGCAGGTAATAAATGAGGTTGTTTCACAGGCCCAGGTTGCAGTTACAACCCATCAAATCATGATCACGGGCACTGTTCAATCAAGGGTACAGGGTGATAAAAACCGAATAGAGCAAGTTATAAGTAATTTGCTTTCAAATGCTGTAAAATATTCTCCTAATGCGGAAAAAATCATTGTAAGTACATTACTGACTGGAAATGCGATACAGATATCGGTTAAAGATTTCGGTATAGGAATTCCTGCCGAGAATCAGAAACACATTTTTGACAGGTTCTATCGGGTTGAGGAATGTTCTCAGCAGTTTTCCGGCTTAGGGCTTGGACTATATATATCTGCTGAAATAGTTCGACGTCACGGGGGAACAATCGGTGTCAAGAGTGATGCCAGCGGCACCGAGTTTTATTTTTCACTTCCTGTGGCCACCCAAAATCCACTGCGGGATTCTCTTATCGATCCACTACGACCTGGCTCTCCGTATAACAATGCACCATAACAGCAATTGCCCCTACAAATAACAATACCGCAACCTGTCCAGGCTCCGATACAATGTCGTTTCCATTGCAGAAGCCACGCGCAATGTCATATGCGAATACGGCCAGCAGTACCCGATATAAGATTAATCCCGTTCGGGTTAAAGTGTTAACTATTTTAACAGGCTTCAGCTGGTCCCATCCGGCGGGCATTAGTTCTTTTGGGGTGACTTCAAGGCACCCAGCTGCCAGAGAAATAAAAATCGCATCGGGCAATATTTTGCCGCGCTCGATCAGCGAATATTTAGTCTGTGAGATATCCAATTTATTTGAAATCCACTCCTGACTAATTCCCCTGCTCACGCGAATTCTACGGAGGTT
>NZ_JBASJU010000315.1:0-6790 GCF_049655485.1 Daejeonella sp.
GCAATAAATCGGATAACAGCATAGGCTGGAATGGAGGTTACAAAGCCATTGGCCAGGTTAGCCACCGAATAAAGCAGGATCGAACCAAATAATACACTTATCCGACCACGTTTATCTCCTATGATGCCCCATAAAAGACCTCCCAGCAGCATACCAAACATCTGGCTATTGATCAACATCGTTCCAACGTCGAGCAAATCAGCATCCGGGACGCCAAGTCCCTTCAGGCTTTTTACCCGAATCACAGAGAAAAGGATGAGGTCATAAATGTCAACGAAATAGCCCAGGGCAGCAACGATTATGATAAGCCTGACATTTTTCTTATTAGCAGCGATTTGATCCATGTGTTTATTTTGAGCGTTCAATCTACAAACAAAATCGAGAAACAAAAATAGGCCCATACATAAACAGGAAGTGGCCCATATGTTTCACAGATAGGTCTCATTAAATAGAATATTTTAGAAATCTCCGCCTTTTACTGATATTGCATTTATGGTAGTTTCCGAAAGTACATTAAAATGGGCCATGAGGCTTTATCCACCGCTTTTCTTCCAGCGGATATGGGTTAAGAAATTTGATAAAGGCTTCACGGGCGTACACGTTAAGATCTCAAAGAGCTTTCTGAACACCAATTACAATAACTCTATTTTCGGTGGTACCATTTTCAGCGCTTCAGATCCCTTTTACGCGATGCTATTCGATCAGGTGATGAAAAGAAGAGGCTTTAAAGTACGTGTATGGCTGAAAAGTGCTAACATACAGTATTTAAAGCCGGGACGCACAAATTTGTACTTTAAGATTACATTAAGTGAAGAAGATATTACTGAAGCAGAATTAGCGTTAAAGACTGTTGGTAAATTTGTGAAGGCATTTCCTTTGGAAATCCTAAATTCGGAAGGAGAAGTTTGCGCATCCGTACAAAACGAAGTCTATTTGCGTAACTTATTTAAGGGTGAGGAAGGCCCTGTTGCATACTAAGTTTTTGGCGAAACGCAATCTGGCCTCACAAAGAGATAATGATTTCAAATAAGGTTCATTGCTGCTTATTAAAATACTGTAAAGATGAAGATCAGGAAGCTCATTTTAGAAGGTGAAGGTGTCAGCCAGGATTTCAAAAGAAAAATAACCAGTTGTGAAAAGATTGCTAAAACCATGGTTTCCTTTGCAAACAACAAGGGTGGACGATTGCTTGTGGGGATTTCTGACGACGGCACCATCAGCGGTGTAAAATCTGAAGATGAAGAGAAATACATGCTTACAAAAGCTGCCCACTTTTATTGTAAGCCGGCCCTTGAACCTATTTTCGAAGAAGTTTATGTGGATGAGAAAGTAGTTTTAATCGTTGAGATCAGAAAAAGCGAAATGAAACCTCATTATGCCCTTGGGGAGGATAAGAAATGGTGGGTTTACATCAGGGTTAATGATAAAAGCGTACTGGCAAGCAAGATCGTAGTCGATGTTCTTAAAAGAGAAAATAATGAACATGGGGTTTTTCTGGAATATTCTTCTAAAGAAAAGGCACTATTGGAGTATCTCGATGAACATGAGCGAATTACATCCAGGGAATACAGTCACATGCTAAACCTTTCCCGCAGGCGAACCCATCGAATATTAGTCAATCTCGTGCTTTCCGGAGTGATTAGGATGCATACTACAGAAAAAGAAGAGTATTATACTGCTTCCTGATTATCTTTGCCCGCCTCCTTTCTTTCGGTATAAACCCTAATGGTAAAGCGAATTTTCTATAAGTACAAACCTCATTACCAGACAAACCTCAAACTGGCGATCCCGGTTGTGATTTCCCAATTGGGTCATACACTGGTCCACACGGCCGATAGCATTATTGTTGGCCACTTTGCGGGTACCATTCCGTTAGCAGCTGTTGCTTTGGTGAACAGCATTTTCATGGTCGTTATGGTCATTGGGATGGGCATCTCGTATGGGTTAACCCCTTTAATAGCCCAGGAAAGCGGGAGGAAGAACTTCAAAGAATGCGGAAAGCTCCTTGCTAACAGCCTGGTGATTAACGCTATAGTAGGGCTTTTACTGTATGTTCTGGTTTACTATGGTTCATTGTCCATTATCGATCGTATGGATCAATCGCCTGAAGTCGTCAGAGAAGCGAAACCCTATTTAGCCCTGCTTGGATTATCGATCATCCCCCTTATGATCTTTATGACCTTTAAACAATTTGCTGAGGGTCTGGGTTTCACGAAACAGGCTATGATAATCTCCCTTTGGGGAAACCTATTCAATATTTGCCTTGGAGTAATTTTCGTTAAAGGTTTATTTGGAATAAGCCCGATGGGCGTCAGCGGTGTGGGATGGAGTACCCTGGCCGACAGATCAATTATGGCTGTTGTGATGGCTATATACGTGATGCGATCTAAGCATTTCAAGCATTACCTTAAGTCTTACACCTTTAGAGCTGTAGATAAGGTACGTTCTTTAAATATCCTGAAGATAGGTGCCCCGGTGGCCATGCAATATACTTTCGAGGTTAGTGCTTTCAGCGCAGCCGCTATCTTCATAGGAACGATTGGAGCGGTAGAGCAAGCAGCTCATCAGGTTGCCATCAACCTCGCTTCTATGACCTACATGATGGCCGGTGGAATCTCTTCCGCGGCAACTATCAAAACCGGAAATAATTTCGGGAAAGAAGATTTCTTAAATCTGAGACTATCAGCTATCTCCAGCTATCATATTGTGCTAGGCTTTATGGCTTTAACAGCCATACTTTTTATAGGATTAAACCAATATTTGCCCTGGATATATACTTCAGATCAGTCTGTGATAGCAATTGCGGCACAGCTGCTTATCATAGCAGGGTTCTTTCAGTTATTTGACGGGACCCAGGTAGTGGGATTGGGAGTACTGAGGGGGATAGGAGACGTAAATGTCCCTACAATTATCACATTTGTCGCATACTGGATTATTGGTTTGCCCATTGGATATTATTTGGGAATATCTATGGGACTAGGCGCCAACGGAGTATGGTATGGATTAACTGCGGGACTTTTAGTTTCTTCGTGTTTACTCTTTATGAGGTTCCAGTTCTTTTCTAAGAAGCTGGTTCGGCAAGTTCGTAAAGAATAGATGTTACAGGGATCTTAATTTCATTATAGATCTGAGACTGCATCTTTTTAAGTCTGTCAACATGATCTTCTAAGCGGTCATTGATATTCATATATCTAATTAAATCGCCTGTACGGGTGTCAACGAAACGGTAACGTGTAAAGAATTGCTTTTCCATAGTGCAAATCTACAATAAATTAATTGAAAATCAGCATATTACCAAACATTAACGTATTTTTTAGAATCAGCAATAGAGTTCTCTGGCAATGCGAAATGTATTGCAGTGAGCATCAACGATATGCCTTAGTTCTGGTGAGTACCCCCCTCCCATACTTACCTGGAGTGGTATGTTGTTTTCTTGACAGAAGCTGAAGACCCGACGGTCCCTTTCTAAACACTCATCCTGTGAAAGTGCAAGTTTACCGAGTTTATCAGTAGACAGGACATCTACACCCGAAAGATAAAACATGAAATCAGGTTTGACTCTTTCACTAAGCAATTTTAATTTATCTGTGAGAATTGCCAGGTACTCCTCACCTCTTGTACCATCCTTCAATCCTATATCCAGATCTGATTTTTCCTTCCTGAAAGGGAAGTTGTTTTCCGCATGCATCGAAAATGTGAAAACCTGATTGACTTCTGAGAATATCTCAGCGGTCCCGTTACCCTGATGGACATCAAGGTCAATAATTAAAATCCGATGAACAAGCTTTGATTTTACCAGATAGGCTGCCGCAATAGCCTGGTCGTTAAGCAAGCAGAAACCCTCCCCCCAATTGGAACCAGCATGGTGCGTCCCTCCTGCTACATTAAAAGCGATTTTATGGTTAAGGGCATGCAGACTTCCTTCAATTGTACCTTGCGCAATGCGGCGTTCTCGTTCCACTAATTCTTCGCTTTGGGGAAAGCCTATTCTTCTGATTTCTGCGGCGCTTAGCTTAAGATCCCTCATACGTTCCCAGTATCCCGGCGCATGGGCTAAAAGAATAAACTCCTCGTCGATTTCCCCCGGGAGATGTAAATCTTGTGGTCTTATTATCCCTTCCCGTAAAAGCTGCTCTGGGATTAGTTCATATTTAAGCATGGGAAAGCGATGCCCTTCCGGTAATGGATGAGCGTAAATTGGATCGAATGCGGTGTAAAGGCTCAGTCTGGGCTAGTTATTGGGTGCGACTTAAATTTATTGGCTCTCAACACGCGGATCAGTAAGGTAACTACTACGATAATGAAAGCGGCCCAGGCAGCATTTATAATCTCCTGATATAAAACTTCGTCAACCTGCTGGCGCTTCAACGCGATACCGTATAAGGCCCAAAGGATGACCAATCCAAAGAAGAAATTACGGCGGACAATAATGATGAATAAAGATAGCAGCGTTGTTAGCCCTATCGAGATAATGGTCCAGTAAATCGCGGAAATGCCAAACCCATCCCATTCGACCGAAACGAGTAAGGCACTGATATTAGCTATCGTAGCCACGCAGATCCAGGCGAAATATATACTTAAAGGGAACTGGGTAAATATTTTAGTCGATAATGACCTGTCGGGATTGGCGATATGTGCCCTTACACTTATCATAATCAAGCTGATTAATTGTATGAGGATCAACAGAACAGATAAAGCTATTTGTTCGTTCACCCATGCGATTAACCAGGCAGCCGTTGCTAGAGTATTTATGATAAACAGCCAGCCAATTGCCTTAATATCCATATCAGCTTGCTCGGTATCATCAGCATTGAATGCTTTAACGATATGATAAATGCAAAATGCGACGAGTGATGCGTATATAAGTCCCCAAATCGCGAAGGTTATGGAAGCAGGTGCAAAAACTGTTTCATATTTATCAGATACCTCCCCCACGTTGAGATCGGAAAACCACTCTTGCTGTGCCAGGGATGAAATAATCAGGAGTACGGCAAGGGATATGGTGTTAAGAATCACTAAGGTTTTTGTTTTCATCATTGTTTTAAACTGTATTTATCGTGCATGAACGGTTCTTCGTTCAATAGGTTTAAATATACGAAACGTCGCTAGTGATTCTTCCCCAATATTTAGACGGAACTGCCCAAATATAAGCACTACTTGCATCCTGCCCTAGCCCTGTCTAAACAAAGCCTTCAGCGTAGGATGAAGCCGTCTTAACTATACCGTTGCTGGACCCAGGACGCATTTAGCCTTTAGATGCGCGGCCGGCTAACGTGGGCATTCCCTTTTACATAAAAACGCCATGGGATAGTTTTATACGGTCCTTCAAAGTTCATTCCAACCCGTGCCCCTGCCATCACCTCCAGATCGGAATAACTGAGGCCTTCATCTGTTAGCCAGATAGTATCTCCTTGTAAGTCTGTACCATTATGGAGCTTGGAAAGTCCCATCGCTTTAGCAAGAGCTCCGGGTCCCTGACATAGACGCTTATCATCATCGAATATAGCTCTTCGATTTCTCATAACATCAAGTCCTTCAATAGGTTCTATTGCACGTATTAAAGCTGCATGTGACATACCTTCGGTACCCGTAACGATGTTCAGCATGTCATGGATCCCATAACAAATGTACATATATGCTACTCCACCCGCTTGGTACATCATTTCAGTACGCGGCGTTTTTTTGTCCATATAGGCATGCGAACCTCTGTCGTCAGGACCGCGATAGGCTTCAGTTTCTACAATGATTCCGCCCGTAATTTTACCTCCGATTTTGGAGTAAAGGTGTTTACCAAGAAGCTGGCGGGCAACCGACACTACATCTGCCTGACTGTAAAAGTCAAGGCTTAGCTTATTATTCAAATTCAAATTTTATAAGGCCTACGATTTCAGAGAGATATTTACCGTCAGTTTCATCGAATTCATTTAGTTCCGCACTGTCAACATCCAATACGCCCACAACAACACCATGGCTCAACAAAGGGATCACAATCTCTGATCTTGAAGCCGAGCTGCATGCGATATGTCCAGGGAAAGCGTCGACATCGGGCACAATAATGGTTTTAGCCTCTGCCCACGAAGCTCCGCATACTCCTTTCCCTTTTCTGATCCGGGTACATGCAACAGGTCCCTGAAAAGGGCCCAGCACTAATTCTTCACCTTTCACAAGATAAAATCCAACCCAGAAAAAGCCAAATTGTTCTTTTAATGCCGCACAGACGTTTGCAAGGTTTGCTACCAGGTCGGTTTCGCCCTCAAGTAATGCCTGGATCTGTGG
Source organism: Daejeonella sp. (assembly GCF_049655485.1). Taxonomy (GTDB): domain Bacteria; phylum Bacteroidota; class Bacteroidia; order Sphingobacteriales; family Sphingobacteriaceae; genus Daejeonella. Next base: position 6,277 of record NZ_JBASJU010000315.1, read on the forward strand.
GATAAGAGATTGATATTGATCTTCTTTAGTACCCTTTAGTATCTTTAAATCTTCTGCCATGCCACAAAATTAGCATTGAAATGCATATGCTAAGCAATCGCCAGGTCAAATTCCTATGTTTTTCGTCTAAAGACCTAAAGAATAGCTTCTGATCTTTAACTTTGCGTGCACACAGGCAAAACCTTATAGATCCCATGATCGTTACTTTAACCGTTGTAAGATATAAACCCCTTCTTGTGCCATTTGCCTTGCTTGCTATGGCGATCCATCGGCTCCCACTTGCTCTGGACAAAAAATGCTCTTTTTGGAAGCTCATGGGAAGCGGGCGAAATGGCGCCTTCGACCTTAATCCGGACTGGAAACAATGGGCTTTATTAGCAGTATGGGAGACCAAGGAGGATTTTGAAAAGAGCAAATTTATTCAAACCTGGTGGAATACAATGGCTTATGAGAAATGGACCATTTTTGCAGAGCTCATAGCCAGTCACGGTAAATGGGACAATAAAGAGCCTTT
>NZ_JBASJU010000316.1:0-56756 GCF_049655485.1 Daejeonella sp.
ATGCGGATGATCAGTACCTGCATAAACATGTAGGTTCTTGTACAATGCACGGCCCAGACTGTTTTTAGGTAACATACCACGTACAGCTTTCTCTACCACGCGGGTAGGATGCTTAGCCATTAACTCTTTAGGAGAAATGAATTTCTGCCCACCCGGGTAACCGGTGTAAGAAACATATTGCTTTTCAGCAAACTTGTTCCCTGTGAGTTTAATTTTGTCTGCATTGATAACAATTACATTATCGCCGCAGTCTACGTGTGGGGTGTACGATGGCTTGTTTTTTCCTCTAATCATCATTGCGATCTTAGAAGACAAGCGCCCCAAAATCTCTCCTTGAGCGTCAACAACTACCCATTCTTTGCTGACGGTCGCTTTGTTGGCAGAGACAGTTTTGTAACTTAACGTATTCACTTGCTTGAATTTAAATTATTTAAAATATTCTATTGCCCCTAAAATTAGGGACTGCAAAGATAGGAGAATTTCCTTAAAGAGCAAATAGTTGGGGTGAAAATTTGATCGTTTTAAATGAGGTGAAAGGTGAAAGGTGAGAGGTGAGAGTTGAGAGGTGAAAGGTGATGGACGACGAAGGAGGTGAAAGGTGGTAAAGTTGAAAGTTTGACAGTTGAAAGTGACTGGGCGGAGAAAAGAGTTGAAACCCGATTGCTATTAAGTTGAAAGTGGTTGGACGACGAAAAGGGTCGAATGGTTAAAGGGTAATTGTGAAATTGGAAAGGTAAAGGCAGGGGGTGACCTTGCTAGGAGGTACGACGAAGCAATCTTTTTGAAAAGCAGGGCCAGAATTTCATAGGTACCGGAAGCCCTGCTGTTCGCTGCAAGTCCTCGCCGGTAGTAGGGTGATTAAATTGTGAAAAGGTATTCGGCTCCGGGCTTTACGCTGCCATCAGGTTTAGATTGCAGGGGTGTTGCTACTATTATCGGAGCAGACGTGTCAAAGGATTGTTATAGCTGGAATGAAAGCCAGATGATCAATTAATATTTATCGCCGCTTTAATTTCGAATTGCAGGCAAAGGAGTCAATGCCTTAGGTGCTTTAAGTTTCCATACAAGGCTCCCTCTCATGGAATTAATGGTCTGATAAACCCGCTGCAGGCCATAGGTTCCCTGAAGTCCGTAATCACTTATAGTTTTTACCTTACCATCATTATAGTATATGGTCAGCACCCCCGTGGCGTGGTCAGTAGCTTTTATTTCATACCGGTCTTCAAGATTTGAAAAGTCAGAGTAATTCAGCAATCCGGATATAGTTGCAAATAAAGAATCGGGGGAGACACCGGGCACTTTAGTATAGCCGTCATATGAGTCGGGCGATGCCTGCCAGTCATTGGTAATGCTTTTCGAAACTAAGTGCGCCTTGCCCAGAGAGTTGATTTCTATCGAATATTCAGAAGAAGTAATCCACGGTCTTCCGTCGTTCCTGAACTCGATTTTATTAATATCATATTTCTTCGGTGAGGGATTATATTCAATAAAACCGCCATACTTGATGATCAGTTTCACCGAATTAACAGCTTCTGTGTAACCCACACGAGCGAAATATCCGTCGAAATACTTGAACTCAATTAATGTATTACCATCTTCATAGATCACTTGGGCAAATGAACACGTCCTTCGAAATTGGCGTGTTATTAAGTGAAGACTGATCTTTTCGGAGGCTGAGCCCATTAAACTTAGAATAGCTGGCCTTTCGTTTAATATGCCCATTACAAGCATATCTGTATATCCGTTCTTGTCAAAATCAGCCTTCGCAATAGGCTTTACCTTGCTGAGATCTGCCAGACGGAAACAATTTTCATCTTCGAAAATTAGTTTCTTATCAATCCGGAAGCTACTATAGTTCTTGTCAATTGAACGCACGAGTTTTTCGACCTCTTCAGGCTGGTTTATTGAATCAATTCTGCCAGGTTTCGCAACCCCACTACTTATTCCCTCCTGACCAAACAATGGAAGAGCGTTAAATAAGCCTACGCAAATCATTACTATAAATGTCTTCAAACCAAACAGCTTATGCGCCCAGTGTAACCTCTAACCAACTATTCCGAGGCTGCAATCACCATCCTCATAAACTCCCCCAGCTTCGACGGTTCCAGCCATCTTGTTACCATCACCATATCCCTATCCTTATCAATCACAATAAAATTACCGCCATATCCTTCAGCGGTATAAATATTCGAGGGCACATCTTTATAACGGCCGGTTATGTTCAGCCACCACATAAATCCATAAGACTTACTGGCTGCCGAAGGCTGCTGTACAGCTTTAACCCAATCTTCAGATATGAGCTGCTTATTCTTCCATTTACCATTTCTTGAAAACAGCAGGCCAAATCGTGCGTGATCCTCTGTATTAATGAACATGCCTCCCCCGAAGTGGCCGCCCCCGCTTACTGATTCGATCATCGATCCATTGATATCCACTTTAGAATTATCATAACCATACCACTTCCACGAGTCAGATGCTCCAATCGGATCCATAATCTTCTCTTTCAGGATAAGCGGCAAAGGTTTCTTCCACACCTTTAAAAGGGAGTAGGCTAATAAATTTACGCGGACATCATTATAGTCGAAAACACTTCCCGGTTCAAGAAACTTTCTTGTCTTTAGTTCTTCAGGGTTCGTATACTTCGGTGGCCGGTCTGCCCAGTCGCATACCCCAAAAAGGCAACCCGACCAGTCGGATGATTGAGTTAATAAATGGCTCCAGGTGATCTTCGAATTATGATCACCCTTAAAAGTCTCGCCGCTTATATAATTTATCACAGGATCATTCACGCTCTTAATCAGGCCTTCATCGATGGCTAATCCTGCTACGGTCGAAAGATAACTTTTAGTTGTGCTGAAAGTCATATCCACCCTGTCCAGGTCGCCCCATTGAGCAACGATATAACCCTTCCTGATGATCATCCCGGCTGGTTTACCACGATCCTGTACCGGTCCGGCAATTTTATAACCAGGCTCGTTTTTATAAGATGCTAAAAGTGACTCTTTAATGTTGTAATTCGTTTTACTGTCATTCTTCAAGGCAAAATTTACTGCGCTGTCAAGCAGGGCGGGATTCATTTTCATCTTCGAAGGTTTTTTAGATTTCCAATCAGTGCCCGGGTAGTATTGGCTGTAAACCGACTGAGTAGTGAAAAAGAGGAATAATAATATTGGGAATTTGAGGAATGGTTTTGCGTTCATTGGATGCGATAGCTATTGTAGGCTAAAATAGGAAAAAGATTGTGCATACTGGAGATTGGAACGCATTGTATCATTAGGGCACTTGCAAGTCGCCTATTTTTTAAACGCAGAGTACGCAGAGGTTTTCGCAGAGAGCTACTAATCAATAAATTTGAACATATCCTACGCTAGATTTTCGTGAACTCCGAACTTATTCAACCAGAACTCTGCGCTCTCTGCGCGAAACTCAGCGGCCTCTGCGGTAAAATATGCGCCCAGCCTAATACCGTTAAAATCGATGTTTCGATATACAAAAATTGCCTGTTAGTCGATCGAAAACAGGGGATAGAAAACCTTCATTTTGGAGCGCTTTTTACCCTAAAAAAGCCTCGTAACATACTGATAATCAAGTGAATTATTATCAATTTTTCCTTGCATTTCTCCTCTATTTTTGTTATCTTATATAAGCTAATCCAGCCTAGCAGACGGAACCTGCGCGCAGGCATGGAGTAGCTCGCACATACTATTTTAATTAACGTTCTGAACTAATTTATGGACCCAAAAAAATTAAACTTATGAGCACAAACAAAGTCTCTGCAGTATTAAACGACGCGGACAAAACAGCAGTGTTAGAAGCATTAGCGCAGGTGAAAGAGAAAATGCCTTTCCTTATCAATATGACAGGGAAGGAACGTCACAAAAGCCGGAAAATGGGAGCAAAAAGTGTGGAATATGTAAACCTGAGTTTGCAAAGTTCTCAAACATTCGGCTTCCTCATGCCACCGAGCGTTGACATTACCGAGTTCGCGAAAGACGTATCCCTGATCAATCAATTAGTAGCCATCCGTATGGAACTGGGGGCGCTTCTGGAAGGCATTGACGATACCATGACAGCGGCCGGAGCTGATGCCATGCATTTTTCCGACCTGGTTTACTCCTATCTTAAAACGGGTGCGAGAACAAATGCTGGCGTGAAAGGCATTACCGCCGAGATCGCCAAGCGATTTGGCAGGCGTAGCAAAACATCAGAAGTTCTGAAAGCCTAATCTCTGTCACTTAAAGCCGCAGCGTTGCTTAATTTTTGCAATGCTGCGGCTTTTTCATGCGATGCAGTATCCCTGAGCGACTATGGAGTCGCTATTTCATACAATGGAGTCCCTTTTACATACTGTGGAGTCGCTCCGAGCGAATATGGAGTCACTATTTCATACTATGGAGTCACTATTTCATACTATGGAGTCGCTAATTCATACTGTGAAGTCGCTATTTCTTACTGTGGAGTCCCTATTTCATACTGTGAAGTCGCTATTTCATGCGATGGAGTCGCTCCGCGCGAGTACCAAGAAGCAAATTCATGCAATCTATCGCTTTCATACAGCAAAGACCTCGTCCGTGTTCGAGAAAGCCTTGAACTCTATGGGATTTCCGCTAAGGTCAAAAACAAACATGGTCCATTGTTCTCCCACTTTTCCTTCATATCGTATCTGGGGCTTCACGAGGAAATGGGCCTTTTCTACTTCGAGTCGCTCTTGTACCCGCTTAAATTCATCGATTTCCAATACGCAACCAAAGTGAGGTATTGGGACACTAATCCCGTCAACCTTGCCACAATAATCTAAATCTGGAAAATTATCACTTAAATGCGCTGAAAGTTGATTCCCGAAAAAATTAAAATCAATCCACGTGTTAGTCGATCTGCCTTCCTCGCATCCTAGTATTTCCATATAGAATTTGCGGGTTGTGTCGATATCTTTTACTTTAAAAGCATAATGAAAATTACTCATGATGTATCAGGCGAACAGGTACCTTTATGTGCACGACATAAAACTACCCAAAAAACGGAATATAATGTATAACCCACCGTTTATGGGACGACTGCAACAATTCAGTTTTCAGTCAGCTCTATTTACTGTCCCAAAACGCCGGCGGCTCAATCCCTAGCGCTCTCAAATAAACATAAGCCTGTGCCCTATGATGGGTTTCATTGTCCGTGCCCGGCAATTTCACCTGCTTCGCCGCCAGCCATCTCACGGACTCCACCGGTGCTCACATCCATCATCTCCTGGATCAGTTTTGCCGCTGGCCGCATTCCCCCGATAGAAAATTCAAAAAATTCTTTTTCAGGAAATGCTTCAATGGCTCTTCGTGTCAATCCCCGGTGGCCCTTCCAATGGGCAAATAACTCTTCTGGTGTGATGATTACATCGATTTTTTCTGTTGTTTCTGGGATGGTTAAAGCCCTATTAAAACGGTTAAATCCTAATCCTACAATTTTATCGATAACTCCAAACGCCCACCCAATCCGATCTCTACAATCTTTTTAAGAGTAGAAAGGCGTACTTCTTTTATATCATTCTCAATTTTAGAGATGTATCCCTTGTTAGTACCGGATTTTGCTGCTAATTCTTCCTGGGTCATGCCTTTCTGAATACGAGCTTGCTGAAGTAATATTCCTAACTTAAAAGACTCAAAACCATTCTCAAGTGCTGCGCGTTTAGCAGTTCTTTTTGTTCCATATTGTTCTTCAATAAATTGATCGAGACATTTTAAATCATTTTTTGTCTTCATACTCTTTCTTAATTTTCAATGCTTTTTGAATTTCATTGGAAGGTGTCGTTCGGCTTTTCTTTTGAAAACCATTGGCAAGGACTATCAATTTGCCTTCATCAAAAAAACAAAAGATTCTAAAAATATCGCTTCCATGGCTGACTCTTATCTCATATAGCCCCGAAGTTCCCTCTAGATGTTTTAGATATTCTTTCGGTACATGTTGTATAGTTTCAATGAGCCTCAATGTCCAGTAAATCTTATCTCTAACTTTTTGGTCCTGCTTCACAAAAAAGTCGGAAAAATAGCCTTTGTACAAAAAGACTTTTCTTATTTGCGACGTCTCATCCATTCAAAGTTAATAAAAGTTATCCGTTAGTGCAACATTAGGCCCATACTAATGTTGATGGACATTTGTGCACGATATGCAAACTATAAGGGAATTTGATTTTATCCGGAGATACACGTATATATCCGGATAAATCTGGATATGCCTTTGTAACTAAATGGTTTGAAAAGAACTAATTGACAAGAACCAATTTTATGTTATTTCTGATTATAATTGAAGTTAATAATCCGGTGGCAGAAGTACTACTTCTGTTTCAACGCCAGTCAAATCTGCTTTTACCCAATCATCATAGCCAAAAGTCCAGTCGCCCATTATTGGACTTGTCAGAACGGCGTTATCTTTAAACAGCGCATTAAAAACTGTCTGCGTCTTGCGCTCGGAATAGCGGACATACAGGCCTTCAATTTTCTGTCTACAAATCCCGAAGGGAACGAACCGGTAACCAATAAATCTGCTTTGGATCTTAGCTGCCACAAGTTTAAATACCTCCGCATACTCATTTACAGGTGAAACCGTAAGATAATTAGAAAAATCAGTCCATCGGCTTTTGTAATTGCTTTCGTTGGATATATTATCAACCAGAATTTTATCAAGTTCTTGTATGCCGGGACACGAAAAATAGCCCTCTTCTTCTTTGGAGATCCCAATAGGATAATAGTGCAGAATTCTTTCAATGATTTGATTGAAATCGTACTTCCCTGAATCGAATTGTATCATATTATTTTTGCTTTGGGACTAAGTATCGTCAACCTTGCCAATTAGAATGTGCTAACAGAGTGTTTATTTCTTTAAATATTGGAATTCTAAAGAATTAATTTGGTTAAAGGTCACCGAACTGGTGCGAAGCATTCCCCTTTCATTCTCCGTTTTTCGCAGATTTTTCCCACTTTTACATATCTTTTTGATTTTGAGTATAATATTATGAGCAGTAACCTCGCGGAGTTTAAGAATCTGGTAGGAACCAAGTTTGAGATGTACAACAGTTTGTTTACTTCCTTACCGTTTCACCGGGTGGAAAAAACAGGAATTTTACTTTCCCTATTTCTTCTGCATTGTGAAGAGGGTTTCCGGAACGAACAAAGTCCCGCAGAAATCATCGAATCATTTTTTAAACAGTACACGACCTACCGCAGTGAAAAAGAACAGATCGACCTTCTGTTCAGGTTTATTCAATATTCTGAACGCCAGGTAGTATTGTTCGACGCGCTGGAAGATGCGGCATTCGGCAAAACACACGATATGAATGGGTCTGGTACCCTAAAGCAGCTGCAAACTGAAGTTGTTCAAAATAATTCGCAGCAACAACTGGCAGATAAGTTAAAGGATTTCTCTGTTCGGATGGTGCTCACTGCCCATCCCAACCAGTTTTATCCGAGCGAAGTGCTGGGAATCATTCATGACCTTGGCAATGCGCTGCAAAAGGATGATACCGTGTTGGTGAACACGTACCTTCAACAATTAGGGAAGACACCATTCTTTAAAAAGAAAAAACCAAGTCCATATGACGAGGCAGTCAATCTGATCTGGTTCCTGGAAAACGTATTTTACCAGTCTGCAGGCACTATATTATCTTTCCTGCACGCCGAATTCCCGGATGCGGTAAAAGGGGCAAATCAGTTGATCAGGATGGGCTTTTGGCCGGGCGGCGACCGAGATGGAAATCCTTTCGTGAAAGCGGATACCACTTTAAAAGTTGCGGAAGCATTGAGAGGAAGTATCATCAAATGTTATTACCGGGAAGTTCGCCTGTTGAAAGGCCGGTTAACGTTTCAGGGAGTAGATACTTTGCTGGCTTCACTGGAAGAGCGCCTTTATAACAATTTGTTTATCCCAGGATATAAAGCTGATCTATCAAAAGATGAAATTATTAATACTTTGCTAGAGATCCGGGATATCCTGATCGAAAAACACAATAGCTTGTTCCTGAACAAGGTGAATAACCTGCTAAATAAAGTCAACCTTTTTGGTTTATTTTTCGCTTCGCTGGATGTCAGGCAAGACAGTTCAATCCATAAAGAATTGATCGAACTGATTGCTGAAAACACTTCGGTGCTTCCAAAGAATTATAACGATTTATCGGATGAAGGCAAGATCGAGGTTTTGCAGAATATTGACTCGCTCGTAGTTGATACCGACCTGGATAAAGATACGTTTGAGACACTGCTTACCATTGGAACTATCCAGAAATTTAATGGGCCCGAAGGTTGTCACCGCTACATTATCAGCCATACTACCGGTGCTTTGGATGTGATGGAGGTGTATGGCTTATTCTTAATGGCTGGCTGGAAAAAGGAAAATTTGGCGGTTGATATTGTTCCGCTGTTTGAAACAATTGGAGATCTTCAGAATGCAGCCAAAGCCATGACAGTCCTGTATCAGAATGAGGTTTATCAGCAGCATTTAAAACGGCGAAATAAAAAGCAAACCATTATGCTTGGTTTTTCAGACGGAACTAAAGATGGCGGTTATCTGATGGCCAACTGGAGTATTTATAAAGCAAAAGAAGAGCTGACCCGCATATCCCGTGAATATGATGTTGATGTGGTATTTTTCGATGGTCGCGGCGGGCCGCCTGCAAGGGGAGGAGGCAAAACTCATCAGTTTTATGCTTCAATGGGCCAGAACATCGCGAATAAAGAAATCCAGCTTACTATCCAGGGCCAGACCATCAGTTCTAATTTCGGTACCCGGGAAGCTGCGAGATACAATACGGAGCAGCTGATGCACGCGGGTATAAGTAACGGCCTGTTTTCATCAAGGACCACCACGATGAGCAAAAACGAGGAACAATTACTTCAGGAACTTTCGGACGAGAGTTATGAGGCTTTTATGGTTCTTAAGAATGATCCTGATTTTCTGGAATACCTCAATTTTGCAAGTCCGCTTCGCTATTATGCCGAAGCTAATATCGGCAGCAGGCCGTCGAAACGCAAAGCAGGAAAACTGAACCTGAACGATCTCAGGGCTGTACCATATGTAGGAGCCTGGAGCCAGCTTAAGCAAAATATTCCTGGCTACTACGGTGTTGGGCTTGCCTTTGAAAAGCTTGAAAAAGAAGGGAAGTGGGATCAGATTAGCGACCTCTATCAAAACTCGCTGTACTTCCGCACCCTGGTAGGCAATTGCGAAATGGCAATGACTAAATGCTTTTTCCCTTTGACGGCATATTTATCAAAGCACCCGAAATACGGCGGGCTGTGGAATATGTTCCATGATGAATATGAGCGTACCAAACAGTATACTCTCCGTCTGACGGGCAAATCCGAATTGATGGCAGAGCGTGAAACCGATCAGCTGTCTATCCAAATGAGACAAAGAATCGAGTTGCCGCTTATCACTATTCAGCAGTACGCTTTAACCATGATCAGGGAAAAAGATAAAACAGCCAGCACCACCGAGATGAAGATATTTGAGAAACTGGTGATGCGGTGTTCTTTTGGGATAATTAATGCGGAGAGGAATTCGGCGTAGAAGAAAAAGGGTCGGCCAAACCCACTATTTCTTAACCCGAATATATTGATTTCGAAGACGTTTTTTTTAAATTTACGCCTTCCTTATTTGTTCCCAGTCATTCTCACCTCTTTAATTCTGCCATCATCCTCGAATTCCATTTTATCGATACAGGTCACCCGATGATCTCTTCCCAGGTTTGGTATGGGCCTTCGATGGTAAACCATAAACCAATTATCTGTTCCCGGGGTATTGATGACTGAGTTGTGTCCAGCGCCGGTAGCAATACTCTTATCGGACTTTAGTATGGTGCCAATGCGGTTGAAAGGGCCTGTAGCTTTGTCTGACATCGCGTAAGCTACTTTGTAAGTATCGTTGGTCCAGCCGCCTTCCGACCACATTAGATAATATTTTCCTTTGCGGATAAACATAAATGGCCCTTCAACGTAGCCTGTCGGGGTTATTTCTTTATAAATACTGTCGTCTTCCCAGGGCAGGAAACCAGTGAAGGTTGAATTGAGCTTTACGATATTACAGTGTCTCCATCCACCGTAGAACATATACCAGGTGCCGTCTGTATCTTTGAATACAAACTGGTCGATTGGTTGTGCGTTGTTATGAAATTCGCCGATAAGGGGCTTACCTAAATAATCTTTATAAGGGCCACCGGGTTTATCCGCGACAGCGATACCTATACCGCCACTGCGATTAAGTCCGTTGCCTTGATTCCACATAGGTCCTCCCGGGCGCTGCACATCATTAGCCGAGAAAAACAGGTAGTATTTTTTATCTTTTTCTACAACAGCAGGTGCCCACATGGCTTGCTTTGCCCATTTAATTATGGAAGTGTCTAATACATGCTCGTGTTTCTTCCAGGTCTTGAGGTCTTTGGAAGAAAATGCGTCGAGAAACAATTGCTCTTCGTACTTCGCGGAATAGGTTGGAAATATCCAGTATTCTTTACCGAATACTGCGCCTTCGGGGTCGGCGTACCAGCCTTCAATAACGGGATTCTGTCCAAGAGTTAGAGGAGTGGATTTATGGCTGGAGCAGGAGGTAAATACTGCAAGAGTTAAAACAATAAGAGATATTGAATTTTTCATACCAGGTAGGAGAAAGGAGTCTTGTTTTCAGTTTATTTAAGAAGTTCTTTCATATCATTTTCCGACACGGTAAGCAGCCCGGCTTTAGGTAATCGTTTTGTCAGCTCCCGCCAGTTCTTATCTTTTTTATAAATACGTGCAAGCATGGCTGAAGCTTTGGCAATCTCCTTATTATTAGCTAAAGTGATCGCCGTCCAATATTCCATTTCTAAGTTAAGAGGAAACATCTTCATGGCTTTATTATATTCCGCCATTGCGTTATTCATCTCATTCTTTTCCACATAATAATCGCCCTTATTCATATGCTCATATGCCCGGAATACAGTGAGCAGGCGGTCAATTTCTTTTATGGGATCATTGCTGTCATCTACCCTGAGGTCTACTAATTTATCGTCCCAGGGACTTGAACTTGATTCAGCGGCGAATACGAGCAATGCAGCCGACTGCTTCCCGCGTATGTCGCCGCCTGCATTTTGAGCTGCTTTTAAAACCAGCACCATTCGTTCTGCCAGTGGCTTAAGCGTATTTTCCTTCCATGCCCTTTCCATTGCCGGAACAACTTTATCGTTCAGCATCATATTTGCTTGTACAGAAAAGTTATCACCATTGGCATGACCAGCGAATTCAATATTACTTTTACCCGTGTGTGTAGCTACCCTACCCTGTTTATCCAGTATCGCTACCTGTCGGAAGTCTTTGCCGGAATCATCACTCAATAAAAAATCCAGAGCTTCTTGCGGTGATTTACCCTGTTTTAATAGTTCTAATCCCCGTAAACCAAATGATTTATTGGTGAAAGATTGCGTAGCCACGACACCTATCCCGGCTTCTCCCCATGAAACAGCAGTACCTACGCTAAACCAATGGCTTTGTACAGCTACGGCCATTTCTCCAGTTTTTTCATCCCGTGCAACGATGGAAAAGGTATGTGCCAAAGGATCTGCGGGCTTTATAGATTGAGCTACACTCTGATAGGTAAAAGCAATCAAGATGCTTGTGGTAAGTAAACGGATCATAATTATAAGTTCTGAATTTGACAGGATATGCGAATATTATTAAAAGTAATTAAATTATAAGATCAAATCGGGGATTCTGTCTGATTCGTTACATTAACCAAATGCCATTTCATTACAGCTCATTTTTGCTTTCTTGGCATCGTTTCTGCTTGCCTACTCTATATAAAAATTATCAAACTTAAAACTATGAAAACGATATTCAAAAGCACCTTAATTTTAGGTTTCGTGGCAATCTTCGCGGCTTGTTCACCACGCACAGCAACAACACCTACAGTTTCACGCGGTGATGTTTCCGGAACATGGAAAGTGACCAGTGTTAATATGGAAGGATTCCCGGCTGGGACATCGGCAGGACAAGTGTTTGGTATGGCAAATGCGCAGGATTTCCAGGGCAGCACCTGGGAAATGAGAGGTGGCGGTACAGGTTCGATCAGCCTAACTAACGGAGCTGTTCAACCGATCTACTGGTCGGTCAATCAAACTACTTCAGTGCCAACTTTTCAGTTCAAAAAATTGATGGACGGCCAGAGAGCTAAAGATGTAGAAACAGGTTATTCACTTCAATTCGGCGATGTATCTGGCGGAACAGCAGTTTTCAAAACACCGGTAATGTTGTCGAGCGGACAAACAGCGTATATTAATTTTACGTTTGCGAAACAGTAATTTTTGTTAGTGGTTGGTTGTTAGTTGTTGGACTGGGCGGATAGGAGTCCGTGATTTTTATGCGATTTGCGGTAGGCATCCAGTCCAACAACTATCAACTAACAACCAACAACCTTTTTTCCTTGTTAGGAAATTGTAATTTTCACCTCCACCCCTTGCATTATTAAACATTTTCCCTGTTATTTGTATTAGTAATTAGAAAAACACCCATACTATTAAAAATGAATAGTTTAAACTACCAGACACACACAGGAATTGTAGGCCATTCGCCTTATAAGGCATGTTGTGTACGTAGTAATTTCAGCAATGAAAAGTTAGTATTGCGGTTCCGACGACCCTTTATGCCGCGGACTTGATCTTGGCATCAAAGCTATAATTGACCGGTAAATTCTTCCGGTTATCAAATCATTGATTTTATTCACAAAAACGAAAGACTAAAAACGTAGTCTTTTTCCGCCTCAGAGCCGGATTTTTTCTTCAAACTACATGAAAGAAAACGAATTTGTTGTCATTCCGGCGACAGAAGAACATACTAACTACGCAGATCAGATTTGCGATGAGATGGCAGAATCTGCCAAAGCCAGAGGTACGGGCATCGCAAGAAGGACACCGGACTATATCGTCAAGAAAATGCTCGAAGGTAAGGCAGTGATTGCCCTGCACAATGACGGCACCTGGGCGGGTTTCTGTTATATCGAGACCTGGAGCCATGGTGCTTTTGTTGCCAATTCAGGCTTGATTGTTAACCCTCAATACAGAAATAGGGGCCTTGCCAAACTGATTAAGAGGGCTGTTTTCGATCTTTCGAGATTGAAGTATCCCGAAGCTAAAATATTTGGCCTTACTACCGGGCTTCCGGTAATGAAGATCAATTCTGAACTGGGTTACGAGCCTGTTACCTATTCCATGCTTACGCAAGATGAGGATTTCTGGAAGGGTTGCCAGAGCTGTGTCAACTACGATATCCTGATGATGAAGGAGCGCAAGAATTGTATGTGCACAGCCATGCTTTGGGATCCGGAAGAGAAAGCAAAGGAGATCGAACAGAAGATGAAGGAAGCTGAGGAGCAGAAACAACAGCTTAATGAAGAGCGAATAAGCAAAGTTACCCGTAAGCAAACGCTTTTGGAACGTATAGAAGAAAAGTTGCGCAATTCATTAAAGATGATTGCTGCGCTCAGTATTACATTGGTTAAACTTTTACAAAATTAAAGATGAAGAAGAAGGTAGTTTTAGCTTTCAGCGGAGGTTTGGATACTTCCTTTTGTTGTATTTATCTGACGAAAGATCGTGACATGGAAGTTCATTCCGTGATTGTAAATACCGGAGGATTTTCTGAGGATGAACTCACGGAAATTGAAAAGCGAGCTTACGCACTGGGAGTAACATCACACTCTGTAGTTGACGAAACTGAAAACTACTACGAGAGCTGTATTAAGTACCTGATTTTTGGCAATGTACTGAAAAACGCGACTTACCCTTTATCGGTAAGTGCTGAACGGGTAAGCCAGGCAACTGCCATTGCTAATTACGTGAAGAAAATCGGAGCTGATTACGTAGCGCACGGAAGTACTGGCGCCGGTAATGATCAGGTTCGTTTTGATATGATCTTTAACATTATGATCCCTGGAGTTGAGATCATCACGCCGATAAGGGATTTGAAGTTAAGCCGTGAAGCAGAAATTGAATACCTGAATAAACATGGTGTCGAATATACAGCCGAGAAAGCAAGGTACTCTATTAATAAAGGGATCTGGGGAACATCTGTCGGTGGGAAAGAAACCTTAACTTCCAATCAAACGCTTCCTGAAGAGGCCTGGCCAACACAGGTGTCGGTAACTACGGAAAGAGATATCGAGCTAACTTTTGAAAAAGGTGAGCTGGTTGGCCTGGATGGCGAGAAATTATCTCCTGTCAAAGCGATCCAAAAGTTACAGGAGATCGCTCAGCCGTACGGGATAGGAAGGGATATCCATGTGGGAGATACAATTATTGGAATTAAAGGGCGTGTAGGTTTTGAGGCGGCAGCTCCAATCATAATTATCAAAGCGCATCACACGCTTGAAAAACATACATTGACCAAATGGCAATTGAGCTGGAAAGACCAATTGTCTACCTTCTACGGCAACTGGCTTCATGAAGGTCAGTTCCATGATCCGGTTATGCGCAACATGGAAGCTTTCATGGCAGATACCCAGGAGACTGTTTCAGGAAAAGTTTTTGTAAAGCTGCTTCCTTACCGTTTCCAGGTTATTGGGATTGAGTCAGAACACGACCTGATGTCGAATAAATTCGGAAGTTATGGTGAGATGAATAATTCATGGTCGGGAGAAGATGTCAAAGGGTTTTCGAAAATCTTCGGTAATCAAACGATGATCTATCACAGAGTTAATGAGAAAAAATAGATGGCAGACGGTAAAATAAAAGTTGGAATAGCCGGGGGCGCGGGATACACGGGCGGAGAACTGCTCAGGATTTTAGTGAATCATCCGGAGGTGGAAATCATGTCGGTGCACAGTAACAGCAATGCCGGTAATCCCATCTCCGATATTCATACTGATCTGTTTGGCGATACTGATTTGAAATTTACTGATACGCTTTCGCAGGATATCGATGTACTCTTTCTTTGTGTAGGACATGGGGATGCGAAAAAGTTCCTCAATTCTAATGCAATTGCAGACACCATCAAGATTATTGATCTAAGCCAGGATTTTAGGCTAGCTAAAAGCTCAAAGCTGAATGAACGAAGCTTTGTATATGGGTTACCGGAACTGAACAGGGATCAAATTAGAACGGCGAGTAATATTGCTAATCCTGGTTGTTTCGCCACAACTATCGAAATCGGATTGCTTCCCCTGGCTGCAATCGGATTGTTGAATTCTGAAATTCACATCAATGCAACTACGGGATCAACAGGCGCCGGGCAAAGCCTTGCTGCAACCTCTCATTTTACCTGGAGGAACAATAATTTATCTATTTATAAAGCGTTCGAGCATCAGCATCTGAATGAGATTGGTGAAACGTTAATGGCCCTGCAAGATGGGTTTGATCAGACGATCAATTTCATCCCGCAAAGGGGAGATTTTACCAGAGGGATTTTAGCTGCGATGTATCTTGAAAGCGATTTAACCCTGGAAGAAGCGAAGAAGATTTACGAGGACTTTTACGCCGGTCATCCGTTTACTCATTTAAGCCAGCGAAACATTGATCTTAAGCAGGTGGTAAATACCAATAAGGCCCTGGTACATTTAGAGAAGCATGGAAATAAGCTGTTTATCGTTTCGATGATAGATAATTTACTAAAGGGTGCAAGTGGACATGCGGTGCAGAATATGAATTTGATGTTCGGTCTTGAAGAAACCACAGGACTAAGGCTCAAAGCTGCTGCTTTTTAGGTATTCAAACCATAAATCTTTAAAACATGAAATTATTCGACGTTTATCCACTTAATGATATAGAGATAGTAAAGGCACAGGGAAGTATTGTCTGGGATGAAAAGGGTGACGAGTATTTAGATTTATACGGGGGGCACGCGGTGATCTCCATCGGACATACCCACCCACATTATGTTTCCAGATTAACTGACCAGCTAAACAAAGTTGGGTTCTACTCCAACTCGGTCAAAATTTCCCTGCAGGTTCAACTAGCAGAAAAACTCGGACAGATCTCCGGCAAGACGGACTACCAACTATTCCTATGCAGCTCGGGGGCTGAAGCGAACGAGAATGCGCTAAAACTCGCATCTTTCTATAATAACCGCAAGAAGATCATCGCATTCAAAGGTGCCTTCCATGGCCGGACTTCCTTAGCCGTCGCTGCTACAGACAATCCCAAGATAATTGCACCCGTTAACGAAACGGACAATGTAATTTTCCTGCCCCACAATGATGAGGCTGCGTTGGAGCAAGCGTTCAAAGATCAAGGCAATGAAATTTCATCGGTGATTATCGAGGGAATCCAGGGTGTGGGAGGTATTAAAGTGTCGACCGAAAGTTTCCTGCAAAAGATCAGGTCACTTTGTGATCAGTATGATTCAGTTTTTATTGCCGATAGTGTTCAATGCGGTTACGGCCGGAGCGGTAAATTCTATTCCCATGATTATGCTGGCATCGATGCGGATATCTATACCATGGCAAAAGGAATGGGAAATGGTTTTCCCATTGGAGGAATTTCTATTTCTCCAAAGTTCAAGCCATGGCATGGGATGCTGGGTACTACTTTTGGCGGCAACCATCTTGCCTGTGCAGCGGCATTAGCTGTACTTGAAGTGATGGAACAAGATAATCTGATCCAGAATGCGGAAAATGTTGGAAACTACCTGAGTGCAGAACTGCAGAAGTTTGAACAGATCAAAGAAGTAAGGGGAAGGGGCTTAATGATTGGAATAGAAATTCCCGAAGAGTTCAGCCAAGTGAAGAAAAATTTACTTTTCAAACATCGTATCTTTACCGGAGAGGCAAAACCGAATGTTATACGGCTTTTGCCAGCATTGAATTTAACGAAAGCCTATGCTGATCAGTTTTTAGATGCTTTTAGCTTGGAATTGAAAGGGAAGTTTGAAAAAAACCTTTTCTAAATTTACTTATTATTCAGTTTTCTTCTCGATTATGAGAATGAAGCCAATTTTGTTTTCTTTTAGCAGCGTATTATGAACTTATTTTCTTCAGTTAATGATGTAACTGACCTGAAAAAACTTATTGAAGAGGCATTAATTCTTAAGGCTGATCCATTTTCCAATAAATCCCTGGGAAAAGACAAAACCATTGGTCTTGTTTTTCTAAACCCCAGCCTGCGCACGCGGCTGAGTACTCAAAAGGCGGCTTTAAATCTTGGAATGAATGTCATGGTTATGAACCTCGACAAAGAAGGCTGGGCATTGGAGACTGAAGATGGTGTGATAATGAATGGTACCACAGTAGAACATATTCGGGAAGCTGCTGCTGTAATGGGTGAATATTGTGATATTCTCGGTTTCCGTTCTTTCCCTAAACTTCAGGATCGCGATGAAGATTACAGCGAGAGTTTGTTTAATAAATTCGTCAAATTCAGCGGTGTGCCGGTGGTAAGTCTGGAGAGCGCCACTTTGCATCCTTTACAGAGTTTTGCGGATTTGATCACGATTGAAGAACATAAAAAGACGGCTAAACCTAAGGTTCTTTTAACCTGGGCACCCCATGTAAAAGCTTTACCGCAGGCGGTACCAAACTCATTTTCAGAATGGATGTGCAAAGCTCAGGCTGAAGGTATGATCGATTTTGTGATCACCCATCCGGAGGGTTTTGAACTTGCAGAGAAATTTACCCCGGGAGCTACAATCATAAACGATCAGGATGAAGCTTTGAAAGGGGCTGATTTTGTATATGTAAAGAATTGGTCATCCTATCAGGATTATGGAAAAACGTTGCCTGGCGCTGAACACTGGATGATGACAAATAAAAAGCTTGAAGGGACAAACGATGCGAAGGTGATGCATTGTTTGCCTGTGAGGCGGGACTACGAACTTTCTTCCGAAATTCTTGACGGACCAAACTCCATTGTCATTAAAGAAGCAAGTAACCGAACCTGGGCAGCTCAGGCGGTACTAAAGAAAATGCTGGAGGGCTTATAATGAATACCCTCCATGTTATAAAGATTGGTGGCAACATCATTGATGATCCCGCCCAACTGGAGCGTTTTTTAACTGACTTTTCAGCAGTCCCGGGGAACAAGATACTGGTCCATGGCGGGGGGAAGATAGCTACCAAACTCGCGCAAGATTTAGGCATAGAATCGGAATTGATCGAAGGCCGGAGGGTAACAGATGCGGAGTCGCTCAAAGTAGTTGCAATGGTTTATGCGGGCCTGATCAATAAAAATATAGTTGCTGGTTTGCAGAAGCTGAATTGCAATGCCATTGGTTTGGCTGGAGCTGATGGTAATATCATACGCGCCAAAAAAAGGCCATTAAAAACAATTGCGGATGGCCGCGAGATCGACTATGGATTTGTGGGTGATCTGGATGATAGCTCGGTGGATGCGCAAGCCATATACAAGCTGGTACAGGCAGGGTTTACACCAGTTTTTTCTGCAATTACCCATGATGGGAACGGCCAGCTTTTAAATACTAATGCTGATACTATCGCTTCGGTTATTGCGGTGGCCATGTCAGGATTATACGACACTTCTCTGGTGTACTGTTTTGAGAAGAGCGGAGTGTTAAGAGATGTGAATGATGAATCATCACTTATTAAGGATATAACCGCAGAAGAATATAAAGAACTGAAAAAGGAGGGCGTCATCCATTCGGGTATGATACCCAAACTGGACAATGCTTTCGAGGCTATAGGTAAGGGCCTCAGCGAAGTGTATATAGGCAGGGCTGATGCTTTGCCAACTTTGAAAGACAAATCATTTGGAACCCGTTTAAAATCAGAGAAATAATGGCTAAATCACAAAAAATAGCAATTTTAGGTAGCGGGAATATTGGAATGTCACTAGCCCGTGGACTAGTTAAAGCGGAGTATTGCAAACCGGGAGATATTATACTCACACGCCGTGGGATCGAGCATTTATCGGAGCAGGCAGCGCAGGGTTTTTCTACCAGTGATCAAAACTCTGATGCGGTTTCTAATTCATCCCTTATTATCCTTTCGGTTTTGCCGCAGCAGCTGGATACCTTGCTGGGCCAAATCAATGGCGCTATAGATTCCAAACGGCATGTTGTTGTCTCCGTGATTTCCGGCGTAAGCTGTGGTGATATTAAAGCCAAACTGGGAAATGACCTACAGGTTATACGTGTGATGCCGAATACGGCAATTGCTATTGGCCAGTCGATGACCTGTCTTGCCTCGGATAATGCCAGTGCTGAAAACATCGCTGAGGTTACAAAGATGTTTGAAACTGTGGGTGCGGTAATTAAAATCAATGAAGATTTGATGACTTCCGCCACGGCTTTATGTGCATGTGGTGTAGCGTTCTTTTTACGTGCTATAAGAGCGGCTTCACAGGGTGGCATTGAGATCGGTTTCCATGCTGACGAAGCGCTTAAAATGGCGGTTCAGACTGCCAAGGGTGCTGCTGATCTTTTACTGCTTCAAAAAAGTCACCCGGAACATGAGATCGATAAAGTTACATCGCCGAAAGGCTGTACCATTGCGGGATTAAACGAGATGGAGCATCAGGGATTCAGCTCCTCTCTCATTAAAGGCATTAAATTATCTGCTTTAAAGGCGGGTGAATTGTATAAAAAAGACTGATCTGATGACTGAAGTTTTAGTTGATGACAGTATAGAATTGCTTAGCGAGCTGATCAGAATTCCTTCATTTAGCAGAGAAGAAGAAAAGACTGCACATGTTATAGAGTCGTTCCTCGCGGAGAGATCGGTGAAAACTTATCGCAGAGAGAATAATATCTGGGCTTTCAATAAATATTTTGCTGCTGAGAAACCTACTATTCTACTGAACTCCCATCATGATACGGTTAAGCCTAATTCCGGCTACAAGCGTGACCCGTTTTCAGCAGATATTGAAGGTGATATTTTATATGGATTGGGAAGCAATGATGCGGGCGGATGCCTGGTCTCATTAACTGCAGCTTTTTTGCATTTTTATGAACAGCAGGATCTGAACTATAACCTTTGCCTCGCACTTACAGCTGAGGAGGAAATTTCCGGTAAGAATGGGCTTGAACTGATCCTCCCTGAACTGGGTGAACTGGACTTTGCAATCGTAGGCGAACCCACGCTTATGCAAATGGCCATCGCCGAAAAAGGTTTATTGGTACTCGATTGTACTGTGCATGGGAAAGCTGGTCACGCGGCAAGGAATGAAGGAGAGAATGCTATTTATAAGGCCCTGAAAGATATTGACTGGTTCAGGACTTATGAGTTTGCAAAGAAATCGGAACTTTTCGGGCCGGTTAAAATGAGTGTGACTATGATTGAAGCCGGCTCACAGCATAATGTGGTGCCAGCGACCTGCAAATTTACTGTTGATGTACGTGTAACTGATGCATATCGGAACGAAGAGGTTTTGCGGATAATCAGACAGCATGTTAGTTGCAATGTTAATCCACGTTCGACCCGGCTTAAACCGTCTTCTATCAATCCCGACCACCCGATAGTGCAAGCGGGCCGGGAATTAGGCCGTGAAACTTACGGTTCCCCAACTACAAGTGACCAGGCATTGCTAGATATTCCTTCACTTAAGATGGGGCCCGGTGATTCTGCCAGGTCACATATGGCAGACGAATTTATTTATACTGATGAGATAAAGGAAGGTATAAGCCTTTATATCCAATTATTATCGAAAATATTATGATACCTGATTTAAATATAAGCCTCGAAAGTGAAAGAACACTTTTGAGACCACTAACAAAAGATGATGAATTAGCACTTCAGGAAGTTGCCAATGATGAATCTTTATGGATTTACGGCATCTCCGACCTTTCAAAACCAGGCGAACTGAAAAAATACATTGCAAGTGCTATCGCTGAACGTATCAATGGCATTTGCGCTATCTGGGTTGTAGTTGATAAAAAGACCGGTAGTATTGCAGGATGTACAAGGCTAGCGGATATTTCCTGGAAAGATGAACGCGGCCAAATAGGATGGACATGGATTGGAAGCGATTTTCAAGGAAGCGGCCTTAACAGGGATATGAAATTCCTTATTCTGAGTTACGGTTTTGAGACATTAGGATTAAACAGGATCGAGCTGAAAGCTGATGAAAGAAACCACCGTTCGCGTCAAGCTATTCTTGGTATCGGCGCAACACGTGAGGGTGTGTTAAGAGAACACATTAAATTGCATGACGGTTATATCCGTAACACAGTTTATTACAGTATTTTGCGTTCGGAATGGGAAACTATAAAAGAACAATATTTTACCAATTTCAGTATGTATGAGTAAGCTCTGGCAAAAAAACACCAGTACAGAAAAATCAGTGGACAAGTTTACGGTTGGCAACGACCGTGAAATGGATATTTTACTGGCACCATTTGATGTTCTGGGATCTCTGGCACATACTAGGATGCTCGAAAGTATTGGTCTAATGGACAAGGAGGATCTTATGCAGGTTCAGGAAGAGTTGAAAAAGATCTATGCTGATATTCAGGAAGGCAAATTTATTATTGAGCCTGCTGTTGAAGATGTACATTCACAGGTAGAATTTCTTCTTACTCAAAGGATTGGTGAAGCGGGTAAAAAAATTCACAGTGGCCGCTCGCGGAACGACCAGGTATTAGTAGATCTGAAACTGTTTTTCCGGGCTGAGATTCGAAAGCTGGTTAACAATACAGAGATACTATTCGAACAGTTGATTGCGCAAAGCGAAGAACATAAGGCGAAATTACTTCCTGGTTATACTCATTTGCAGATTGCCATGCCTTCTTCTTTCGGCCTGTGGTTTGGCGCTTATGCGGAAAGCCTGGCTGATGATATGGAACTGATGCTGGCTGCATGGAAAATCTGCAATAAGAACCCGCTGGGATCAGCAGCAGGATATGGCTCATCTTTTCCACTGAACAGAACAATGACTACGGAATTATTAGGTTTCGATGCGCTTAATTACAACGTAGTTTACGCCCAGATGGGCAGGGGTAAAACAGAACGTATTCTGGCCCAGGCTATGTCCTCTCTTGCTGCAACCTTAGCTAAATTGTCAATGGATGCATGCTTATTCATTAATCAGAATTTTGCATTTATCAGTTTCCCGGATGAACTCACTACGGGTTCTAGCATCATGCCTCACAAGAAAAATCCGGATGTGTTTGAGCTGATCCGTGCGAGGTGCAATAAAATCCAGGCTTTGCCTAATGAGATTGCAATGATGACCACAAACTTGCCGTCTGGTTACCACCGGGATTTACAATTGCTTAAGGAAAGTCTTTTTCCTGCTTTTCAATCGTTAAACGAATGTATTGCAATGACGGGATTCATGCTGCAATCCATTCAAATAAAGGAAGATATCTTAAAGGATGAAAAATACGCCTACCTCTTCAGCGTTGAAGCTGTTAACGCTGAAGTTTTAAAAGGTGTACCTTTTCGGGAGGCTTACAAAAATGTGGGTTCCGCAATAGAAAATGGCCAGTTCAAGGCTCCATCAATGGTGAATCATACCCATGAGGGAAGTATTGGAAATTTGTGTAATGAACAGATATACAATGCCTTTAAAGCTAATCTTAAAAACTTTAGCTTTGACCGGGTTGACAAGGCCATTGCTGACCTAATCGCTTAAATTTAAATTAATATTATTCGGCGAACCATCGCCAGCAAACAATACCATGAACATATCCAAAATAGCGAATACCCTAGAGGGTTCTGAAATAATAAAAATTGCCGGAGAAATTAACGAGCTAAAAAAGCAGGGACATCAAATTTCCAACCTGACTATTGGCGATTTCGATGCAAATATTTTCCCGATTCCAATGAAGCTGACCGAACATATAATGGAAGCTTACAGGTCGAATCAGACGAATTACCCTCCTGCTGAAGGTGTTTTATCCCTTAGGGAAAGCATCTCAGTATTTATAAAATCGAAATTCGGGCTTGACTACAGCAGCAAGCAGATCCAGATTTCGGGAGGCTCGAGGCCGCTGATATACGGACTTTTCAGGACTTTGGTGGATCCGGGCGATAAGGTTGTGTACCCCACTCCATCATGGAACAATAACCATTACTGTCGTTTCATCGGAGCTACAGATGTACCGGTACAAACGTCGGCGGCCAATAATTTTATGCCCAAGGCAGCAGATATGAAGCCCCATTTAAAAGGTGCTGCATTACTTGCGCTTTGCTCACCGTTAAACCCGACGGGCACCATGTTCTCAAAGGAAGACCTTGAGGAGATCTGTGACCTGGTAATCGAAGAAAATAATAGCAGAGGGGCAGATGAAAAGCCACTTTATATTATGTATGATCAAATCTACTCACAGCTTACCTTCGGCGGGCATGTACATTACGATCCGGTTTCGTTAAGACCAGAACTTAAAGATCGTGTTATTTATATAGATGGTATTTCCAAATGCCTGGCTGCAACAGGTGTGCGTGTGGGATGGGCTTTCGGTCCTGAACATGTGATGAGTAAAATGAAAACAATTATCGGCCATGTTGGTGCTTGGTCTCCGAAGCCGGAACAGGTGGCTACCGGGCAATTTCTTGATCAGACAAATGATTGGGATAATTTCTTAGAGAGTTTTAAGGAGAAGATCCAGAAAAGCCTGGATGCACTTTACCAGGGCTTTATGCAATTGAAGTCGGATGGATTTGCGGTTGATGCGATCCAGCCGATGGGAGCTATTTATCTTACTATTCAAATTGATTATCTCGGTAAAACAACACCGGCCGGTCAGCTTTTGAAAACCAGCGCAGATCTTGTTTTTTATCTGATCAATGAAGCCGGAGCTGGCTTAGTTCCCTTTTCAGCATTTGGTGCTGATCCAGGCATGAACTGGTTTAGGGCTTCGGTTGGAGGATGTTCTTTGGAGGATATTCAGGAGATGATGCCGAGACTTAGAGAGGCGTTGGGGAAGCTTAAATGAGAGGGTAAGAAAGAATTACGAATTACGAAATATTTGACGATTAATAGGATGATTCTATATTAGACTTGAGATGACCCCAAGAAACGAAAAAACCCGATCGATAAGACCGGGTTTTTTCGTTTGCAAACTTTCAACCGTTAACTATTTTTTAGTTTCCTCGAGACGGTCTCCCCCCACTGCTTCGTTCAGAGCTTCGTTCAGGAGTACTCGATCTTGGGCTTTCCTGTCTGCTATTGTCGCGGACTACTTCTCGTTGTTGTGGAGCGCGTTCCTGTGGTTGCGGGCGTTGCTCTATCCGCTGTGGTGCAGTGGGCTGGCTTTGTTGTGTCTGGGGTTCTGTTATCTGCTGGCGCTCGCGTTCTCCGGACTGGCTTCCACGGATATCCTGGTTATCGTATGTCCTGGAATTGCGCTGGCTTGAGGCCGGTAATTTCTGCTCTGCAGGATGTGTTAGGACCTGGTCGGCAGGCCTGGTTGTCGTAACTCTGTCCGGACGGTTAGAAACGGAACCCCTGTTAACAGAATTATCTGTGCGGCTCGTCACCGTATTTCCCGATCTTCCGTTTAGGTCTGTTCTGTTGGAATTATCAGTTCTATCAACAATCGAATTATCGCTTCTGCCATTTACTACACCCGTTCCGGAATCTGGAGGCCTTACCGGGCGCGGATTGGAATCCCTGCCCCTGATTACCTCCGGGCGATTACTTCTTCCGTTTACATATTGCGGACGCAGGTTTCTCACATCGTGAATAGTAACCGGCTGGAGGGTATACCTTCTGATATCATCTGCCCGGGGTCCACAGTAGTAGCGATTTCTGCTTCTATTGTCAACGTAGATATTATTAATGATCACCGTGTTGTGATAAATATTAGTATTCCTCCTCCAATCATAGCGTGGATAGGAAAGGTAATAAATATTCCGCTTAGGGATGAATACCCACCAGAAGTTAGGGATCCTGCCAATGTTGACGTTGATATTTATGCCGGGGCCCATGGGTGCCCATCCATAATATCCGGCACCGCTTCTCCAGGTTACCCAGGCTGGTGCCCACTCCAGGCCAGGAATCCATACCCATCCCCTACGGATATGGTGATGCCAGCGCCCGTAATGAAATGGCGCCCAGCCCCATTCGTAATCGGAAACCCAGGTATTACCGTATTTCGTCATTTCCCAATGGCCGCGGGTATAATAGGGGCGGAACTCTTCCTGGTCGACGTCTGGCCGCCATACTCTTCCGTATAGCGGATCGTTGATCCAAACTCCATATGGCGATAATTCCTCATAAAACATTTCCAGGGATACCCCGTCATCATAGTCGTTATACTGCGCTTTGGCAGGTGACGCGCCCATAATTATGAATAGAAATAATAACCCTAAAATATTGGCCGGTAATTCAATCTTCGATTTCATGGCTCTATAATTTAATTTGATAATCTAATAGTAAGAGGGGAGTGTTTCATAGATGGTTGTATGGTATCAAAATAATTACGTTTGAAAGAAGTATCAAGTATCAGGTATCGAGTATCAAGATGCGGGATGGGAGTGCCCGGTTGACTGAGAGATTACTCAGTATGCCGATAACGATCTCCAAGCTTGTAACACCATTCTTTTTTAAATGCTTATTTTTACAAATGCCTCAACCTATATCAACCGGTACCCTTTATTTAATTCCTGTGCCTCTGGCAGAAAACGCTTCAGCGAAGTCTTTTACCCCATACTTAACCGACACTATTAATACTATAAACGAATATATCGTCGAGAACAGTAAAACAGCCCGAAGATTTTTAAAGGAAGCGGGCTTAAAGACTCCCCAAAGTGAACTTATCGTACATGACTATGGAAAACACAATCGCGACAGCAGTGTCAAAGAGTTTTTCACAGGTCTTTTAGCTGGTAAAGATGTCGGTTTAATGAGTGAAGCGGGTTGCCCGGGAGTGGCGGATCCAGGTTCAGAGATTGTGGCTTATGCCCATCAAAGAGGAATCAAAGTGGTACCGCTTGTTGGTCCCAGTTCCATTTTGCTGGCTTTAATGGCATCAGGCTTTAACGGACAAAGCTTCACATTCCATGGATATTTACCAATTGATAAACTACAGCGTGCAAACAGGATAAAAGAACTGGAAGCAAATGCCGAACGGCATAATCAAACTCAGATTTTCATTGAAACCCCTTTCCGGAATAACCCGATGCTGGAGGAAATTCTAAAGAGCTGTAAACCGGAAACCAGACTTTGCATAGCGTGCGATCTAACTTCAACGGAAGAGTTCGTGCAGACAAAATCCATTAAGGATTGGAGGACTAAAGTGCCGGAGCTGCATAAGAGGCCGGCGATTTTCTTGATATTTAAGAAGTAGGGGTTCCCCCCTCCGCGCAAGATTCGTAATTCGTAATTTTTAATTCGTAATTATTTACCCGTGTATACTCTCCGCCTTCCCGTAATTCTGAATCACTTTAGCCTCGTAATCTAGAAATTCTTTCCAGCGTTTTTCGACGTCAATATTGCCGGCGTATTTTCGCGCCAGGCCTATGAACATCGTATAATGCCCGGCTTCGCTAACCATAAGTTCGTAGTAGAACCTGGAAAGTTTTTCGTCGTTTATGTGCTCCGACATCACTTTGAAACGTTCGCAACTCCTCGCTTCGATCATTGCTGAGAATAACAGTCTGTCGATAAGCTGATCCTGCCTGCTCCCGCCTTTGACCATAAATTGCATCAGCTCGTTTACGTAATTATCTTTTCTCTCCCTTCCCAGCACAAAGCCTCTTGCTATTATTAGATCGTGAACACGTTTGAAATGATCCATCTCCTCCTGTACCAACATCGCCATTTCCTGTACCAGATCTGAAAGATTAGGGTTCTGAACAATCAGGGTAATGGCATTACTCGCCGCTTTCTGTTCGCAAAATGCATGATCCGTAAGGATTTCTTCGATATTGCTTTCTACCACATTCTTAACCCATTTTGGATCTGTGGGAAGCTGGAGTTTGAGGATGGTTTTTTCACTCATAGGAGTTGTTGGTTCTCTAGCGGTACAGATTCTTACTTTCAATAAATTTCAACACTTTATCTGCTACAAAAAATTGAATGTTCTTTTTTTCTTTGAAAGCCTTCCTGATAAAGGTTGCAGAAAGTTCCATCAGAGGTGTATTGGTTTGGTGTACAGCAAGATGAGTCATTAATTCCGCATTCTCAAATCCGGGACGTGGATAAACATGGATCTGGTAGTCGCGAAGAATGAGCTCATAATTCTTCCATTTTTTTAACGAAACCAGGTTATCTGAACCCATAATAAGGCTGAATTGATGCTCCGGATATTTCTCGTGAAGATAAGTGAGAGTATCAATTGTGTAGGATGGCTGTGGCAGTTTAAGTTCCACATCGCTTACGCGGATGTTTTCGGCGTCTTCTGTAGCGAGTTTGCTCATTTCCAGACGATCGTACATATTGATTAGATCGCTTTTTTCCTTTAATGGGTTGTGGGGCGATACTACTAACCAAACCTGATCAAGATCGGTATGATTGGCCATGTAATTAGCAATAATAAGATGCCCGATATGGATAGGATTGAATGAGCCGAAGAATAAGCCGATCTTCATTTTTTTAAACTAAAATGATCAATTCTTTAAAAAGTCGGTAACCAGTTTTTCTGCCTCTGCACAAGCGGTTTCAAGATCATGATTTTTCAGAATTACATCGAAACGGTGCGCGTATTGAAGCTCCTTATCAGCCTTTTTAATCCGTTCCGCCAGCTTTGCCGGCGCATCTGTACCTCGGCTGGTTAATCGTTCTATTAGAACCTCAAGCGAAGGAGGATCAACGAAAATGGCCAATGCATCTTCGCCGTATTTTTTCTTTAAGTGAAGGCCACCTTCTACGTCGATGTCGAAAATGACGTGTTTACCACTTGCCCAGATACGTTCAATTTCGGAACGGAGCGTACCATAAAAGGTGCCAGAGTAAACTTCTTCAAATTCAACAAATTCCTTCTGAGCAATTTTATGCAGAAAGTCAGACTGAGAGATAAAATAGTAATCTTTCCCATGAACCTCATCGCCCCTTTGTTCACGTGTAGTGGCCGAAATGGAAAACGAAAGAGAAGGAACCTTCTTTAACAGGTGCTGCACTATTGTGGTTTTGCCTGCTCCGGAGGGGGCTGAGAATATGATTAGTTTACCCTTGTTCATGTTAAGTTGTACGTTATACGTTATACGTTCTGGTTTTTAGATTTTTAATTAATTATCGGTACGTTAGGTACGGCTGCATACTTACAACGTATAACGTAAAACGTACAACTCTATAATACGTTCAGCAATTGCTCCTTAATCTTCTCCAACTCCTCCTTCATCCCTACCACAATCTGCTGCATTTTTGCATCATTTGCCTTTGAACCCATCGTATTAATTTCGCGGCCGATTTCCTGAGAAATGAAGCCTAATTTTTTACCGTTGGCGTCTTTATCCTTAAGCGCTTCCAGGAAATAATCCAGGTGGCTTTTAAGCCGGATTTTTTCTTCAGTGATATCAAGTTTATCGATGTAGTAAATCAGTTCCTGTTCAAAGCGGTTTTTGTCGACATTCTCCCTACCTACGGCATCTTCCAGGAAATGGTTGAGCCGTTCGCGGATGGCGGGAATACGATGGGGCTCTTGTTCAGAAACCAAATTCATGCCTTCAAGTATGTTGTTGATTCGTAAGATGAGGTCTTGTTTTAACACATTTCCTTCATCCTGGCGGAAATTCTGGAAATTAACCAGGGCTTCGCCGAAAGTTTTATAGACAGCTTTCCATTCATCTTCGTTACCCTCATCAGAACTGTACTGAACAACCTCTGGAAAGTTTAAGGCCATTTGCAATAAATTGCTTCCAGCATCTCCAAGAGCAACAGCAGAGGATTTAAGCTGATCGTAGTAATGTTTAAGCAGTGCCTGATTAATGCTGGAAGTCTTTAATGTCGTTTCAGCATGTTCTACGCTGATACTGACATTTACTTTTCCACGTTCAATTTGTTTGCTGCAATCGTTTCTTAAAACAAACTCTTTATCTGAAAAAGTTTTAGGGATTTTTAAAGAGAGTTCAAGAAATTTACTGTTTAATGATTTGATCTCTACCGTATATTTCACATTCGCGAAATCTTTTGTAGCCAAACCGTATCCTGTCATGGATTTTATCATCGGGCAAAGATAAGATTTAATACTAAAAGGTGCAGAGGCTGATTTAAGCAGATTTAACATTATTTAAGGAATTTGAGGGGCTCTAATTGCTAAATTTGAAATAAATTAATGAGGCAGACTCGACTCACCATATCGTTTTTAATTACCATCCTTTTGGGTGTACTTTCTGCGCACGCGCAACAGAACGCTGTGCAGGGACTGGTCATTGAAAAATCTGGGGTTTCCCGGATTGCGAACGTCTCTGTTCTTAATAAGAAAACCGGGGCCAGGGTTTTTAGCAATGAGTTGGGTTTATTTCAGATTGCTGCGTCCGCTGGCGATACTCTTTTGCTTTCCAAACAGGGTTATTCAGATATTGTAAAGCCATTATTGTCGATGACAGATCTGGTCCTGCAAATGCAGAAAGTGATAGAACTGCAGGAGGTGAGAATAACTGGTCAAAGCAAGAAGCAGGAGTTGGATGAGTTCCGTGAGCAGTTTCAAAAGAAAGGATCTTTTTATGCAGGTAAACCACCTTTACTTGCTTATGTTTTCCAGCCTTTGACCGCTATATATGAGCTGGTCGGTAAAACGCCTAACCAGGCACGGCGGTTTAATTTATTTTATCTGAGAGAACTGGAGCAAACTGAGATCGACAGGCGCTTTAACCCTTCAGTTGTGAGCCGTTTAACAGGATTGACCGATGCGGATCTTAAGAATTTCATGGTCACCTATCGGCCTGATTACGAGAATCTATCCAGGATGGATGAATATGCCCTCATAAATTATGTGAATAGATCATTGGAAACTTTCAATAAATCCGGTAGGCCAAAGGGTTTGCTTAGTCTGCCGCCATTGCCTAAGGCGCCAGATCTCACTGAAAAAAATCTTAAATATTAAGAATATCTTTTAATCATAGCCTCCATTTTGCTATACACCTGCGATTTGAGGGTCTCAAGGTCCTCTGGCCTCATACCAGTAACATTTATGGGCTCGTCGAATATACAGGTGATTGTACCCGGTTTTGCGCGGAATGGATCGGCTCTGGGGAACAAGTTTCTTGCATTTATAAGGACCATAGGAGCGATCGAGGTCTGAGTTTCAATAGCCAGACGAAACGCCCCGTCATAAAAATCACTGAGTGGCTTATAGCCCTGGTTCATGGTTCCTTCCGGGAATATCAGGATTGACTGCCCTTTAGCCAAATCTTGTTTTAGCTCCTCCACACTTTGAGCCCGGCTTTCTTTACTTGCCCGGTCTATCAATACTACGACCTTACTATAGATAATCCCGAAAAGCGGAACTTTAACCATTTCGACTTTCCCGAGCGGCCTGAATGAGTTGGGTATGGCTAGTACTACAGCGATTGCGTCAAGGTATGAATTGTGATTACATACATAGATATAGGCTTTGTTAGACTGAAGGGTTATCTTATTTTGGGTTCTGATCTGAAAAAATCCAAGAAGGCAAAAGAGCCAACCCCAGAACTTTAAGAAGAAAAATATATAATCGGAACCTCTTTTATCCCTGGAAAAAGCGGAGATGATGAGTATAAAGGGCATTACCAATAGCATCGCTGATATGAATACCAGAAAGCACCAGACAACGAATAGCATGGAGAATGCTTTTTGTATGCCTGTCATAAAGGCTTGGTTCTATACAAAATATACCAATGGTCCTGGCTGTTCGACCTGTTATTAAATCTGTAGAAAACTTTCATCTTTTCGGGAGCTATAAAATTCTCTTCAGCAATATAGAATCCAGGCTTATCTTGAACCGGTGTGTATTTTAGAATCCGGCCGGTAAATTTGGATAAGTAAAAAGAGGTTTGATATACCATGTATGCCGGTTCGTCTCGTTTGAAAGTAATAAAATGCTTACCGGCCAACTTCACGTCGTCAACTTTTGCTTGAGGAGGTCCGGTCAGATATAACTGTTCATCCCCGACTAACCGGGCAATTTTCTGCGCATCACTTCTATACGGATAAGTTTGTTTTTTTGTTGGTAGAATCACCAGATCAAATCCCACCCGGGCTAAAAGGATGATCAGAACGGAAGCCAGCAAATGAGCATACATGTTGCTGAATTTTATTTTATATACTCCTCCAGCTATTATCAGCGCAAGCAAAATGCATACTATCGATGGCAAAATTGAGTGTAGGGTGATTCCAAAAATACCTATTCCGATTAGTCCCATGATTACCGTAATCCCGATAAATAAATAGAATCTTTTAAACCAGGGGCTTTCAGGCAGTTCGTCTAAAGCATCGGCTAATAATACAAACATAAATGGTAGGAACATGTAAAGATACCTCTCACGGGTGCCGGGTGATAAAAGATACAAGACACCGTTGGCAAGGCAAAACCATAAACAAAATTTGAGGAATGGCTTATCTCGAAGATTTACTTTCCAATTCCTTTTGAAGGTAAGTCCCAATAGCAAAAACCACGGAGCAGTTATTTTAATCAGCATTACTGGAAAATTGAATATATGGCTGAAACTGTCAGTAAAGTTTTTTTCAAGAACAGTCCTGGAAAACGTTTCAGTGAACAAGCGGGCCAGGTATGGTTCCACATCATGTTGCAATGAATAGAGATAAAAATAACCTCCTGAAGTTAAGACCAAGAGCAGAATTCCTGCCAAATGCCATATTGAAAATATTCTTTTCAGGTCTTTGTTTATAATGAAGATTACCAGGAGGGTTATGCCTTGGAAAAACAATGAAGGAATTCCTTTTGTAAGTACCCCGGCAGAAGCCAGAAGGTAGGAACTAATAAATAACCAATGCCATTTTTTCTGCTGATAAAAGTGAAATATAAGCACACATTGCAAATAGACGATCAATGCAAAAAAAAGATCGATTTCTCCCAGCATCGAAAAAAAGAAGAGTATATCGGCGCTGCTTATATAGAAAAGGGCTGAAAGAAGGGCTGCTTTTTCGCTTATATAATTTCTGCTGATACGAAAATGGATAAAGGCAGTTGCAAATACTGACAAAACAGAGGGCAAGCGAACTACCCATTCTGCAGTGCCGAAAACTTTCATAAGGCCAATTAATACCCAGTTGTAAAGCGGTGGCTTATTGTAATATAGCTCTCCATTGGTAGTTGGAATGAGCCAATTGTCTGACAGAATCATTTCAAGAGCTACCAAAGCACGCCTCGGCTCTTCAAAAAGGAGTTGATAGGAGTTTAATTGCAGGAAATAAGCCATGGGGATGATAATGGCTATGGCTACAAGCAGATTTTTTTGTTCAGTGTGGGCTGAACCAATTTTCATCTTTTAGATATTGAGTAAATCACAAGATTTTTCAGCTGCCAGTTTTTCAGCATTCTTTTTATTATAGTCCCTGCCCAAACCACAGTTTTCGCCATCTACGGTTACCTGCACGGTAAATAATTTGGCATTTTCGCCCTCTCCGTTTGGAACGATCTCAAACGATATGTCTTTTCCATGTCTTTGGCACCACTCGATAAGTTTACTTTTAAAGTTTGTTTCGGTGAGCTCGAGTGTATGTATATCAATATGGGGTTTGATAATACGGGTGATCAAAAAGTCGCGGGTAAAATCATAATTCTTATCCATGTAAATAGCCCCGATCATGGCTTCGAAAGTATCTCCGAGAAGAGAACCCTGTTTATTTGTATAGGAAAGGATTCGGGTATCATATTCGATAAGTTCGTCAAGTCCCAGACGTTTTGCCAGCTGGTTTAAGTTCGAGCGACTTACAATCTTTGATCGCATTTCAGTCAGGAAGCCCTCGTCTTTGTAAGGGTACATTTTAAATAATAGTTCGGCAATTACAGAACCAAGGATAGCGTCGCCAAGAAATTCCAGCCGTTCATTACTATTCTTGGTACCATTTTTTAAAGCGACAGCAACAGAACGATGGCGGAAAGCCATTCTGTAGAGCCTCAAATTTCCTGGTACAAAGCCCAAAAGGTTTTTTAACGACCTAATGTATTTACGATCCGGAGATAAATAAAGTTTGTAGAGTTTGGAAACGGGCATCAATAAGTTTGATTCGGATAACGACTAACTAATATACAGTTTTTATAATCCGTAATAATTGCTGGAATATTTTTATGCCTTATATTTTTTGAATATAACCGAGGCATTATGCCCACCAAATCCAAAGGTATTCGATAGTGCAGCGTTTACAGTGCGCTTTTGAGCTTTATTAAAAGTAAAGTTCAACCTCGGGTCAAAACCCGGATCGTCTGTAAAGTGATTAATTGTTGGGGGAACAATATCGTTTTTGACGGCGAGGATAGCTGCTATGGCTTCAACGGCACCGGCGGCACCAAGCAGGTGACCAGTCATAGATTTGGTGGAACTGATATTCAGCTTAAAAGCATGTTCATCGAAAAGATCCACAATTGCTTTTACTTCACTGATATCGCCCAGCGGGGTTGAAGTTCCGTGTACGTTAATGTAATCGATATCTGAAGGGCTGAGTTCAGCATCGCGTAAAGCGTTAGTCATTACAAGCCTTGCTCCAAGTCCTTCTGGATGAGGTGCTGTAATGTGGTTTGCATCGGCACTCATGCCTCCGCCTACTAGCTCTGCATAAATTTTTGCACCGCGTGCTTTTGCGTGCTCAAGTTCTTCAAGTATAATACTTCCTGCACCCTCTCCAGCTACGAAACCATCGCGGTCTTTATCAAAAGGCCGCGAAGCTGTTTTCGGATCATCATTCCGGGTCGACAGAGCATGCATGGCATTAAAACCACCTAAACCTGCTTCGTATATAATTGCCTCGGAGCCTCCTGATACAATTATATCAGCCATATTTAGACGGATGTAATTGAATGAGTCAATGAGTGCATTTGTAGAAGAAGCACAAGCGGATACAGTAGAGAAATTGGGTCCCCTCAATCCGTGGCGGATAGAAATATGTCCTGGAGCAATATCCAGGATCATTTTTGGGATGAAGAAAGGATTGAATCGCGGTGTTCCGTCGCCGTTGGCAAAATTCGTCACTTCATCAGTGAACGTTTTTAAACCACCGATTCCCGATCCCCAGATAACACCTATCCGGTTTGTATCGAGTGAAGGAAAGTCCAGGCCAGCATCTTTAATTGCTTCATCAGAAGCAGCGATGGCATAGTGTACAAATGGATCGAGTTTACGGGCCTCCTTTTTATCCAGAAAATCTTCCGGATTGAAGTTTTTGACTTCACAGGCGAACTTAGTCCGGAATTTCTCGGGGTCGTAATGAGTTATAGGACCGGCGCCGCTTACCCCATTGATTAAACTTTCCCAGAATTCGGGTAGAGTATTTCCAATTGGAGTAAGCGCACCTAATCCTGTAACAACAACTCTTTTAAGCTCCATTTATATTGAGGATGTCGTAAAATTATTTTACGTTCTTTTCTAAATAAGCGATAGCTTGACCTACTGTGCCTATTGTTTCAGCCTGGTCATCGGGGATAGCTACGTTGAATTCCTTTTCAAACTCCATGATCAGTTCCACGGTGTCTAATGAATCCGCACCAAGGTCATTGGTGAAAGATGCCTCTGGTGTAACTTCACTTTCGTCAACACCTAATTTTTCAACGATAATTGCTTTAACTCTTGAAGCGATATCAGACATGGTTTTTTAGTTTAATTGTTAAATAATTCTGTGCAAAGAAAAATAAATTCTGTCAATTATCAAACCTTTTTGTTTCGGTGAGACATATATCATACAATTTAAATCCTAAAGCGTTTTACTTTTGTAAATTTAGCATTTATAATCGCCTTGAATAAAACGACATTAAAATTCGAATTAGACCTTGACTTCGTGCTGGTAGCAATCACTGCGCAACTTCGGGATTATATGTTTTGTTATAAAGTTAACAAACAACTGTCAACTGATTTTTCTAAAATTACTGATTTAGAGATGTTATTAGGCAATGATGACGACTTATTTTATTTCAGCAGGTATTTCTATCTGATCCCGGAAACGGAAACAGAGTTTTATATTCTTGCCAATAAAGGCTCCGAAGGTTTTCTTGTACCCGAAATGAAAAAAGTTGATTTCTTTTTGCTGATACGCAATTATATCGATAGGGATGAGTTGAGAGGGATAATTAGTGGAATTAATAAGATCCCGGAGGTGCTGGTAGCAGTGGAAGTAGATCCCAAGAAATTGAAATCCAAAGAAAATCTCATATTTTAGCGCGCCGAATGGTGTACTCGGTACACTATTATTGGATATTTTAAAAATATTAAAGACATAAAAAGATGAAATCCGTTCATAACAGAACTAAAATTGTGGCCACCCTGGGCCCGGCCTCCTCAAAAAAAGAAGTTTTGTTGAGTATGATAAAGGCGGGTGTGGATGTTTGCCGTTTAAATTTTTCCCATGGCGGACAGGAAGATCACCAGAAAGCAATTGATATTATTCGTGATATAAATAAGAAATACAAAACCAACGTTGGAATTCTGGCCGATCTACAGGGTCCTAAAATCCGCATTGGCCTGGTTAAAGATGGAGGTATAAACCTCGCAAGCGGCCAGAAGATTGAAATCACAACTAAAGAACTTATTGGTGATGACAAGCAGATTTATATCACTTATCAGAGCTTTCCGAATGATGTTCGTGCGGGTGAGATCATTTTGTTGGATGATGGTAAAATCCAGATGCGGGTGCTTTCAACCAACAATAAGGATTCTGTCCAGTGTGAGGTAGTTTATGGCGGTAACCTAACTTCCCGTAAAGGGGTAAATCTTCCGAATACAAAAGTGTCGATTCCGAGCTTAACCGAAGAGGATCTTAACAACCTTGAATTTGCTTTGAAAAACGATGTCGAGTGGATAGGGTTATCTTTTGTACGCTCCGTTGATGATATTATTGAATTAAAGCGCATCATTGCCAGAAGCGGAAATGCTGCACGTGTAATTGCTAAAATTGAGAAACCTGAGGCTATCGATAATATCGATGAGATTATTGAAGCTACTGATGGTGTGATGGTTGCGCGTGGTGACTTGGGGGTTGAAATGCCAATGGAGCAGGTTCCAATGCTTCAGAAAATGATAGCTAAAAAATGCCGCGCGGCATCTAAGCCTGTAATCGTAGCCACACAAATGCTGGAAAGCATGATTACTTCACCGAGACCGACGCGGGCAGAGGTGAATGATGTGGCTAACTCCGTTCTTGATGGCGCTGACGCAGTTATGCTAAGCGGAGAAACCTCGGTAGGTGATTATCCCCTCATCGTGATCGAAACCATGCAGAAAATTGTAAGAAATGTTGAAGAAACTGATTACCCGTTTAACAATCCAAAAGTCCTGAATAGGGAAGCATCAACCTATATGGGCGATGCGGTTTGCGGATCAGCAGTGTTTCTTGCAGAGAAAACAAATGCTGTCGGGATTATTTCTATGACTTCATCCGGTTATACCGCTTTTGAAATTTCAAGTTATCGTCCTAAAGCGGCCACTTTTATTTTCACCAGTAACGTCAAGCTTTTGAATACGCTGAGTTTGTTATGGGGAGTAAGAGGTTTCTATTACGATAAGTTTGAAAGTACAGATAAGACAATCCGTGAAGTGAACCAGATTCTGCGATCCGAAAAACTTGTGGAATCCGGAAATGTGGTAATTAATACTGCTGCGATTCCAATCGAGAAGAAGGGAAAAACTAATATGATTAAGGTTACAGTTATCGACTAAAACGGTCTTTACCAGAACCAATAAAATTGAAAAAAAGCTGGCTAACGCCGGCTTTTTTTATGTGTATTTTCGTGTAATGAAAAAGGCCTGAAATCGCCCTTTTTTTGAGTTTTCCACACTCGTAATCATCTTTAAACCATAACGTTACTACCTTATTAAGTGCTGAGGTGTCGATACACTAACAAGCTGTGGAAAACTCTCCTTCCTAAAACAAGCCTTCAACTGATAGATTTGATTAAAAACCTCTAAACTTTTTTTCAGGAGGTAAGTCGCTTACAACCAATACCATCGAACTCAAAAACAACATCAATTATAATATTATGGGTAAAGCACCTTCAATCAAAGCCGCTAAAGGGACCGGAAAGGGTCTGGGTTTCCAGCGCTATTTCACAAAAGCAGGCGTAGATGTCTATGATCTGTTCAATTATGAAAAAAGAACATCAGTGATCCGTAATCCCGCGGGTGACGCAGTGTTCGAAATGAAGAATGTGGAAGTTCCCGACACCTGGAGCCAGGTGGCAACAGATATACTTGCCCAAAAATATTTCCGGAAAGCGGGAGTTCCACAGCCCGATGGAACGACATCTTCTGAGACCAGTATCAAGCAAGTGGCTCATCGTATGGCCAACTGCTGGAAATCCTGGGGTGAGCGTTATAACTATTTTGAAAGTAAAGAGGATGCTAATGTATTTTATGATGAGCTGGTTTACACTATAGTTGGACAGCTTGCTGCACCAAATTCACCGCAGTGGTTTAATACCGGCCTTCATAGTTCATACGGAATCACCGGAAAGCCTCAGGGACATTATTTCGTTAATCCAGATACAGACCATCTGGAGAAATCAACATCCGCTTACGAACGCCCGCAGCCTCACGCCTGTTTCATTCTTTCGGTCAGCGATGATCTGGTAAATGACGGTGGTATCATGGATCTTTGGGTTCGTGAAGCGAGGATATTTAAATACGGCTCTGGTGTAGGAACCAATTTCTCTGCTATTCGTGGTGAAAGCGAAAAACTTTCCGGGGGTGGTTATTCTTCAGGATTAATGTCCTTCCTGAAAATCGGTGACCGGGCAGCCGGTGCAATTAAATCTGGCGGAACAACCCGTAGAGCTGCTAAGATGGTTTGCCTGGATATGGACCACCCGGAAATCGAAGGTTTTGTAAACTGGAAAGTTGAAGAAGAAAAGAAAGTCGCTGCATTAATCGCCGCAGGTTATTCCTCTGATTATGAAGGTGAAGCATATCGTACAGTCTCAGGACAAAATTCTAATAATTCGGTACGTGTACCAAACACGTTCTTTAAAGCCCTGAATGAAGGTGGTAATTGGGATCTGATTGGCCGTATCAGTGGAAACACGGTAAAATCTGTTTCTGCAGAGAAATTATGGAATGATATTTCTTTTGCTGCATGGGCTTGCGCAGATCCTGGTATTCAATATGATACAACAATTAATGAGTGGCATACTTGTCCGGAAGGCGGGCGTATCAACGCATCTAATCCATGCTCTGAATACATGTTCCTTGACAATACAGCATGTAACCTGGCATCTATAAACCTTGCACATTTCTTTGACCCTAAAACTTTAATCTTCGATGTTAAGGGTTTCGAACATGCATGTCGTGTTTGGACTGTGGTACTTGAAATTTCTGTTTTGATGGCACAATTTCCATCAAAGGAAGTTGCACAGTTATCGTATGATTACCGCACGCTTGGCTTAGGTTATGCAAACCTTGGCTCTATGCTGATGGTTGCTGGCATCCCTTACGATAGCGATAAAGCCCGTGCAATTGGCGGTGCTATTACCGCTGTAATGACAGGTACTGCCTACTCTACTTCTGCAGAAATGGCAAATTCACTGGGAACGTTCAAAAAATATGATGAAAATAAGCATCATATGCTTAGGGTAATGCGTAACCACCGCTATGCTGCTTATAATAATGATGCTTACGAAGGGCTTGAAATAGCGCCTCCGGGAATTGATCCTAAATACTGTCCTGATTATTTGCTTTCTGCAGCATGTAATTCATGGGATAAAGCTGTTGAACTTGGAGAGAAATACGGTTACCGTAATGCACAAACTACTGTAATCGCTCCAACAGGTACAATCGGTCTGGTAATGGATTGCGATACTACCGGAATCGAACCGGATTTTGCACTGGTGAAATTCAAGAAATTATCTGGGGGTGGTTATTTTAAAATCATTAACCAGGGCGTTCCGGCGGCTTTGCGTAACCAGGGTTACAAAGAACATGAAATCGAAGCCATAGTTAATTATGCTAAAGGTGCTGCTACTTTACTAGGTGCCCCGCATATCAATTTCGACAGCTTGGC
Organism: Daejeonella sp.; assembly: GCF_049655485.1. Lineage (GTDB taxonomy): Bacteria > Bacteroidota > Bacteroidia > Sphingobacteriales > Sphingobacteriaceae > Daejeonella. The sequence continues at coordinate 38,972 of NZ_JBASJU010000316.1, forward strand.
GGCGAAAGGATTTACTCAGGACGAGCTTGAAAAGATCGACAAATCTTTACTGGCTGCTTTTGAGATAGGATTTGTATTCAATCAATGGAGCCTTGGTGAAGAGTGTTTGAACCGCTTGGGATTTAAATCGGAACAATATTCTTCACCTGATTTCAATTTATTGCGTGCTATCGGATTTAACCGTCAGCAAATCGCTGAAGCAAATGAATTTATATGCGGTACTATGACCTTAGAAGGTGCTCCATATTTGAAACAAGAGCATTATCCGATTTTTGATTGCGCTAATAAATGCGGTCAAAAAGGGGAGCGTTACATTCACGCGCACGGGCACATCAAAATGATGGCTGCTGCACAACCGTTCTTATCGGGCGCTATTTCTAAAACCATTAACCTTCCAAACGAAGCGTCAGTTGATGAAATCAAAGACTGTTATGAATTGTCATGGAAGCTTGCTTTGAAAGCTAATGCACTATATCGTGATGGTTGTAAATTATCGCAGCCATTATCTACAAAATCATCAGACAGCAAGGAAGATAAGCTGGATACCGTAGAAGAAGTACTTGGCGAAGCTGGAAATGTGAAGTTAAGTGATCTAACTGCTGACCAGGTTCTTGAAGCTGCAAGGGCAATACTTGAGCGTTCAACCGATACTAAATTTAAGCGCCAACTTTCTTCAGTGGTAGAACGTAAAAATCTGCCGGGTAAACGCGGCGGATTTACCCAAAAAGCTGCTGTTGGTGGCCAGACAGTGTTTGTTCGCACAGGGGAGTATGAAGATGGCACTTTAGGTGAGATCTTCGTGGATATGCATAAAGAGGGTGCAACCTTCCGTTCCTTGATGAACTGTTTTGCAATTGCTGTTTCTGTGGGACTTCAATATGGAGTGCCATTGGAAGAGTTTGTTGACAAATTTACTTTCACCCGTTTTGAACCATCCGGTATGGTTAGCGGACATGATAATATCAAAAGTTCAACATCAATTATCGACTATATCTTTAGGATGCTAGGTTATGAATACCTGAGCCGTACAGATCTGGTGCATGTACTTACTGAGCAGAAGGCGGTTTTGGGAAATCCTCAAATGGCTGATGAAGATGTGAACAATGATGAATCGAACACATTTGCTGAGGCAGCCATCACAGACCCGGTTTCAGCATCTGGGCTGAAGTTAAAGCCAGTTCTTGATATTTCAGGCGGCGGCCAGTCCGATGCTCCGGCTTGCGGAAACTGCGGTCACATTATGGTGAGATCAGGTACTTGTTATAAGTGTTTGAACTGTGGTACACAGGGAGGATGTAGTTAATTAAGATAAACAACAAAGCCTTGTCATTGACAAGGCTTTGTTTGTAAAATATTGTGATTTAGAGGGTCACAATTCTTTCTCTTTTAGTCCGGATACGAAGTTAGTTTCATTAGCTATACTTAGTAAAACGCCGAGAAAGAACTAAAACGTCGGGTGAGCATTATAAAGCCCGGCGTTTTTTTATTGATATAAATCTAATAGAAGTGATCGAGATTTGTAAGCATTTTTCTTAACATATTCACATTATTGAAGTCTTTTTGACAACCTGTTCAAAACCAGTCACTTTGGTTATTAACATTTTTATTCCTTTTGTTGTGACCGTGAATTTTATGGTCCAGCTTGTGCAAAGTCGCTTCGCTTATATCTTACTTACATTCCTCCTTCACCACAACCCCATCAATAATTACCACACAAACTTTGGTGAGGTATTCAAAGGGGTCACCGTTATATAAAACCAAATCGGCATCCTTTCCTTTTTCAATACTACCTACGCGTTTTTCTATACCAAGCAATTTCGCAGGATTTAAGGTGATAGTTTTTAGTGCTTCATCGAATGACAGTCCGTGGGCCATGGCCTGGCCTGCTTCAAAAAGGATGATACGTGTTTTAGGAACGTAAGCCTCGAAACCGCTTTCAATGCTCACCGGCATTCCTGCTGCTGTAAGGATGGCTGCGCTTTCCCGGTTCATGTTCACCATATCACCGCCATTTCTTGCCATAGTTGCATGCAATACAATTTCTGCTTTAGCTGCTTTAATTTCAGGTATCAGGCGATAAGCTTCTGCTGCACCATTAATCACCAATTTAAAATTAAACTCTTTTGCCAGGCGAATGGCGTTCATGATATCATTGCTGCTATTCGCTGTAATGAGAGCTTTAATTTCCCCGTTTAACACTTTCGCCAAAACATCCATTTTCAGGTCAACAGCAGGCCGTTTACTGGTATCCTTGTCTGATTGTTTTTTTGTGTAAGACTGTGCTTTGAGAAATTCTGTACGGATCATGGCCATCTGTTTCGCCTTGGTGCCCGGAGATGAGAAATTGGAAGATACGGATGGCCCGAGGGTCATTGCCAGCATACTTAAAGGCTGGATCACTACCGTTTCTACCGTTCCTGCTTTTGTTTTAGCAATCATGGTTTGTCCGCTGACTAATGCGCCCACACCATGTCCGGTATGGATAGTAGTTATACCGTAATCACGGACAACTTTAACCAAGTTTTCTTCTGGGTTATAGGCATCAATTGCTCTAAGGTCCGGTTGTATCGGGCTGGTTTTATCCAGCTGATCCTGGTCCGTAGGAATATTTTGCGAACCGGATATTCCAACCAGGGTCCTGGCATCTACCAGGCCAGGGCTGAGTACTTTTGTTTCAAAGGTTTTATATCCTGCTGGTATAGTTAAACCCGTACCTACATTCTCAATTTTCCCGTCCTTAACCAACACAATACCATTTTTGATCGGACTTCCTGAAACAGTATAAATAGTTTCGGCTTTAATGGCTATTTGCGCACGTAAGGAGGCAGAACCAATTAAAAAAATACAAATTGTAAAAATGTTTTTCATTGTCATTTAGCTGCTTTTAAAAAATATTGAAAAGAGTAAACTTTCGGCTAACCTGATTTTTCAGGAGTTAAGCTTCTAAATTCTACGATCTAACTACTAACCACCAACCACTAATCCAATTATTGCTCTCCGGTATGATGATGAAATTCACTTCGAACAGGTGAAAAAACATCATATCCGCCGGTTAAGAATGCCTTATCTTTAGGGTTTTGGATGTCCCATCGCTTTACTCCTTCAACCCAGGTTTGTTCTACTTTGGTATAGGTGCTAAAAGGATCTCCATTCAAAATGATAAAATCAGCGTCCTTTCCTTTTTCTAATGAGCCAACTTTACTTCCCAGATCCATCATTTTTGCACCGGCTAATGTCAGAGCTTCTATAGCCTTTTCTCTGCCCATACCTTCTCTAACCATCAAAGCAGCCCCACGAATGAACAATCTGGAATCCGTTATGCCATCATCCGTATGGAACCCTACCGCAGCACCTTCTTTTTCCAGGGCGGCTCCAGTTTCCAGGGATAATCCCATTGCCTCTGTTTTTCCGCCCGGCGCATCAATAGTTATAATGGATGATGAAACTCCAGCTTCTGCTATCTCTTTGGCTACTTTCCACCCCTCAGATACATGATGAAGAACAGGTTTAAACCCAAACTCTTTACCCAAGCGAATGGCAGTTAGGATATCATTTGCGAGGTGAGTATGAAAATGAACCACACGCTTCCCTGACATCACCTCTAAGAGTGGTTCCATTCGCAAATCTCTTTCAGGCATTTTGGAAGCATCACCGCCTGCTTTGTCTACCTTAGTTTTATATTCAACTGCTTTAGTAAATAAGTCCCGCATCATGGCTGCGCTTTTAGCTCTTGTACCTGGAAAATTCCCTGGCGTTGACCGTATCGGATTTGTTCCATTCGCCATCTTAAGTCCGCCATACAAACCTTTTTCATTCGTGATTAGTAAATCTTCAATGATCTTACCTTCCCGCATTTTTATGTAAACCGTCTGCCCGCTCATGAGATGACCACTTCCAGGCATAACATTTATCGTAGTAATTCCTCCCGCCAATGCTTTTTTAAATCCATCACTCGTTGGGTTAATCGCATCCATTGCTCTTGTGTCAGGATTTAAGGCCGCTGAAGCATCGCCTCCATCCGGACCGCCAAGATGAGAGTGACTGTCAACCAGTCCGGGCATAATTACTTTACCCGTGGCATCTATTACTACAGCATCGGATGGAACTCTCATATCCGAAGGGCCTGTACTAACGATTTTTCCTTTATGAACTATTAAGGTGCCGTTTTGAATAGGCGGCCCTGCAACGGTATAAATAAGCGCACCCTTAAAAACCGTGGGCTTATCCTGTGCGTAAATAGAAGTTGCTGCTATCAGGCTTAAAACAGTTAAAATTGGCTTCAACATAAGCTTACATATAAATTTGAGCTGGTAATTTACAATTCATAATCTATTTTCTGTAAGCATGGAAATTATTTTGGACAGTTTACCTGGCTATTTACAGAATTTCTCAATAGGAAACGCAGTGTATGTTAGATGATTGGTGCGCCATTGAATCATATCTATGTAATAATCATACTACTACGAGTTATAATGTTTGTATATTTCGTAATTTAAGCAGTAAATTTATACGCTTTGGACCAGCCAACATTTAAGTTTAATACCGATACAATCTGCTTAACACGCTTCTAACCAAAATAAACTATAAATAAAAATGAAAACACTTGTATTAATTATCGCAATGATCCTCTCAACGGCACCAGCCACGATCTACACATTCAAAGTCCAAAATATCGAAGGAAAGACCTTGGATCTGAAAAAATATAAAGGAAAGAAAATCCTGATAGTCAATACAGCATCGAAATGCGGATACACAAAACAATATGCCGACTTGCAAAAGCTTGCAAATGCATACAAAGGCAAATTAGTGATAATTGGATTTCCTGCGAATAATTTCGGTGGGCAGGAACCTGGTGAAAATCTTAACATTAAAGAATTCTGTGAGAAAAACTTTGGCGTGACTTTTCCCCTGGCGGAGAAAACCAGCGTGAAAGGCGACGACATCAGTCCTTTGTTCAAATACCTGACCACAGCTAAAAATCCTGATTTTACGGGTGAAATAAAATGGAATTTTGAAAAATTTCTGATTGATGAGAAAGGACAACTTATCCACAGATTCCGTTCAGCAGTTACACCGATGTCTCCAGAAATTACTAAACATTTATAAGAATGAGACTCATCCAGAAGGTAATTATCCTTGTCCTGATAGTATTATTTGTAGGCCCTCAGGCTTATTCTAATTTAATAATTGATGACGAAAAAGAACTTACTTCACTTGCTGATGGTTTTGCTTTGGCTATGTCAAAAAAGGACAAAGAATGGATGGAAACTAATTTGACCGGTGAATGTATGACCTATATGCCTACTGGTGAATCGATAAATAAACAATCTACTATACAAGCTTTTACAGGTGCTGTATATGATATCAAGAAATCTTCTGTGGGTAATAAATCCTTTGGGATTACAGAAATGGAAGCAATTGGATCAGCAGACTATACCGTTGAAGGATCAGTTTCAGGAGGAGATGATATTTCCGGAACTTATAAATTATCCTTCAAGTTCAAGAAAACTGATGCGGGCTGGAAAATTTCCGAGATCCAAATCAATGGACAGTAACATAAAGTTGTTTACATAAAAAAAGCCCCCGATTTTTATCAGGGGCTTTTTTATTGGAGCTTTGCTTATTTAAATCCAAAAGCAAGACCAACGTTAATAACCTGATTTTTCAAGTCCCTGTTATCATCGCTGTAAAGGTTTTGCAGATCAGTTGCGTAGCTGGCGTTCATCATTACAGCACCGAAGTTATAGCTTAGTCCTACTTTACCTCCAGCAAGAGATTTTCTGTACGAATCGTTGTTACCTTCGAACGTTGAAGAAGAACTTCCGGTAACGACTTTAGATTCCTGGTCCAGGAAAAACGAAACCTGCGGACCTGCTAGGATGCCAAAAGCCGGGGTTAAATTGTACTTAAACATGATAGGAAGATCCAAATAAGTGATCTTGGTTTTAAATTCAGTGTCTACATTCCCAGTTCTGCTAGTATATTCAGCTCCCTTTTGAGAATATTCTAACGAAGGCTCAAATGAAAATCCTGAAGAAAGTGGCACATTGGTAAAAAAACCAGCGGCCAATCCTGTGTTGAACTCACTGTTAGGATCTGGATCACCTGCAAATTTTGCAATATTTAATCCAGCTTTAATTCCAAATTTTGGGCTTTGCGCCTGAGCGAAACCTGCAAATAGCAATGCTGCGCCTAATACAATTATCTTTTTCATAGTATTTAAATTCAATGTTTAATTAATTACAGGGTTTTAGTAAACAATCATGCCAAAAAATAGTTCTTGGAACAAAATATTTGCGAATTCGACCTGAGTGCTGATTTTCAAATAATTAATTTAAGTGGTGATTAAGAATGAGGATGCGGTTTATTCAATTGTTATTTGGTATTGACAGATTAAACTGGAAAACACCTAATAATGCTATTTAAAGTGCAATTAGAATCTAGGGCTGGAATACTATTAAATAAGAAAGCCCCGGTTAAAAACCGGGGCTTTCTTCAACTCTCGTTTTTTTCTAAAGTTTTATAGCCAGGCTAGCCTGAAACACTTGATTCTTATAAAGGGGAGTTTCTGATGTACCGTTGCCATTGTTTTTTTGGAAATCGATCGCGTATCGCCCCTGCAGGCTTAATGCATCGGTCAAACCTATATTAATACCTCCAACTCCACCAAATAGGCTTTTCCTCAAGTTGTCGTTCTCTTCTCTAATGGTGTTTTTATACGAGTCAGACCCCTGAGTAAATTTTTCAGTAGTTGATGTTAAAAACGAAACTTGTGGTCCCACTACGATACTGAACTTATTAGTTGCATTAATCTTTGCAAGGATGGGAAGGTCAATAAAATTGGTTGTAACAGAATATTCGTTCGGACCGAATAATAAGCTTGTCCCAGAAGTTTTATACCCTTTTTGGGAAAACATCAATTCTGGTGCAAAACTTAAACTCGACACAATTGGAATGTCAGCAAATATTCCAGCATTAAATCCTGTTTTTATTTCGGTGTTGAATTCTTCGTCACCAGTTTTGATAATATTTGCGAAATTGGCCCCGCCTTTAATTCCGAATGTTTGCGCGTTTGCCGCTCCTGCAAGCATCACGCCTATTGCTAAAACTAATACTTTCTTCATCTTTCTTTTTTTTAGTTGTCTGCACCCAAGAAAAAATGATGCCAAAAGTCGAACGGTTTTCATATTGCAGTTATTGTTGAGGTTGTTTGAACATCCACGTATATATTTATACTTTTATTTCGTTAATTATTTCACCGATGTATTTAGTTCTACTGTGTTTCATTTATATCTTGTTAAATATTGCCGGTATATATTTACTCTACAGATTTCTAAAACCGCGACTAAAAGACGAAGTATCTGTATGGATGTTTAGCATTTCTTTAAGCTTGAGCCTAACTTTTTTATTAATATTGCTGTTTCTAACTTTTTTCTTTGATAATATCATCACCCAATTTTATTGACCACCAATCATGTACCTAAAGCTTAAAAAACTGTTGCTCATTTTTCTTTTTGTTTCTCCCGCGCTTGTTATGGGACAAACGAAGAAGTCATATATCGAATCACTAAATGACCCGAATCCATGGGTTGATTCTGTGTTCAAAAAACTAAGCAGGCACGACAGGATAGCGCAGTTGTTTATGATCAGGGCTCATACGGACAAGGGAAAAGCGTACGAGGATTCCGTTGCCCAAATTATCAAACGTGAGAATATAGGTGGCTTGGTTTTCTTTCAGGGTGGTCCCGGAAGACAAGCGATTCTAACTAACAAATATCAATCGCTGAGTAAGGTACCCTTGCTTATCGCTATGGATGCAGAGTGGGGTCTGGGAATGAGACTCGACAGCACGATGTCATACCCATATCAGATGACGCTAGGTGCCATTCAGGATAATAGCCTCATCTACGAATTGGGCAGGCAGATTGCCATCGACTTTAAGAGACTAGGCATGCATGTTAATTTTGCTCCTGATGTCGATATAAATAACAACCCAAAGAATCCTGTAATCGGTATCCGGTCATTTGGTGACAATAAATATAATGTGACAGCAAAAGCAGCCGCGTACATGAAAGGGCTTCAGGATAATAATGTCCTGGTAAGCATTAAACATTTTCCCGGACACGGTGATACAGACGTTGACAGCCATTACGATCTTCCACAACTGCCGTTCACCAGGGATCGGTTAGATTCGCTTGAAATGTATCCGTTTAAGGAACTTATAAAACAGGATGCATCTGGCGTGATGGTAGCCCACATGAACATCCCTGCACTAGATAATACTAAAAATCTCCCTTCTACTCTTTCAAATCCAATTGTTACAGGCATACTTAAAGAAGAACTCGGCTTTAAAGGACTGATATTCTCAGATGCCATGGAAATGAAGGGTGTTGTTAAGTTCTTTCCAGGCGGTGAGGCTGATGTACGTGGTATTATCGCCGGAAATGATGTTATTGAACTTTCTCAAAATTCGGCCAGGGCCATCAGACTTGTCCGTCGGGCAATTCGGACTAATCGTTTAAGTTGGGAGCGCATTGATGAAAGTGTAAAGAAAATCTTGATAGCTAAATATTGGGCGGGGCTTAACAATTTGCAGCCTCTAAAAACGACAAACGTTGTTCCCGAACTTAATCGTCCGGAGTCTATGGCCTTAAATCAGCGTCTGGCAGATGCCGCTGTTACCATTTTGAACAGCGACAGTCAGATCAGGAATTTTGATAGAAATAAGAAGACTGCTATTATTAGTATGGGCGCTACTGGCACAAATACCTTTCACACCATGGTAAGGCCTCAGCTCGACAATTCAGTTCATTTTATCCTGCCAAAAAATGCGTCGAATAACGACATAGTTAATGTTAGTAAAGAACTTCGTAATTATGATCAGATAATCGTAGGGATACAAGATACCCGGAGGCGCCCCGGGGCGGTGCTGGATTATAACAACCCGATGAAACTGTTCATAGCTGAGCTTGCAAAAATGAACAGCACTATGGTGGTTTTTGCTAATCCATATGCTATTGCTGGCTTGCCAGGTATCGAAGCGGCAGAAACCATTATACTAAACTACCAAAACTCAGAAGAAGCCCAAAAGGCTAGCGCACGGGTGATTGCGGGAAGCCTCAAAGCAAAGGGCAAACTACCGGTAAGTATAAATTCTTCGTTTAAAAACGGAGATGGAATAACTCAATAAACGTAATAAACCGGCAGCTCTTAAGGTAATCCTGAAAAAATTTACCTTAAGCTAGAATAAATAATGGTCCGACACAAACCTCTTAAACTGATACGTGCATCGGCGGGTTCTGGTAAAACGTTTACTTTAACTGCTCATTATCTGTTGCTGCTCTTCAGCGGTGCGGGGAAGTATAAGGAAATTCTTGCGGTTACTTTTACGAACAAAGCCACTGCCGAAATGAAGGAGCGTATCCTGAGTTCTTTGGAAGAATTGGCGAAGACTGGATACCAAAAATCAAAGTTCGCCCCTATCCTCAGGGAACACTATCCTGAGTTTAGTGATATAGATATCAGGTTAAAGGCCTCCCAGATTTACAGTAGTATCCTACATGATTACAGTCGTTTTTCAATCAGTACAATTGATGGTTTTGTACAGCAGTTGATCAGAAGCTTTGCTTTTGAACTTAATCTGGATAGCGGGTATAAACTGGAGATGAACCAGGATAAAGTCAAGGATGAGCTGATTCGTGCATTAAATATCCATCTTGAAAATGATCCGGATCTCCTGGAATGGGTCACAAACCTGGCGATCGACCGCATCAGCGATGGAAAGGACTGGGATTATCAACGGGCTTTGAAAGACCTCGCCGATGAGATTTTTAAGGAAAGATATTATCCTTTTCAGGAAGCTATGCTTGCAATGGGGGATCAGCAGGGAACTGAATTCAATAGTCTTAGAGAAGTTGTCGGCGCAGGGATTAAAGAATTTAAGGATACTGTCATAGAAAGAACCAGTCGCATTCAGAGTCTTTTTGTTGAATCCTCGATACTGCCTGATGAACTTAATAACAAGTCAAAAAATCCGCTACTGAAGCTGCAAAAGATCCTGGATGAGGATTTTTCCCACATTGATTCACTGGGAAAACTAGTCGATGATTTTGATCAGTGGCCCCACGGATCTATAAAGGACAGGAGCGGGATACAAGCTTTATACGACAGCTTAAATCCGGAGCTTAAATCTTTAATCCAGGTTTATAACGAAGGGAGTGAGCGCTATGAAACCTATCTTGCTGTAAGCAAGAACAGTTCGTACCTCCGGCTGATGCAGGGTATGGCGGATCTTTTAAAAAATTATCGTTCCGAAAACCGCACCTTGCTAATCAGTGATGCCCAGCAGCTTTTAAAAGGTATAACCGGATCTGATATTGAAAATCCTTCATTTATTTGGGAAAAAACCGGGAATAAATACAAGCATTTTCTTTTCGACGAATTTCAGGATACAAGTACTTTCCAGTGGATGAATTTCCTTCCTTTAATTAAAAATGCAATTGCGGAAAGTGGAGGGGATAAATCAGATCATCTGGTGGTGGGTGATGTGAAGCAGTCGATTTACCGATGGAGAAACGGCGACTGGCGAATCCTTCATAGTAACCTACGAAATGACTTGCTGGTTGACAATGTTAGTGAAGAAAATCTGGAGTTTAATCGTAGAAGCTCGGAGAATATTATCCGCTTTAATAATTTTCTTTATACCCGGCTTCCGGGAATGTTGCAGCAAATAATAAACGGGGTTTTCGCTGAAGATGCGCGGGAACATTTGCACGAAGTTTGGGGAAGGGAAAACAATCTCTTGATTGAAAAGGCTTATGAAGGAAGCTTTCAAAATGTAACAGATACCACTTCCCCAGGAGGGAAAGTCGAGATAAAGTTCTTTTCTAAAGATGAAGAGTTTGAGGAGGAAGAGGATCAAACCATGGCCGCGGCTTATACCGTTACCAAGCTGGTTGAATTACTTCAAGCGGGCGTCGCCATGAAAGAAATCGGCATTCTTGTGAAAACCAATCGGGAAGCCGAGGAGATTTTGAGCTGTATGTTCATCAAGAGCAATCAGGATAAATTAAGTATAGCTGCCGGGAAAACCTTTCAGGTTATTTCTGGCGAAGCCTTGAAAATTGAAAATAATCCTGCAGTTCAACTATTGATTAGCACTTTTAGACTATTCTCCGTTCATGAGCGTGAAAATGGTATTTTCAAAACAGAATGTGCACGTCTCTGGCATCAGATAAGGAATAAGAATAGCGAATTAGTTGAATTAAAAGCTAGCGACTGGATTGAACTTTCAGCAAAGAACATTGTAGAACTTGGAAACATATTACCCCCAAGGCTATGCAGCGAGTTTCCATCATTTCGAGCTTTACCTGTTTCCGAGCTTACCGAAAAACTGATCAATATTTATGAGTTAGGAAAAGGCGATACTACAAGTCACATCCCTTTCTTACTTGCGTTCAGAGATCAGATAGCGTTGTTTTCTTCGGGTGGAGACCAAGGTATTGGGGCATTTTTAGAGTGGTGGGATACTGAAGGGTCATTTAAGGCTCTACCTTCGTCACTGAATCAGGATGCGGTTCAGGTTATGACGATTCACAAATCCAAGGGGCTTGAATTCAGAGCAGTAATCATTCCGTTTATCACCTGGAAGCTAAACACATCCGGCGGCTATATTAAAAAATTGTTGTGGGTTGACGCAGACGCTGCAGGTTTCGGAAAATTTAAACTGCTACCGGTGGACTATAATAAAATTCTGGCATCAACCTCGTTTGCGGAGAATTATTTTGAAGAAATGCTCCTCAATTACATGGACATTATCAATACTCTTTATGTGGCTACCACCCGGGCAAAGGACTATCTGTGTATGATTTGTCCAAAACTCGGCTCCAAGCCAAAGAAAGGGCCTATCAATGATATTCAAATTGTTTTATCTGACCTTTTGGCTTCTGCTGGCGACGGAGATCCAAGTTTTGTACAAGAAGATCAGACTTTTGTTTTTGGTGATGCCGTTGAATTACCTGCACAGATCGTTGAATTGGAAGACGCGCCTTTGGTTATTAGTAAATATCAAATTAACGAGTCACTGACAGAATGCTTCAAAAGGAATAATACAAATCAAGATACCTGGTTTAATGCAAAGCAGAGGAAGGGAGTTGTGTTGCATGAGCTTTTGGAAAACATTAATACTATTGATTCGCTCGATAAGCTTATCGCCGAAAAGGTGCAGGATGGCCTGATACGAGAGGCAGAGAAGGCTGAAATAAAAACTACAGTTATAGATGTGCTGATGCAGGCTGAAATAAATACATGGTTTAGGACTGCAAAAAACGTAATAAGTGAAAAGGATATAATATTAAGTAAAGGGGTAGTTAAACGACCCGACAAACTGTTTGTTTTTGAGGATTATGCTATCCTGCTCGATTTCAAGTTTGGCAATGAACAGAGTAAATATGTTGGTGATATTAGTTCTTATCGTGACAGCTTAATGGAAATGGGTGATTTTAAAGAAGTTCACGCATATCTGTGGTATGCACAAGAGCGGAAGCTTCAAAAAGTTGGTTAATGGCAGAGGATAAGTTTTTATATCGTGTTGCAGGCGACCTGCTTAAAAGTTTTGGAAGCGATCTTCAAAACGTGGCAATCGTTTTCAACAACAAACGCCCTCAGCTATTTTTAAAGAAGTATTTTTCCGAAATCAGCGGAAAGCCCATTTGGAGCCCCCACTTCTACACTATACAGCAGTTTTTTTCGGCTTCTACAAATCAGGTTTGTGCCTCCCAGCTGAAGCAGTTCTTTGTCCTGTTTACAGAATATAATATTCTGCTTAAATCAGAAGGCAAAGAACCTGTAAGCGCGGATGTTTTTTATCCTCTTGCAGAGATAATCGTATCTGATTTTTCTCAGATCGATTATTACCTGGCAGATCCTGCTAAAGTATTCAATTTGATTGGCAGCATCGCTGAATTGCAGCATCAGTTTCCCAATTTTGAGGAAGAACAGCTTGAATTTATGAAGTCTTTCTGGTCTTCTTTTTCAGGAGAAAAGCAAAGTAAGATCCAGGAAAAATTCATTGAGATGTGGCACAGGATGCCGCTCCTTTACAAAAACTTTCATGAAAAGCTGGCTTCACAAAACCTTGTGAGCAGTGCAAAAATGTATCGCAACCTGGCAGAAGGCAGTTCGGAAGTTCCGGAATTTTTGAATCAATTTTCTCATGTTGTGTTTGTTGGATTTAATGCACTTTCCAAAGCTGAGGAATTGTTGTTTAAAAAGTGGCAGGATGAGGGTCTCTGTTCTTTCTATTTTGATCTTGACGAGCATTATTTTGCGGACCCAAAGCAGGAAGCTGGTCATTTTATAAGAAGAAACATTACAACCGTTGGATTAGTAAACCAATTCGAAAACTCCTTAAGCAGGATAAATGATCCCTCTAAGGAATTTATAATTGTTCAGGCTTTAGGTAATGTTGCTCAGGGAAAACTCCTGGGTAATCTCTTTTCATCAAGGTCAGCGGAAGATGCGGACACGAAAGCAATAATACTGGCTGACGAGGCCTTGCTTCTGCCAGTATTACAAACAATTTCTGATGAGACTTTGAATGTGACAATGGGTTATCCGTTTGAGCAGTCGGCAGTGTTCGGCCTATGTGATTTATGGCTCGATATCCAGGAGGAAATTGCTTCAGGTGACCAGAACACAATTTCATATCACAAGGTGCTAACCTTTATTCTTAATCCCCTGATCAATATTGACAAAGATCAGAGAAGCCGCATTCACACAGAAATGGTGGATGGAAAAAAGGCAAGGTTTGATCTGGAGGAACTTCGCAGGCTTGGTAAAACTGGTGACTTGAGTTTTTCGCTGTACAAAAGTGCCTCAGACACTATTCGGAATTTTGGCAGTCTTTTACTCATATTATCAGCAGAGATTGAACAACTTCGTAAGCTGGATAGCCTCCTTATTGCCGAAGCTGTTAAAGCCCTGAATATGATGTCCGATAATTTTGAAGAACTCGAAAATGAGGCAGCTTCTGTGGAGATGGGGCCTAAATTTGTTTTCAGGACATTAAGAAGGGCTTTGGCAGGGTTGTCTGTACCATTCGATGGCGAGCCCTTATCTGGGCTGCAGGTTATGGGTTTATTAGAAAGCCGATGCCTTGATTTTGATGAACTGATAGTTTTGGGAATGAATGAAGGGGTATTGCCCAAAGTCAGCATCACCCCGTCTTTTATTCCTGATAATGTGAGAAGGGCATTTGGCCTTCCAGTACTTGAAAATCAGAATGCTATATTCTCCTATTTTTTCTACCGCCTGCTTCATTGTGCAAAGAAAGTTACTCTCGTTTATAATGGTATCACAGACGAGAAAAGCACTGGAGAGGAAAGCCGCTTTATCAAACAGCTTCAATTTGAGACCGATTGCCACTTTACTCAGCTTGTCCAGCAGAACCAGCCTGTAGATAATAACAGTGAACAAAAAATAATCGTTGAAAAAATTGGGATTGTTAAAGAGAGACTGGAAAAATTTCTCCTGAGAAACCCGGAAGAAAAGTATGAAAAGAAAATCTCAGCTACAGCATTTACTGATTATGTCAATTGTCCATTAAAATTTTTCTACAGCAGAATTGCAGGGTTAAAAGAGCCCAAAGATCTACCGGACCAGATCGGATCAAACCTCGTTGGAACGATGCTTCATACAGTAATGGAAAGTTTTTACAAAAGTTCAGTCGGCAGTGAGGTTACAGCTGAGTTTCTCAAATTCCAGGAAAAGAAATTGCCAGCGATGTGTGAGGAGGCTCTTGCAGTTGCTTTAAATAATGACCCAAAAAATGTCATTCGGAAACAGAATGCATTACAGCAGATTGTTTTAAAAGTTATTGAACAATATGCATTGCGGATCATACGGCATGATGAAAAGCTCGCCCCCTTTACGATCATAGAGCTGGAGAACAAAGAAAGTTATACCCCCTTATTCAAACTGGATATGGCTGGAAGTGGTAAAGAGGTGAGGTTATTTGGGATTATAGATAGAGTTGACTCACATAATGGAAAGGTCCGGATTGTGGACTATAAAACCGGGAAGGACCAGCTTAAGTATAATGATTTTGACAGTCTCTTTATGGAAGAAGGGAAAGGACAGAATAAGGCGCTTATACAAACACTTTTCTACACTTATGTCTATGAAAAGTCGAAAGCCGTTCAAAATGTTGAACCTCATCTTTACACTGTTAAAGACTTTAAAAGCGGAACCTTATTTAGCGAAAAAAAGAAGGGCGGATTAAAACTTTCAGACCAAAACCTGGACTATTTCAAAGAACAGTTCGAATTGAAACTTTCCGAAAAGCTAAACGAGCTGTTTGATTTGAGTATCCCTTTCCGGCAAACTACGAATCTGGAAACTTGTAAGTATTGTGCGTTTAGGAAGATTTGTCAGAGGTGACGAATTACGAATTACGAAAGTGGGTAATCAAGATAGTTTTAATACCGTAAACTTGATAGAAGTACCAAAACTTTCTTATTTAACAATGTATTGAAGGCATGATGGTAAGTTTGATTATACTTCCATGGTTGTAGATGGAACGGGATAACATTATTCAGGATAAATCATTTTCTTTCGCCATTAGGATTGTCGATGCTTATAAATTTCTTCAGAAAGAGAGACATGAGTTTATACTTTCGAAACAGCTTCTTCGCAGCGGAACTTCAATTGGCGCAAATGTCGAGCAAGCTATCGGCGCTCAGTCAAAAGCTGATTTTATATCAAAACTCTCAATCGCATATAAGGAAGCTCGGGAAACGAAGTATTGGTTGAAATTGCTTTTAGCTACTGGGTATCTTACTTTAGATATGAGTACCAGCTTGATCAACCATACCGAAGAGATATGCAAGATTATCGGCAGTATTCAATTGTCTGCCAAGCAATCCTGATTTTTACATTCGCTCTCGTAATTCGTAATTGATAATTCGTAATTGATAGGTATATTTGTTCCAAAATTTGAATTTTACAGATGAGAGAAATACAGTTCAGAGAAGCACTCCGTGAAGCATTAAATGAGGAAATGCGGAAAAACGACAAGATTTTTTTAATGGGTGAAGAAGTTGCTGAGTATAATGGTGCATATAAAGTAAGTCAGGGAATGCTTGATGAGTTTGGCGCTAAACGCGTTATTGATACTCCAATCGCCGAACTTGGCTTTGCAGGTATCGGAATCGGTGCTGCTATGAATGGATTGAATCCGATTATCGAATTCATGACTTTCAATTTCTCTCTTGTTGCAATTGATCAGGTTATCAACGCAGCTGCAAAAGTTCTCTCCATGAGCGGAGGACAATTTTCCTGCCCTATAGTTTTCCGTGGCCCAACCGGTAATGCAGGACAGCTTGGTGCACAGCATTCGCAGAATTTTGAGAACTGGTATGCTAACTGCCCAGGGCTGAAAGTAGTGGTTCCTTCTACACCATATGAAGCTAAGGGCTTGTTGAAACAAGCGATCATTGATCCAGATCCGGTTATTTTTATGGAATCCGAAGTGATGTACGGAGATAAAGGTGAAGTTCCTGAAGAAGAATATTATATCGAGATAGGTAAGGCTAACATAGTTAAAGAAGGGACAGATGTAACTATCGTCACTTTCGGAAAAATGCTCTCACGAGTGGTAATGCCAGCTGTTGAAGAACTTACTAAAGAAGGCATCAACGCCGAAGTGATCGATCTTCGCACAGTTCGTCCAATTGACTACGATACTGTCATTGCTTCTGTTAAGAAGACTAATAGAATGGTATTCGTAGAGGAAGCATGGCCTTTAGGTTCAATTGCTACAGAAGTTGCGTTCAAAGTCCAAAAGGATGCTTTTGATTTCCTTGATGCGCCAGTTCTTCGGGTAGCGTGTGCTGATGTTCCTTTGCCTTACGCTCCAACCTTAATAAAAGAAGCACTTCCCAATGCGGAAAAAGTTATTGCTGCTGTTAAAAGCGTGATGTATTTAGAAACTAAATAGGAGTTAATAAGAATATAAAAAAGGCAACACCTAAAAAGTGTTGCCTTTTTTTATTCCAATGTGATCTGGCGTTTTATGCTTTCTTCAAGTGAAATAAAGGTTTCCGTGCGCTGTATCCCCTTTACCCCCTGAATGTCTTCATTAAGTACATGCCTTAAATGATTAGTATCCCTGCAAATGATTTTAGCAAACATGCTATATGATCCAGTGCAATAATGAAGCTCCACAATTTCTTTAATATTTCTTAGACTTTCCACCGCGTCCTTGTATTGCGAGCCCTTTTCCAGGAAAATTCCCAGAAACGCGCAGATATCGTATCCTATTTTTTGAGGGTCTATCATCAGATGAGATCCTTTTATTACCCCTATGTCCTGCATTTTTTTCATCCGTACATGGATAGTACCTCCCGAAACGATAAGCTTTTTCGCAATTTCGGTATAGGGGAGAGTAGCATCTTCCATAAGTACGGCAAGGATCTGCAAATCCAGATTATCAGGTTCGAAATTTTGGGGACGATTTTCCATTACTAATTATAAAACTTTTAATGTACGGCTAAATTAATTATTAAATCCATAAAAATACAACTAAATCATTAAAATATTTGCAAGGAATTGGCCATTACTTTACATTTGTATCAAGCAATCGGGAAATACTGAGCGCTTACACACTGTAGGGTGGTGAAATTTGGCAGACACACCTCCTCGTCTCGGTGGCGAAGATTTGGGAAATACCGTAAAAGGGAAATAACTGCTTCGTGAAGGTTCGACTCCTTCCCCTACAGCAAACCTT
>NZ_JBASJU010000317.1:0-13512 GCF_049655485.1 Daejeonella sp.
GTTATAAATATCCGGAAAAATACTAATATTATTAGTATTTTTACATCATGTCAGAACGGATAGTTGAAAAGTTAAGGATACTTTCGGATGCTGCAAAATACGATGTATCATGCTCATCAAGTGGAAGCACCCGTAAAAATCAGAACAAGGGTTTAGGAGATACGGGTAACGGTATTTGCCACACCTATACGGAAGATGGGCGCTGCGTTTCCCTCCTGAAAATCTTATTCACTAATGTATGCATATTTGACTGTGCTTACTGTGTCACCAGAAAAAGTAACGACATTAAGCGAGCTTCGTTCACGGTTCAGGAAGTAGTCGATCTTACGATAAATTTCTATCGCAGGAACTATATTGAAGGACTTTTTCTCAGTTCCGGGATTTTCAAAGATGCCGATTATACTATGGAGCGTTTAGTTCAGGTGGCTAAAAAACTTCGCACAGAACACAAGTTCAACGGTTATATTCATTTAAAATCTATCCCGGGTGCAAGCGATGAACTAATGCATGAAGCGGGTCTATATGCGGATCGGCTAAGTGTTAATATTGAGATTCCGACCGAAAGCGGGCTTAAACTATTAGCACCTGACAAAAATCGGAAGGACATGATCCAACCCATGGATTACCTGAAAAACGAGATAATATTAAAAACCGAAGAGAAAAAATTATTTAAGAGCACGCCCCTGTTCGCTCCTGCAGGACAAAGCAGTCAGATGATAATTGGCGCCGGCAAAGAAACTGATCGGGATATCATGTATACTGCTGATAAACTTTACAAACGTTTCAACTTAAAGCGAGTGTACTATTCCGGATATGTGCCTATCAGTAACGACAAGCGTTTGCCTGGCATCGGAACTGCTGTACCAATGGTTAGGGAAAACAGGCTTTACCAGACAGACTGGCTCATGCGCTTCTATGGATTTAATGTAAGGGAACTACTCGACGAAGCCAATCCAACACTTGACCTGGACATTGATCCCAAATTAGGCTGGGCGCTCAGAAATTTAAGTCTCTTTCCAATAAATATTAACAAGGCAGATTTTGGACAGATTTTGCGCATCCCGGGGATCGGCCGGCAATCAGCTAATAAGATTACTCAAGCAAGGAAGTTTCAAAAACTAAACTGGAATCATCTAAAGAAGATAGGTGTAGCGCTCAACCGTGCCAAGTATTTCATAACCTGCGACAGTAAGACATACGAACGGCGGGATCTAACTGAAGGAAAGATCAGACAGTTTATCCTGTCGGAATCTCAAAGCAAGTACTCTAAAACTGACGTGGACCAACTAGTGCTTTTTTAGGCCAGCCAAATCCCTTAATAAAAAAGGAATTTATGACCACTCTAATTTTCGACGGCACATGGGCTGGTGTCCTTTGCTGTGTTTTTGAAATTTTCGACAAAAAACTTAGAGATGTCAAAGTTGTGCGCGAAAATCACTTCCAACCTGACGCTTTTAGTACGGCCTCGAGGGTCTATAGTGATGAAACACGCGCTAAAAGGGTATGGGCAGGACTTGCACAACGTATTTCCAAAAAATCAATGAGTAGCCTCTACTCAAGTTATCTCTCCGAATTACCGCAAATTGAAAACGTTATTTGTGGTTTTATTCGTCTTACATTCGAGATGGACGAATCGCCAGAATATGCCTATGCGAATCCAACAGTATTACGGATAAGCCAGGTCGACAAAATGGTTCATCGCGAAAAGCATAGAATGGAAGCTTTTGTCCGTTTTCAATTAACCAAAGATGGCTTGTATTATGCAAGTGTTGAGCCGGATTTTAATGTTCTTCCGCTTATAGCCAAGCATTTCAAAAACAGGTATGCCGACCAACGCTGGCTGATTTACGACCTGAAAAGGAACTTCGGGATTTACTATGATCTTGAAATTGTGTCCGAAGTAACGATCAGTAATTCCGGAAATAATGTAAATAAAGAAGACATCTTTCAAGAAGATGAACACCTGTATCAAAAGCTTTGGAGTGAATATTTTAAGCACGTCAACATCGCCGAAAGGAAGAACCAGAAATTACACCTGATGCATGTCCCAAAACGATACTGGAAATATTTAACTGAAAAAAATCTTTAGCATTAAGCATTTGAAAATATTCTATTTGTCAAATATTTTTAAAAAAACGAGACAGCTTATTTTTTATCGTGCATCTTGATTAACTTGCCTTTTAAACCCATTAAAATCAAAAAGTATGAAAAACATCTCTGTCTTACTCTTATTAGCAATAGCGGTCACATCTTGTAACAATTCCTCCCAAACAAACACATCGCAGTCAGACACCACATCAGCTTCTGACTCAACAAAACATGAGCTGGTTCTCAAATGGGAAACCGACAGTTTGCTTAAAGTACCGGAGTCAGTTCTACTTGATAAAGCAAATAATGTGCTTTATGTGTCGAATATTGACGGGCAGGATCCATGGAAAGCTGATGGAAAAGGATCAATTGGTAAAGTAGGATTAGATGGAAAGATTATCGCGACAGATTGGGTTAGCGGATTGGAATCACCTAAAGGCCTTGGAATGTATAATGGTAAATTATACGCTGCCGACCTCACCAACCTGGTAATTATTGATATTGCTTCCGGTAAAATTGAGCAGAAAGTTGCGGTTGCAGGCTCAGTTGGCCTTAATGATATTGCTATTGATAGTAAAGGTATAGTATATGTCTCCGATTCGCCAGGCAAACAAGTGTTTCGCTTTGAGAATGGAAAGGCTGAGCTATTTCTAGATAAACTTAATGGCCCTAATGGATTATTTATAAACGGAGATGACATTTTTGTCTTAGACAACCAGGCAATGCATAAAGTCAATGCCGACAAGACACTTACCATGATTGTAGATGGATTGGATGGAAATGCTGACGGACTTGAAAATGTATCGGGAGAAGATTATATTATTTCTTGCTGGGAAGGACTGATTTGGTATATAAATGCAGATGGAACGAAAGAAAAGCTGCTTGATACCAAAGTTGCAAATAAAAACACTGCGGATATAGGTTTCGACAAAGAATCTAAAACAGTCTACGTTCCAACATTTTTTTCAAACACTATCGTCGCCTACGAAGTTAAATAGGATGAAAGAAGAAAGTTCATTGCCCATTTAAATCAATCATAATAAGCAAAGCCAATGGACAAGCATTTCATTTCGATTCATGTCAACGGTAAAACAGAAACACTTAAGGTTGAACCGTGGGTAAGCCTTTTGGATGCTTTACGCGATCAGTTAAATCTTACCGGTACCAAGAAAGGGTGTGATCATGGGCAGTGCGGCGCGTGTACAGTTTTGGCAGATGGAAAACGGATTAATGCTTGCCTGACCTTTGCAATAATGTATGATAAAGCGAATATCACTACGATCGAAGGTTTTGGTACTAAACAGCTCCATCCGCTTCAGCAAGCTTTCCTGGACCATGATGCCTTCCAATGCGGTTACTGCACTCCGGGTCAGATTTGTTCGGCAGCTGGGATGTTGCAGGAGGGCCATGCACATACAAAAGATGACATCCGGGAATTAATGAGTGGCAACCTCTGCCGATGCGGGGCTTACACAAATATCGTTAAGGCGATAGTCGATGTAAAAGAAGGCAAGTATGGTTCCATTTAACTACCTGAAGGTTACGAATGCAGATGAAGCTTCTGCCCACTTCAGCAAAAATAGCAATGCCGAATTTATTGCTGGAGGAACAAATCTTATCGACCTGATGAAAGAGAATGTCGCCAGGCCTGATACCTTGATTGATATTAATAAAATTGAATCTATTCAGTCTATCACAGAACTTGCCGATGGCGGTTTAAGACTTGGAGCTCTTGTTAAGAATGCGGATACTGCCTATAATGAACGGGTCCGAAAACAATACCCCCTCCTATCCCAGGCAATTCTTGCCGGAGCATCTGCTCAGCTTAGAAATATGGCGTCTAATGGGGGAAATCTTTTGCAACGAACCCGGTGCTATTACTTTTATGACACAGCAACACCATGCAATAAACGGGCACCTGGGACCGGTTGTTCTGCCATCGGTGGATACAACCGAATCCATGCAGTTCTTGGCACCAGCAAAGATTGTATTGCTGTATTTCCCAGCGATATGTGTGTTGCGCTTGCGGCGCTCAACGCACGGGTAAACATTCACGGTTTAGAGGGCGGTAGAGTTATTGATTTCATTGATTTCCACCGACTACCCGGTGATACACCGAACCAGGATAATAATCTAAAAAAAGGGGACCTGATCACTTCTATAGATCTTCCGGATGAAAGTTTCGATTTCCATTACTCTTACCTGAAGCTCCGCGACCGGAGTTCATATGCTTTTGCATTGGTTTCAGTGGCGGCAGCATTTAAACTAGAGGACGGCTTAATTCGGGATGCCAGGCTCGCACTCGGTGGAGTGGCTCACAAACCCTGGAGAAACAGAGAAGCCGAAGATTTCATGATTGGGAAAGAACCTAACTCGATGATTTTTTCACAGGTCGCGAGCATCATTCTGGATGAGGCAGCTGGCTTTGAACACAATACTTTTAAAATCGAGCTCACAAGAAGGGCAATCATTAAAAATTGCCTAACAGCTGTCAACAAAGAAAGGATATGAGCATAGAAAAAAAGTATTTCGGACAAGCTCTTAATCGCATCGACGGACATGCTAAAGTAAGGGGCGAAGCTAAGTACGCTGCTGAGTTTAATATAACCGATTTACTTTATGGTTATATCATAAATAGCACCATCACAAAGGGAAAAATAAAAAGTATTAATACAGAAAAAGCAAGCGCCATAACAGGAGTCATTAAAGTCTTCACACATGAAAACCGGGAAAGTACAGCCTGGCTTAATTTAAAATATACTGACATGGATGCCCCGCCTGGAGTTCCGTTCAGGCCACTTCATGATCGTAAAATAAACTACAACGGACAACCTGTTGCACTTGTAGTTGCAGAAACTTTTGAGCTTGCCCGATATGCCGCAACGCTCGTGGATATTCAATATGAAAGCGATCCACATCAGACCGATCTAAGGTCGAACCTGTCGGAAGCAAGAAAGCCCAAAAAAGGACTGGCTTCCATTTACAAGCCGGGTCCACCTAAAGCAAAGGGAAATGCAGAACTAGCATTTAATAATGCACCGATAAAGGCATCCGGAACATTTGTTCATGGCATGGAAACTCACAACCCATTGGAAATGTTCGCATCCACAGTGATTTACGAACAGGATGGCAAACTTACTATATATGATAAGACGCAGGGTGCCCTGAATAGCCAGATATATGTTGCGAATGTTTTCGGAAAATCTTTTAAGAACGTTCGGGTTTTATCGCCTTATGTTGGAGGTGCTTTCGGGTCAGGATTACGGCCCCAATACCAATTGTTTCTGGCAGTAATGGCTTCCCTTGATCTGCGTCGCTCGGTTCGAGTCAGTATGAACAGACACCAAATGTTCACCTTTGGCCACCGGCCAGCAACGGTTCAGAACACTAGATTTAGCGCTATTCATACTGGTAAAATCCAATCCTTATATCACGATGCAACGGCCGAAACATCCCGCTTCGAGGATTATTCAGAAGTAGTTGTGAATTGGTCTAATGAGTTATACCCCTCGAATAATGTGAAGCTCGGATATAAACTCGTACCCCTTGATCTGGCCAGCCCGCTGGATATGAGAGCGCCAGGAGGGGCGACTGGCCTTCATGCAATCGAGTGTACAATAGATGCACTCGCATACAAATGCAATATTGACCCTATTGAGTTCAGACTACATAATTATGCATACCACGATGACAGCAGTGGAAAACCTTTCTCTAGCAAAGAACTAAAAGAATGTTTTCATCAGGGAGCCAAACGTTTTGGGTGGGAAAACCGAAGTCCACAACCCCGTTCAATGAAGAGGGATGGTAAACTTCTTGGCTGGGGTATGGCATCAGGGATTTGGGAAGCATCACAATTGCCTGCCCGGGCGGAAGCATTATTGACAACGGACGGTAAATTGATTGTAAGCAGTGCTACTGCTGATATAGGCACGGGAACATATACGATCATGGCGCAAATAGCTGCTGACTGTATGGGCATGGATATATCAAATGTGGAGTCTAGGCTAGGAGATTCCAATATGCCTATTGCACCTATTCAAGGAGGATCCTTTACTTCTGCGACTATCGGAATGGCTGTTCATACCGCCTGTCAGGGTTTAAAAAAAAGTATCTTAAAACAGGCAAAGAAAATGAATCCTGGAGTATTTCACAAAATGAACCTGGAGGAGGTGGAATTTACCGGGGATACTTTGCGTATAAAAGACACAACAAATTCGGCGCTGCTTCTGACAGATATTGTTGCATCAACAGGCAAAATGGAAATCAAAAGCCGGAATACCGGCTTGCCCAACACATTAAAACAACGAAAGTATAATAGAAGTGCTCATAGCGCTGTTTTCGTGGAAGTTGAAGTTGATGAAGAATTGGGCTCGGTTAAAGTATGTCGTGTGGTAACTGCAATTGCCGCCGGAAAAATAATAAATCCCAAAACTGCGCGCAGCCAAATCCTTGGCGGGATGGTCTGGGGAATCAGCAAAACTTTACACGAAGAAAGTATAATTGACCACCGTTTTGGAAGGATTATGAATTCCAACCTGGGAGAATATCATATTGCCGTAAATGCGGATATCAATGATCTTGATGTAATTTTCGTAGACGAAGAAGATACAATTGTTAACGATCTCCAGATAAAAGGCATTGGTGAGATAGGCATTGTGGGTGTTCCCCCTGCGATCGCTAACGCAATCTTCCACGCTACGGGCAAACGTATTTATGACCTTCCAATAAAACTGGATATGGTTATGGCTTAGTCGGAGGTCAGCGGTATTAATTATGAGATATAATAGATTTCCAATCAGACTTCTGAATTCAAACATTTTTTGCATTGCGAGAGCCTTACTGAAGACCTCCAATCGAAATAAAAGTTGATATTAAATCCTCGTTAAGCGAATGTTAAGAAGTGCACTCTAAATATTCAGGAAGGCTAATTCAGTCGCATAATATTAACACAATATTAAAATTAAAACTTTTTTCGATTTTCTAGGATTTTGTTCATAGTTTCGTTTTATTATTTATTAAATCAATTCGAAACATTTAATAATAAACCGATAAGCTTTTCAAGCTAAACTGAAATAAAACGAAATACAAAATCCTCTATTTTTCTTAAAATGACTGCATTATGAACAAAACATTTACTGAAATTTTCGGTAAGCAATGGCAAAACTTAATTTTACCAGTCGCATGGAAGGAAACCTTCTTCAATTTATCGAGCAGCGGATGTGGAAAAATGATAGCCAAATGCCTATTGATCTTACTTACACTTAATGTTTTAACTGGCCAGGATCTAAAGGCTCAGCAAAGTATTACCCTCAGTGGAATAGTTTCAGATAATACTGATGAAGAAACCCTTATTGGAGTTAGCATCAACGATGCACAAAGACGTTCACTGGGAGTGACGGATCTTAACGGTCGTTTCAGAATAACAGTTCCAGCGGGTACTAGCGTAAGTTTCAGCATGATCGGGTACACAACTGTATCCAGGGTATTCAACGCAACTGATAACAATCTTTCAATCCGTTTAAGCCGTTCAGACAATGCACTGAATGAGGTTGTAGTTACCGCGTTAGGTATCAAACGGGAGCAGAAAGCATTGGGTTTCGCGACCCAAACCTTAAAGGAGAATGCATTAAATGATGCCCGATCCAATAACTGGGTTGGTGCTTTATCAGGTAAAGTTGCAGGGCTTAACGTTGTATCACCGGGCTCCGGGCCATTAAACTCCACTAAGATTATTCTAAGGGGTGAAACTTCCATGAATTCAGATAATAATGGTGCATTAATTGTTCTGGATGGTATTCCTGTAGGTGGCGGATTGACCTCATCTGGGGTTAGCAGCGCATACGGTGCAGGATCCGGTAACGATGTGCCTGTGGATTTCGGAAATGGTATTTCAGATATAAATCCTGATGACATAGAGAGTGTAACTGTACTTAAAGGCGCAAGTGCAGCAGCACTATATGGAAGCCGGGCTGCAAATGGTGCTTTAATCATCACCACAAAGTCGGGAAGCAAAAGAAACAAAGGAATAGGGATCTCGCTAAACACCAATTATAGTTTAAATGACGTTTTAAGATGGCCTGATTATCAGCATGAATACGGCCAGGGTACGGGTACAACGATCCGGCCGGCAAGCCAACTTTATTATTCTTACGGAGCTTCTGCTGACGGAGCAAGTACTGGAGGAACAAGTAGTGCTTTTGGTCCGAAATTCAATGGTCAATCGTATTTCCAGTATGATCCGGTGACCGGGACGCAATCCGCAACGCGCGTTCCATGGGTACCTTATACAGACAATGTTACCAGTTTCTGGCGGACAGGTTCTACCATTACAAACAGTCTTTCATTTGACGGTGGCACTGACGTTGCTACCGCGAGGGCATCGATTACACATTCAAAGAATGAATGGATAATGCCGAACACGGGCTATGAACGTCTTACTGCTGCACTGAGCTTAAACTACAAGCTTTCACCAAAATTAAGACTTGCCACTAAAGCTAATTTCACGAATAAGAAAAGTGACAACCTGCCTGCAACCGGTTATAATAACCAGTCGATTTCCTATTTCATGATCTTCCAGAATCCAAATGTGGATCTTGACTGGTATCGTCCTATTTGGGAACCAGGACAATTTCAGGTCGAACAGATTCATCCGTTCAGTCGCTTTATTGACAACCCTTTTCTCATTGCTCATGAAATGACCAATGCGGTAAACAATTACAAAACTGTCGGTAACATCCAGGCGACCTATGATGTAAACAGCAAGTTCAGCATTATGCTTCGCTCAGGAATGGACATGACTAATGAAGATCGCGATCAGCGTCGTCCATACAGCACGGCAAACTTTGGAAGGGGATATCTGAGACAGCAGAATATTTTCAACTTTGAAGTTAACACAGACGCTTTGATGACCTATAAAACTGCTCTTTCAAAGGATTTTGACTTCAGTGTATCAGGTGGTGCAAATGCTCTCAATCGTCGTTATACGGGGGTTAATGGTTCTGTGATCGGGCTCATTATTCCAGGGGTTTATAAATTGAGCAATGGAGTCAGCAATCCGATAATGAGCACGAATTACCTGAATAAAAAAGTTCACAGTGTTTATGCATTCACCTCCCTGGCCTGGAAAGACATGATATTCCTTGATGTTACCGGTCGGAATGACTGGTCAAGTACCTTGCCAGTACAGAATAATTCGTTCTTCTACCCTTCTGTAAGCTCTAGTTTCATTTTGAATGAGATGTTCACTCTTCCTTCAGCGTTTACTTATGCGAAACTAAGGTTGTCGGCAGCGCAGGTAGGAAATGATACGGATCCTTACAAAACCAGTAAATATTATGGCAATAGTGATTTCGCTGCTTCTGCCTCTGTACCTACAACGCTGCACAATGCTACATTCAAGCCAGAGATCACGACCAGTTATGAGGCTGGCATGGAGTACAATCTCTTCAACTCGAGATTGACCATGGATTTCACTGTTTATAGTAACGTTACCGAGAATCAAATCCTCGACGTGCCACTTGATCCAACCACAGGTTATTCGAGAGCTGTGTTAAATGCCGGAAAAGTTCGGAATAAAGGGATTGAAGTTCTGTTAGGTGGAAAGCCAATCAACACCCCGAACTTCAAATGGAATACCACAATAAACTGGTCAACCAATAACAACGAAGTACTTGAACTTGCTGAAGGGCTTTCTGATAAGCAAGATATTGGATACGGAGGTAATGCCACGATTCAAGCCCGGGTTGGCGGTACGACTGGCGATATCTACGGATTCGGTTTCGTTCGCTCACCAGACGGACAAATTGTTTATACTGCTGCAGGCTTACCTGCGCGCCCTTCTGAAATTCAATACATTGGTAAAGCTTATGCAGACTGGAGAGGAGGAATTACAAATGAATTCCAACACAAAAGCTACCGCTTTAGTTTCCAATTCGATGGACAATACGGAGGCACGATTTATTCTCAAACTCATCACAAAATGATGGAGCAGGGAAAATTGAAAGCTACTCTTCCTGGGCGCGAGCAAGGGTTTGTAATCGGCGAAGGTGTGGTTGCCGGTCCCGGTGGCACTTTTACTCCAAATACCAGGCAAGTAGCGCCTGCAACATATTATGGAGATTATTACCGACGTGCAAACGTGGAATCGAATTCATTCGATGCGTCGTTTATCAAACTTCGTGAAGTACGTTTGGAATATGCTTTGCCGGCGAAGTTTACTTCAAAACTTAAGCTCAACAATGCTTCACTTGCATTCTACGGACGTGACCTGGCCCTTTTCTCAAAAGTTCCAATATTCGATCCTGAAGTCGCTGCTTTAAATGGCTCGACTATCCTTCCAGGCATCGAAATAGGACAGTTGCCATCCATGCGTACGTTTGGAATGAATTTAACCGTTAGGTTTTAAGAAGATTAACCGTAGTCTAAAGCTAAATAAGAAAATGAATCGTCTCAATAAAATAATTGCAATACTGGTACTTTCATCAATGATGATTGGATGTACTAAAGACTTTGAAGAGATCAATACGGATCCTAATAAAATCGAAAAAATAAGCCCGGGTACTCTGCTAAACCCGATCATCTATGAGGTGACGTCATTCAATACAGAACGTGCTGAAGCTTTTACATTTGAAATTATGCAGGTACAAATTCCATATCCAAGCGTAGCTGGTGGTATTCACCGTTATGATGTCTCTGAAGCAGCAGGAAACTCCACCTGGAATACCTACTACCGTTGGCTTAATAATATTAAGGAAATGCGCGCTGCCGCAGTTGCAGCTCAGGACCCTAATTATGAGGCAATCGCTTTAACACTGAATGCCTGGGTTTACTCTAACTTGACGGATGCTTTCGGCGATGTTCCAATGTCTGAAGCCGTCAAAGGTGACGAAGGTTTATATACTCCAGTTTTCGATACCCAAAAACAGATCTATACCACACTTCTTGCAGATCTGGAAAGAGCGAATACGATGTATGTCACTTCAAGGCCGATGATTTATGGAACCGATATTCTATATGGCAATAACATCAGCTTGTGGAGAAAATTTACCAATTCATTGCGTATGCGTTTATTATTAAGGGTATCCAATAAGCCTGAAATGGATTCGTTTACAAAGTTGGCTGCAATAATTAACAACCCTGCGGCTAATCCTATATTTACCAACAACTCGGACGCTGCTGTCCTGAAAATCACCGGAGAAGTTCCAAACATATCTCCATGGGGACGTGCGATTGATTTTACGACTTTCAGAGCATCGGCAGCCTTTCATATTGATAACCTTAATGATTTTAACGATCCAAGGCTTGCAAGGTGGAACACTCTTGCAAGAAACGCAGCCGGTACCGCTACTATAGGTTATAAAGGTATTCCCAGCGCCTATGCCGGACCTGAATCCCAGTTTGCATATCAGCCATCAAATGCCAATGTAGCACTTGTAGTTGCTACTCCTACCAATCCAATGCAGGGGGTAATTATGACATATGCGGAGGTTGAACTAATTAAGGCTGAGCTGGCCCAAAAAGGGAAGATTACCGGTAGCGCACAAACTTTCTATCAGAATGGTGTTAAAGCATCAATTGAACAATGGGGAGCAGTTATGCCTGCAAATTATTTCACAAACCCTAAGACTGCTTACAACGGCACCTTGGAGCGAATTATGCTTCAAAAATACTATGCTTTATATTTTAATGACTATCAGCAATGGTTCGAATACCGTCGTACCGGCCTTCCTGTACTGCCCAAAGGTGCCGGTTTAATGAATAACGGAATAATGCCGGTTAGATTTAAATATCCAGTAACTGTCAGAACGAATAATAACGCTAATTATTTAAAAGCAGTAAGCAGCATGGGAGGTGATGATATAAACACCAAAGTTTGGTGGGAAAAATAAACACCCTAATAAGACAGAAAAAGGATACTCTATCGAGTATCCTTTTTTATGTTTAAACTAATTATCTCAACAAAAAAAAAATGAAGAATTTTTTAACCTTTGCAGGATTATTGATTAACCTCTCTGTGGCGTGCACGAGCAGAATACCCAATAATTCAACGATCGAATTTCCTTCCTTTTCAACGGAAGCACATCGCGGCGGACGGGGAGTAATGCCCGAAAACACCATCCCTGCAATGAAAGATGCTGTCGATTTGGGTGTCACCACTCTAGAAATGGATACTCACGTCAGTTCGGACGGAAAGGTGATTCTGTATCACGATAATTATATAAACCCGCTATTTACTATAGCTCCAGATGGGAACATTATACCGGGTAGCGACAATCAAAAATTCCCGCTGTTCAACATGACCTATGCAGAGATCGCCAAATTTGATCCTGGGTCAAAGGGCAATCCAAATTACCCTCAACAGAAAAAGATTAAAACGCACATACCTCTTCTTTCTGAAGTAATCGATTCGGTGCAAAACTATATTAGATCTACTGGTAAAAAACAGGTCTTTTATAACATAGAAACTAAAAGCAAGCCAGGCGGCGACAACAAACTTCATCCGGATCCTGAAAGATTTGTCGACCTCCTGGTTGCGGTTCTTAAAAAGAAAAAAATCCTGCCCTATGTGGTAATCCAATCTTTCGATGAAAGAACAATTCAGGTAATTAACAGAAAATATTCCGGGATAAAAACTTCCTATTTAATCGACAATACCAAATCTTTCGAGGAAAATATGGAGGTTCTTGGATACAAACCTTTTATAATCAGTCCCAATTCCAGAATGGTAACAAAGGAATTTGTACAGAAAAGCCACGCACAAAATCTAAAAGTTATTCCCTGGACTGTGAACACTTTGGAGGAAATTAATAAACTAAAAGCCCTCGGTGTCGACGGAATTATTACTGATTATCCCAAACTATTAATTAATTAAGATGAAAAGATTACTATTCGTTGGAACCGTATTTCTCTCCATTTTAGCAATTAATGCTAAAGCCCAAACTGCCGTATGGGATAGTACCTTCAGACCGCCAGCTTTTAGAATTAAGGCAGATCAATTTAAGTCTTACAAAACCTCTCAAAAGGATTATATCTTTCTTGGAAATAGTATTACAGCAAACACGGATTGGAGTGAATTGCTTTCAGAACGCCGTGCAAAAAACCGCGGAATATCTGCCGATATTACTTTCGGAGTGCTTGAGAGGTTAGGTGATATCACGAAAGGTAAGCCCGCGAAAATTTTTATACTCATTGGGATTAACGATATTTCAAGGAATATACCCGACGAATTTATCGTGAGAAACTTTCACCGCATTGTTGACCAAATTCGAACAGAGACTCCAAAAACAAAAATCTACATCCACACCTTAATGCCCGTAAATCACACGTTTAACAAGTTCCCAAATCATTATGGAAAAGATGAACATATCTTATTTGTAAACGACGCGATCAGGAAGATGGCTGATAACAAGAATGTGTTTGTTATCG
>NZ_JBASJU010000318.1:0-4763 GCF_049655485.1 Daejeonella sp.
GAAAAAGCCGGTTTAGTGCAAGGTTTTGATTATGTAGACGACGTTACCGGCCAAACTAAGATTTGGAGTATTGGAATAAATCGGACTTTTAATCCTAACAGGGATTATATATGGCCTATTCCGCAGAGAGAAATAGATCTAAACAAAAATTTAACGCAAAATCCAGGATACCTATAAAAGGACCTTTGTATTCTAAGAACTCATTACTTAAGAAAATGAAAGACATCAAGTTTAATAACTTAAACACTAACCGCCGAGCGTTTATACGAACTACAAGCGCAGCGGTCATAGGAAGTACGTTAGCTTTTGATCTGGGATTTCCAGGTTACGCATTTGCAGAGAACAAAAACACATTAAAAGTTGGATTAATAGGTTGCGGGGGCCGGGGTACGGGCGCTGCAATTCAAGCATTAACAGCTGACCCGGATGTAGTTATTACTGCTATGGGCGATGTTTTCTCCGACCGCCTGGAGGAAGCTTATACTGCAATTTCGCAGGTTTTTCCAGAGAAAACAAAAGTTGATAAGGCCAGTAAATTCACCGGTTTTGATGCTTATAAAAAGGTAATAGAATCGGGCGTAGACGTTGTTATTTTAACTACTCCGCCTTCCTTTAGGCCCGATCATTTAACGGCTGCCATAGAAGCAGGTAAACATGTTTTCTGTGAAAAACCCGTCGCCGTAGATGCCCCAGGTGTTCGGAAAGTGATCGAAGCCGCAAAAAAGGCGAAGGAAAAAAATTTGTCTTTAGTATCTGGGTTCACTTTTAGGTTTGATTTCGCGAAAAGGGCTCTATTTAAGAAAGTTTTGAATGGTGAAATAGGAAAGGTGATGACTGTTTCTTCTACACGTAATGGTGGGGAGCTTTGGTACAAGCCCAGACAAGCTGGATGGACGGATATGGAATATCAGATGCGAAACTGGTATTATTACAACTGGTTGTCGGGAGACTATATCGTTGAAATGATTGTTCATAGCTTGGATATGATGACTTGGGCAATGGGTGATAAAATGCCTTTGAGAGCAACCGGATCAGGAGGTCGTCAAGTGCGGGTAGATAAAAAATACGGTAATATTTATGACCACTTTGCGATTGAATATGAATATGAGAACGGGGCGAGAGGATTTAGCTTTTCACGCCAGCAGCCAGGCTGTTCTACCAGAAATTCAGTCGAAGTTGCAGGTACCGAAGGTAATGCAGTAGTTAACTTGGGGCGCGGATTACATGAAATTACCGGCAAAAATAAATGGGTTTATGACGGTGAGAAAAATAATCCCTATCAAACGCAGCATGATGAATTATTTGCATCTATAAGGAATGGTAAGCCTGTAAATGAGGGAGACATGATGGCAAATAGTACAATGCTAGCCATCTTTAGCAGAATGGTAGCATATAGCGGGAAGACCCTTACATGGGAAGAGGCATTTAATTCACAACAAGTACTAGGACCTCCGAACGATTTGTTCAGTTGGGATTACAAATACAATAGTCCTGATCCAGCGATACCAGGTGTTACTAAAGTGTTATAATAGACCAAAAGTCGCAAATTCCCTCTATACTTAATCTAAGTATAGAGGGAATAAGGACTGACACTCCAAAAGTATTTCGATAAACAAGACCGATTAATCTAATAATTAACAATGAAAAATTTTAAAAGATTTGCACTGAAAATATTTGTTGCCCACTTTGTATTGTTCTCCCCTTCTTTAACCAATTATTCCTTTGGCCAGACTTCTGAACTAATTTTCGGCAAAACAATAGGCCTTAGCGATCTTATCAATAAATCCGGCAATAAAGAGGTTTCGATAAAATGGATTAATGTAAATACCGCACCAGATACATGGAAAGTTAAAAATAATGAGTTAAAATGTTCGGGCCTTCCAATTGGCGTAATGAGAAGCGAAAAGCAATATGAAAATTTTATTATGCATATAGAATGGAAACATATGACTGCTGGTGGAAATTCTGGCACATTTGTTTGGAGCGATGCGAAACCGGACGTCAAGTCTCGTTTACCAAATGGTGTTGAAGTGCAAATGCTAGAGCTGGACTGGGTTAATATTAATACTAAAAATGGCCAGGTACCCCCTATTGCATATGTTCATGGCGAATTGTTTGGAGTTAATGGAATTGAAACTGTACCGGATAACCCCAGGGGTACTCGGAGCAAGTCTATCGAAAATCTGTGTAAAGGTAAGGGTGAATGGAATACCTATGTGATTACTTGTATCGACGGAGTGATAAAGCTCGCAGTAAATGGCAAAGTTGTGAATGGTATTAGTAAATCAAGCCAGAAGAAAGGATACATATGTCTGGAATCTGAAGGTGCACCTATCCATTTTCGAAATATTAAAATAATTGAATTGCCATCAGGAGTTACCTCGGCCGAGCAGACTGCTCCGAAAATTTAATAGCAGATTACGTAAGATTTCCATAACGATATCCTAACAATATTTAATCTAACCACATGAAATACCTCATTTTTATTCTTAGTATTTTTATTTTTTTTACTACGTCATGTCAGTCGTACAAACCAATTTTTAACGGCCAAGATTTATCGGGCTGGAAAATACATGGCACTGAAAAATGGTATGTCGATAACGGGGAACTAGTCTGCGAAAGCGGCCCGGAAAAGAAGTATGGTTATCTTTCTACAGATAAAAAATATAAGAACTTCGTTCTAGATCTCGATTTCAAATTGGTGGCTAATGGGAACAGCGGTGTGTTTATCCGCTCTAATGTTCAGGGCACCACAATACAGGGCTGGCAAGTTGAAGTGGCTCCTGCCGGGCTTCATACGGGAGGTATTTATGAATCTTATGGTAGAGAGTGGCTAATCAAACCTGGGTCGGAAGAGGAGAAAAAATTAAATCCGAATGGATGGAATCATATGCGGATAGATGTAAGGGGAGACAATGTAAATACCTACCTGAATGGTACAAAGATGGTGAGCTTGAACGACAGTAAGGTAGGAGCCGGCGAAGGGTCGATAGCGCTCCAGATACATAGCGGGGGCGGTATAAATGTCAGATGGAAAAATCTGCGTATTAAAGAATTACGGTAAAAAGCCCTAAACTACATATTAGGGTCGTAAGTTTAATAAGGTGTGCGTTTCCAAGTAAAATTAATTACCAGCGACTATATGCTTGTGACAGGAATTATAATAAATATTGAAAATGAGCAGAAAATCTAATCTGTTACTCTTAATCAAAGCGGCTTTAATATTTTTTTTACCTTACCACCTTTTTGCACAGGAGAAAAAATTTAAATCTTATACCCAGTCACTGCCTGGTGTTGAGACTAACTTTGAAATGATAGCACTCCCGGCTGGAGAGTTTGAAATGGGAAGTCGGAAAGCCGAGGTAGGACATAAGCCCGATGAAGGACCTGTTCATAAAGTGAAAATAAATGCAATTTGGATTAGCAAATTTGAAATTCCATGGGATATTTATGAACTTTTTGTCTCCAAGGTGTTTGACGCCACGAAAAATAGTATCGCTTCCGAAGGCATAGATGCTGTGACCCGACCCACACCGCCATATCTGGACATGACTTTCGGTATGGGTAAGGAAGGACATCCGGCAGTTGGAATGACACAATACAACGCTATACAGTTTTGCAAGTGGTTATATTCAAGAACCGGCGTATTCTACCGTTTACCTACAGAAGCTGAATGGGAATATGCTTGCCGAGCTGGTTCTACAACAGCATATTCATTTGGCGATTGTCATACTTCGTTAGGTGAATATGCATGGTTTAAATCTAATAGCCAGGAGAAAACCCATCCGGTCGGGACTAAAAAGCCCAATAAATGGGGACTTTACGATATGCACGGAAATGCTGCTGAATGGACGGCAGATCAATATATCCCTGGTTATTATCAGCAGTTTAAAACCAAGGCGGCGGACAACCCTGTTGCAACGCCGGTTAAGCTTTACCCTCACTCCGTGCGTGGAGGATCATTCATTGACCAACCTGCTGAGCTCCGTTCTGCGAGCAGGCAGCGATCTGACCCTAGCTGGAAAAGAAACGATCCGCAAACCCCTAAAAGCAACTGGTGGTTTCAGGAAGCTCCATTTATAGGGGTCCGTATTGTTAGACCATTGAAAACCCCATCAAAGGAAGAGATTGATTTGTACTATAACCGGAAACCCATCGCAGACTATTGAACATCTACTTTTCGTTTAATGGGAAGATTTTTGAAGGATTTATATGTTGTCACAACAATGGAAAAAGTAAGGAAATATTTCTTGCCCGACGGGATGATGAGGTCGAAAAGCGTATTCAGGTTAAGAGGATATTTGAACACATTTGATAAGTTGGTTCTTTCAATAGGTGTAAGTATTTTACTTACTTCATTCAGTAATTCCCCCTCGTTGCAAGCATATACCTTGTCAGGACATGCACAAGGCACTACATGGCACATAAGTTATGTTGCTACTGATTCTGTAATTAAAAAGAATAGCATTGATAGCCTTTTTAAGGAAATCGATAATTCTTTGTCTCTATATAAGCCTAATTCCCTAATCAGTAAGTTTAACCTATCTGAAAAAGGAGTTAGACTTGATGAACATTTAAGGAGAGTGGTGGATAAATCTTTAACGATTAACAAGGAATCTAATGGAGTTTTTGATGTTACCGTGAAGCCTTTAGTGCAAGCATGGGGCTTTGGAGTTAGTAAATCAGAAACATACCCAGATAGTAATACAATAAACTCAATTTTGAAATATGTAGGTTCAAATAAGCTTAAGATACGAAATGAC
>NZ_JBASJU010000319.1:0-8531 GCF_049655485.1 Daejeonella sp.
ATTTTGATCTTTTTCAAAGGAATTAACCCAATGGCTTTGAGGAACAAAGTTACTCCATGCACCTGATCCGGTAAATTGAGATGGTGCACCTCTGGGGGCAGTTCGATATACTATATTACTTCCTTCACCATCATTGCCCCCTCTAAATTGTGTATCGAATACAATTTCTTGGTTTCCTTCAGATGATTCCCTAAAAACATCTCTGAAATTAGGAAGGATATTATAGCTTTTTAAATTATTTATTTCCTCACTTACACGAACGGCTTCACTCCATTTGTTTTGCCATAAATAAGACTTTGCTAGAAATCCCAGAGCAGCACCTTTTGTCGCCCGTCCTGAATTTTTTCCGTCCCATTTTGTAGGCAAAACAGCTACTGCTTCATTCAGATCTTTCTCAACTTGAGCCCATACGTCTTTTGCAGACGCCCGCGGAATTTCCATATTAGAATTAGCATCTAATTCGTCCAAAACCAAAGGAACGCCACCAAAATAACTAACTAAGCGATAATAATAAATCGCTCTCAGGAATTTTGCCTGTGCAATGATATTGACCTTAATAGCCGCATCAAGTTTTTCCATTTTACCAACCCGTGATATAGCAAAATTGGCGCGGCTCACACCAACGTAGGTTTGCTGGTACAAATCTCGGATTTTAGTATTGCTCGGAGGTAAATTCAGTGAATGAATTTCTATTCTGGCAGCAGAACCATCCATTTCATATAAGTCGCCGCTCATTGCCCATTCGATATCCGCAGCATCAATTGAAACACCAAAAGTCTCATTGGGTTGTAACTGCCCATAAACACTAATAAGTGCAGACTGAGCATCTGATTCGGTAAGAAAAAAATTAGCATCCGTTAACTGGTCTTTAGGTGTTAAAATCAAAAACTCATCCTTACAAGAAGACAATACACCAATGCTAATAAACACCACAAAATACTTGAATAACGTTTTCATTTCGTTAAAAGTTAAATTAATTTATAAAGTAATATTTAATCCAGCAGATATGGTGCGCGGCATCGGATATACACCGTCATCGATTCCAGCCCTCAGTGGATTTGTACTTCCCACTTCCGGATCGAATCCCGAATAAGCAGTAAATGTAAATAGGTTTTGTGCACTCACATAGATTCGTAAATTATTTAAAGTCTTTGTTCTTAACAGAGTAGATTTAGGAAGATTATAACCCAGAACTAGATTTCTTAATCTCACATAATCCCCTTTTTCCACATAGAAAGAAGAGGCGTTTGCATAATTACCGTTGGCATCAACGTATTTAAGCTTAGGTATCTCGTTACGACCACTTCCTGGTGTCCAACGATTTAAAACATTTATTGAACTATTCACCACACCTGTACCCCCGAAATACTTCATTGGGTAAGTAGAAAATTTATTGGAATGATAGATTTCATTCCCGCCAATACCTTGAAGCATTACGTTTAAGTCAAAACCTTTAAAAGTTAGATCTAGGTTCATCCCATACATAATGTCCGGCCATGGCTTTCCTAATTTTACTTTATCTTGATCTGTTAACAGGCCATCCCCATTCATATCCTTAAACCTGAAATCACCTGCGATTGCATTGGGCTGTAATTTCTTATTAACCTCCTCGTTAGTTTGATAAATACCATCCACAATAAAGCCTCGATAATAACCAATCGGTTGTCCGACTTCTGTATAAGAAGAGCTCATGCTCGTAAAGGTAATTGTAGGACCAGTGATGGGTCTCCCTACCCCCAAACTTTTCACTACATTGGTTAACGTTGAGAAATTTCCATTTACATTGATATTTAGTTCTCCAATGTTGGTTTTGTAACCTAATAAAAATTCAAGTCCTTTATTCTGCACTTCCCCACCATTTACGGATGGAGCTGTAGCAAATCCTGCTTCATAGGATACTGGCAAATTGACCAACATATCCTTTGTATTTTTGATGTAATAATCCATTGTTAAGTAGACTGCATCTTTAAATAAAGTAGCGTCAATACCGATATTGGATTGTTCTGTCGTTTCCCATTTCAAATCCGTATTCCCTGGTCTAGATAGCGAAGCTCCTAAAACAATGTCCTGACTAGTTCCCAATACGTAATTATCCCCTGGTGTACCACTCCTTATCGTATTTAAATAGCCAAAAGCGCCGATGGCGTCATTCCCAAGCTGACCCCAGCTCGTCCTGATTTTCAAAGCATCTATAAAGCCAAAATTTTCCATAAAACCTTCTTCTGAAATATTCCAACCTGCTGAAACAGAAGGAAAATTTCCCCACTTATTATTTGGACCAAAATTGGACGACCCATCTCTTCTCATACTAGCAGAAAACAGGTATTTATCTTTGAAAGAATAGTTGATACGTCCAAGATAGGAGGCTAAAGCATAATCACCCCTTGAACCGCTAGCTTGGCGCAAATCTGATTTACTGCCATTAATAACTTGTAACTGTTCATTAGCAAACTGCCTGCCTATCGCTGTAATAAAGCTTGTTGCGCTTTTTTGTGCAGTCTGACCGATAACAGCAGAAAAATTATGGTCGTTAATGTATTTCGAATATGCCAGCGTATTTTCAATAAGCCAGGTCATATCTGTAGAAGAACCTTCGCTCAAGTATGCCTGCAGATTTCGGTAATGCCCCCGTTCAGCTGTTGGCTCCCAAGCTGAATTTTGATTATTATCATTATCAATTCCTAAACTGGTTTTGAATTTCAAATTCGGAATGATTTCATAAGTTCCAAATACATTTCCCAAGACTCTTGAGTCTTTAAGACGGTTATCCATTGATCGGGCACGAAGAACCGGATTGTCTCCTTGTGTTGTATAATATGCTGAAGAACCATTGATAAGTGCATCAGGGCCCAAAGTTGGATAAAATTCCTGAGCAAGATTAAATATCCCATAATTCATCACCTGATTTTGCTGGCCTTTGGCTTGCGTTTGCGTAAAGGCTAATGAACCACCAAAAGCAAGTTTATCGCTCGCTGTTAAATCTGCCGTATATCTTCCTGTAAAACGTCTATATTTTGTTTCTATCATAGTACCTTCTTGATTCAAGTAACCAAGCGAAACTGCTGTTTTTAATTTTTGAGTGCCCCCGGATGCACTAAAATCATAATTTTGAATTGGGGCATCCCGAAATACCTGATCGATCCAATTAGTTCCTTCACCAAAAGACGCTGGATTGGCCCATTCTGGATTGGGCGTCATCCCCGAATTAGTGTACAACTCATTTGCCAAAGTAGCAAATTGCACTGCATTCAAAAATTGAGGCTTTTTCCAGAGTTGCTGGATACCTAAAGACGAGTTAAAATTGACTTTCGACAATCCGTCTTTTCCTCTTTTTGTCGTTATTAATATAACCCCATTAGCAGCTCTTGAACCATATATTGCAGCTGAAGCCGCATCCTTTAAAACTTCAATTGTTTCTATATCATTAGGATTGATAACAGATAAGCCGTCAATTTTATCTGAACTCCTATCTATTCCCAAACTACCACTGCCGATAGGAAACCCATCTACGACATACAAAGGTTGATTACCTCCTGTCGTACCCACCCCTCTTATGCGAACCGATGATGAACCGCCTGGTGCTCCAGAGGTTTGCGAAACGTATACTCCTGGTACTTTCCCCTGAATCGCAGATGTAAAGCTAGGGGTGGCAACTTTAACTAAATCTTCTGCTTTAATTGAAGAAATTGCACCTGTCAAATCTTTTCTGCGCTGAGTACCATAACCAACCACAATCACTTCCTCCAATGACGTATTCGCTTCTTCTAGTTTAACATTAATTGAAATACGATTATTCACCGTCACTTCCTGCGTTACATATCCGATAAAAGTAAATACAAGAATGCTGAGGTTATCAGGAACGGTGATCGTGTACCGTCCCTCCAAGTCTGTAGTAGCTCCAATGGTAGTTCCTTTTAGTTTGACACTTACCCCTGGAAGGGTTTCACCCTTCGTATCTATTACCTGCCCTGTAACTACAATATCCTTTAAATCCTCAATTTTATTTTCCCGAAAGATCTCTTCCTTCTCTTTGACAGAGATCGTATTTTTGTTAATACTGTAGGTTAATGGCTGCTCACTAAAGATTTCTATAAGCACTTTTTCGAATTTCGCACCTTTTACCATTATATCCACCGGTTTGGCCATTCTTAAAAGATCATCAGTATAAACAAAATTATAGCCACTTTGAGCTGTAAGTTCCTTTAATACTGATTTTAAAGAAGCATTTGAGTGCGACATGCTGATCTTTTGCGCGAAACCGGTAGCATAAACCTGCATTAAAGAAGCGATCAAGATCATTGTGGTTAGTCGCATAATGAGCAATAATTTTGAGTTATGCCCCTTGGGCATATCTGGTTCTTTAGTATAAATGTTATACATTTGTAACGTTTGGTTATAGCAAAATGCCTTTGTTTCGAAGCTGCGGCATCTGCGGTTAGACTTGTTAATTTATTATTGACAATTGCCAAACAGAAACCAGGATTATTTTCGGCTTCCTGGTTTTTTTTGGGCTTAACCTGATTGTTGTTAAATTCCTACATATAGTCCAGTTTAGGGTTGATATTTAGTTAATTAGTATGTTAAATCTCATTTAGACACTAAAATCCGCCTGCCCTTAATCACAAATTTCACTCTACCAGTTGATTCAAGAGATTTTAAAACCTCGGATATATTTTCAAATCTGGAAAGAGCTCCTCCAAATTTATTTTTCGGTATTTCACCTACATACTCCACCTCCACATTATACCAGCGGGCTAACATTCGCATAATATACTGGATGTCGACGCTTTCAAAAACAAATCGGTTGCCTTTCCATGCCACAGCTAATTCGGTATCTACATTTTCGACCATCAATCCCTTCGAAGTTAATATGGATTGTTGTCCGGGTTTTAAAAATTTGCCTGTTCCCTTGTTTTTAATTACCTTAATACTGCCTTCAAGTAAAGTAGTTTTCACTTCTGGCTCGTCTACATAGGAATTGATGTTGAACTGGGTTCCAAAGACCTCCACAATTTGACTATGTGTCTTAACTATAAAAGGATGTACTTTGTCTTTTGCAATTTCAAAGTAAGCTTCGCCTTCCAGTTCCACCGTTCGGCTGTTCTGCGACATAAAACTTGAGGGGAAAGTTAATTTTGAAGCGGCGTTTAACCACACATTTGAGCCATCTGGCAAACGTAAGCGGTAGCTTCCTCCATTTGGAGTTTCAATGGTATTATTCTGATTCAGCCTAAATGTTCCATGCTCATTATCATCTAAAATTGTAAAAACCAGCTCACCATCAGTCGTCTTAACTATCCTAATTCCGGAATGTTCTGCCAGAATTCCATTTTTTGCGTCTGTCAAAATTATTTGCTTTCCATTGGCCAACGTAATAACGGCTTTGTCCCCACCAGGAATGATTTCATCTTTAGGTTGCGACTTAACTATTGGTTTGGCAATTCTCTTTTCTGGAAGATAGAAAAGACCTACTCCAATAACTAATAATACAGCTGCAGCAAAAGACACGGACCAATTGACAATTTTCCTTTGATCAACAGCATTATTACGGGGCTGGGGGAAGTGAATATTTTTTTGAATAGAACTTTCTAACTCGGATTTTAACAAAAGACGATCTTCTGCACTTAGTCCACCAGTAAACTCATCCCTCAAGTCGAATGCTTGATAATAAGCGTCCAGGAACGCTAATTCTTCTCGGGAGGCATTTCCAGCGTGGTATTTTTCAATAATTTTGAGAAAATGATCCCGTTGAAGCTGATCCATATATTGCTTATCTATATATATGTGTCAGAAAATGGGGATTCCGCCCAGTGGCCTAAAAAATAAATGCGCAGAATGTCAAATTAATCCCGATAATTAATTTCCTGCGAAAACTACCAATAATATGAAGAGCAAAAAAGCAGTCTTCAGTTTTAATATTGCTCTTCCCAAATGATTTCGGATTGTCTTTGGAGAAAGTTGAAGTTTTAATGCTATTTCATCCGGTCTAAGGTCTTCCTGATATCGCATTTTGAATATGAGTCGCTGTTGATCTGGCAGAGAATCTAGAAGGACCTCGTAAGTCCTCATGATTTCCTTTCCTAGTACTTCAGCGTCAGCACTTTCATGATTACCTTCCAGTTCATATAAAAGATCTGGAATAGGCACAAAAAGCTCCTGCTTTTGAATTGCCTTATAAACGTGATTTTTAGTTACTGTATATAACCATGCTGGAAGGTTCTCAATTCGGGATTCGGTCCCTCTAGTCCACATTGAAATAAATACTTCTTGAGCAATATCTTTCGCTTGATCTTGGTCACCAATACGTTTGTATGCTTCATCTAATACATCTCTCCAATACCTTTCAAATAATTCATCGAAAGCCGGTTTAGAACCTTCACTCAACTTTATCAGCAGTAAGCTATCCTCAACAGTATGTACTTTTCTCGCGGACATAATAGAAATCTTAAAAAAGCATATTTATCAATTGCTATATAATTCACCTATTATTAAAAATAGCTAATGAAACCCTATAGTTTTACTGCCTTTTAATCCATGTATTAATTCAACACGGAGAAATACTCTCAGAAAACAAACTACTGTCACTCGTCAACTAATAACTAACTTACACTATTAAATTTACCAAAAAATCAAGATAAGGAGCTTGAGATAATATTGAATGTAAAATACTCCAGCTTTCTATTCAGAAGGATTATGTCCTTTGAAATATTATTTTCTGTAAATTCAGCATTTTATTCTAATTTCTATATACCAATTACAAACTTTTTACAGCCAATGATCTGGAACAGAGTCAAAAATCTCTTAAAACAGGGAATAAGAGTAAGGTTCAGAATATTATCTGCTAATCTATAAGTCATCCCGACGCAAGACAAGTTTTCAAAAATAAATTGGCTTTAAGAATACGGTCATCGAAGCCCTTAATTCTGACGCTTCTAATTTCAGGAAAGTAGTAAAACTCTTTTGCTGCTCGTCAAAACAATCAACCTTTCAATCGATAACTCCAATTACTCAACAGTGTCATCAGCTACCCCAGTCAAAAACACATTATTCAAAGATCAGTCTTCCAAAATACTGCGGAAGATGGAACTTGGGTTGGAGGTTATGAACTTTTGACCATGTTAGATAATGGGGATTTGTACTCTTGCTGGAGGTCCTTGATTATTCACCTGTATAAGTACTGCCCAAAATCGAAAAATGCTATTCATGCCCCCAGCTTAGCCCGGAATTAGGTGGTCAACTTCACCGGAATTTCCAAATAAGCAATTAAACGCCAGATATGGATAGAAGGTCATCCAGAGTAGATACATTAAAGGTGCTCGGTACGCTTTGTCTGGCAATCCTGGATAATTTTTTAATAAACTTGCTGGCATATTACCGCCTGAACCTTATCGAGCTAAGCTCATACGCTTGCATAAGACGGGGCAATAATTTGGCGACGTTTTCAAATAACTGATAAGCCATGGGACCACCGTACATCCAGACCAAGTATTCTAAACGTCACCATTTCCTACCTATCTTTTACTTAAAAGGGTTTACAGACAACCAAAGAATCTTTTATGTATATGATAAGATTGAAAATAAGTTCCTTGATAAGCAAATACCTGCCAGTAAATACTTTGAAAAAGACTTGAATAATTATAAAGTCAATGGAAAAATACACTTTACGCTAGAAGAATCATTTTTCACTCCAATCGATACCGATGCAGCGCCACTTTTTGCTGATTTACAAAACATGGACTACGATGCTGATAACTTCACGTACCTGGATAAATTCAGGATACTTCACTTCCTCATGTTTTTATATTGGCGTTCTCCAAATTCAAAATCCAAATTTTTAGACCTTATAGATAAAGAGGGCTTTTCAAACCGATATTTTGGTTTTCATAAAGACGGAGTTTTATTGAAAGATAAAGAAATACCTGATATAAAAATATCAGCGATGAAAGATGACCAATTTCAAAAACTTTATAAGTTGATGACTCCACTTTCAAACGGGGCTTTGAATGAACTTTACAACATCGTTGATAACTGGAACTTATATAGCTTACATGATCCTGGAACCTTGGTAGTGGGAGACAATCCATTCGTGATAAACAACCCTAATCCCAATTTAGATTCTACGTTCGGGGAGCTGATATTCCCCTTGAGTCGTTCAAGGTTATTAATCCTATCAAAAAGTGTCCCTGCATTTTTGGACTCAACATTAACAAACTTTATCAATTTGTCAATCTTAGATTCCTCAAATCGTTTTATCAGCTGCGATAACAAAGAAGCGTTAACCCAATTGGTTGACCGGTATCTTGCGCTTAAAATCAATAGTTCCCATTACGACATTAAACACGCGACATTTGAGACGATGCATATACAAGCGAAATTCAAGTCTTTCGAGCATTATTGTGAACATCTGAAAAACCGTCATTTGTAAGGCCGAGGTTTCAAATCCATCAGCAATGTCCTGCTTATGATCATGAACCTTTTCTAAATAGCAGTGTCATTCCTCATCCACCTCCACCCCCAAAAGCCAGCAACTC
>NZ_JBASJU010000320.1:0-27649 GCF_049655485.1 Daejeonella sp.
GGTGTGATGATTACCGCATCCCACAATCCAAAAGAATATAACGGTTATAAAGCCTATGGTGCTGATGGCGGGCAGTTCACATCGCCGGATGACAAGATGGTG
Source organism: Daejeonella sp. (assembly GCF_049655485.1). Lineage (GTDB taxonomy): Bacteria > Bacteroidota > Bacteroidia > Sphingobacteriales > Sphingobacteriaceae > Daejeonella. The sequence continues at coordinate 103 of NZ_JBASJU010000320.1, forward strand.
ATGAGTGAAGTGGCTGCTGTTGGAAGCATCGACAATGTAAAATTCGAGAGAAATGATTCAAATATCGAACTGATAGGCGAGGAAATTGATCAGTTATACCTGGAGAAGATCACGGAGCTTTCTATCTCAAAAGAAGCGATTCAAAGGCAAAAAGATCTTAAAATTGTATTTTCACCGATCCATGGTACTGGCATTACCCTTGTTCCTAAAGCCCTTAAAAGCTTCGGATTTGAGAACGTAACTATTGTGGAAGAACAAGCCACTCCGGATGGTAATTTCCCAACGGTTGTGTATCCGAACCCGGAAGAGAAAGAAGCTCTCACCCTGGCTTTAGCAAAGGCAGCTGAAATTGATGCCGACCTGGTTTTAGCAACAGATCCGGATGCCGACCGTGTTGGGATTGCTGTAAAAAACAATGATGGAGAATTTATCCTGCTTAACGGTAATCAGACTGGAAGCCTTTTGATTAACTACATGCTCACGGTGTGGGAAGAAAAAGGAAAGCTAACGGGGAACGAATACATCGTTTCAACTATAGTAACCACTCCTTTAATTATAGATATCGCCAAATCCAAGAACGTCGATTTTTACGAAACCCTTACTGGATTTAAATGGATTGGCTCAATAATGACTCAACTGGAAGGCAAGAAAACCTTCATCGCTGGCGGAGAAGAGAGTTATGGTTACCTGGTGGGCGAATTGGTTAGAGATAAAGATGCCGTAATTGCCTGCGCATTTATCGCTGAAATGACGGCCTACTATAAAGACAAAGGAAGCAGCCTGTACGAAGCGATGCTGGATATGTACCAGAAATATGGTTTCTACAAAGAGAAACTGGTTTCCCTGACCATGAAAGGCAAATCCGGCGCGGAAGAGATTAAGGCGATGATGGAACGCTTCAGGACAAATACACCAACTACCTTAGGGGGAGTCAAAGTTGCAACCCTAAAAGATTATGAACTTGGTAAACAAACTGATGTCCTTTCCGGAGCATCCACCAAGCTTGATTATCCCAAGTCTGACGTATTGCAATTCATCACCGAAGACGGTTGTATTATATCAGCGCGTCCCTCAGGCACGGAACCTAAGATTAAATTCTATTGCAGTGTAAAAACCAGCCTTCCTGATAAAAGTGATTATGCGGCAAAAGGCAAAGAGCAGGATGAGAAAATAGATAAAATCATGGCAGATCTGACGAGCTAAGAAAGCTTATTGCCTTTCATGGAGTATATTTGCAGGATGAAACCTGCATGCGCTTTACATCACAGGATAAATAAGCGTATGCAGGCTTCCTTTTTTTATCAAATCCATTCTAATGAAATATCTACTATTTATAGCGGCTTTAATCTGTATTCTGCAAGCTTGCACTGAACCATCCGACAACAGATTGCCTATCCTGGGAGAACGTGCACCTGTGGAAAGAATTGTTGACGGCAAAACTATTGTCGATACTGTTTATCAAACCATCCCTGCCTTTAGTTACCTTAATCAGGATAGCGTTCGAATTAGCGACAAAGATTTCGACAATAAGATTTACGTCGCCGATTTCTTCTTTACCTCATGTAATAGCATCTGCCCTATTATGCACAGAAATATGATGGAGGTTTATAAAAAGTACAAGGATAATCCCCATGTTAAGATCCTTTCGCACTCCATTGATGTAAAATATGATGTTCCCTCACGGTTAAAAACTTATGCCAATAAGCTGGGTGTTGAAAATGATAAATGGGCATTTGTCCATGGTTCCCGTGATTCGATTTTCGGTGTTGCCGCCAAAAGCTATCTGGTCGCAGCTTATGAAGACGAGGCAGATCCGCAGGGACTTGTGCATCAGGGCTGGTTTGTGCTGATCGATACGAAAAAACAGATCCGGGGCGCATACGATGGCACGAAAGAAGACCAGGTACAGCAAATGATGCTCGATATGGATAGGCTTCTTGAGGAAGAAAAGCTAAATGAGAAATAAACTTCTTTATTTATTTACCTGCTTTTTCTGTGCTGTGCTGGTCTTTGAATCCTGCAGTAATGAGTTGGAATTAAACTACCAGCGCTACTATGTAAATGGCAAGGGACTCTATGAAAAGAATTGCCAGAACTGCCACGGAGCTAATGGCGAGGGACTGAATAAGCTCTATCCTTCCCTAACAGATACTGTGTTTCTTTCAAAAAATAGAAACTCTCTTGCCTGTATGATAAAGAATGGCCTTAACGGGGATGTAAAGGTGAATGGTATTACTTATAACAGCGCCATGCCCGGAAATGCGGAGCTTGCTGATATTGATGTTGCGCAGATCATCGTTTATATTACGAATTCGTTTGGGAATAAACAGGGATTTTATGATCAAAAGCAGGTAGCAGTCGATGTTAAAGGGTGTGATTAATAATTAACACTTCAACTAAAATCACGGCGATCACCCCTCAGTCCGCCCAGGGCGGACAGCTCCCCTTGAAAAAAGGAGAGCGCGTGACGCCTAAAACCCCCGATCAATTACCGGCCGCAAGTCCTTATTCCTTGTTCCTTATTCTTGGCTCCTGTGTCTTGGTTCTTGATTCTTGGTTCTTTCTACTTCCCCGTTGCAGTTCCCCCAACGATTTGTATTTTTGCACTTCAATAAAAAAACATGGCTAAGCGCACTAGAATTAAAGATCTCCTGAACACTACGGAATTTGGACAACAGGTAATTGTTATGGGTTGGGTAAAAACCTTCAGAAATAACCAGTTTATTTCAATCAATGACGGATCCAGCATAAATAATATCCAGGCTGTAGTAGACTTTAATGCGATGGATGAAGCCCTGCTTAAACGATTGACAACAGGCGCTGCAGTATCTATTGAAGGCGAACTGATAGAATCAATGGGTAAAGGCCAGAGAGTGGAGGTTAAAGTAAGTAAACTGGAGATCCTTGGTGATAGTGATGCCGAGAAGTTCCCCTTGCAGCCTAAAAAACACAGCCTTGAATTCCTGCGTGAGATAGCACATTTGCGTTTCCGCACTAATACGTTCAACGCAGTATTTAAAGTAAGACATGCTTTAGCTTTCGCAACACACAAATTCTTTAACGATAAAGGATTTTTATACATGCATACTCCAATCATTACGGCTTCGGATGCTGAAGGTGCGGGTGAAATGTTCCGCGTATCTACATTTGATCCGGATAATATCCCGCGCAATGAGGATGGTTCTATAAATTACAAAGAAGATTTCTTCGGCAAGGCAACCAACCTGACCGTTTCAGGCCAGCTTGAAGGAGAACTTGCTGCGCTGGCATTTGGCGATATATATACTTTCGGACCTACCTTCCGCGCCGAAAATTCAAATACTACCCGTCACCTTGCTGAATTCTGGATGATCGAGCCAGAAATGGCATTCTATGACCTGAACGATAATATGGATCTTGCCGAGGAATTGTTAAAGTACCTGATCAGGTATGCTATCGACAATTGTTCGGATGAATTAGAATTCCTCACCTCCCGTTTGCTAGAAGAAGAAAAACAGAAGCCCCAAAATGAACGTTCAGAACTGGATTTGCTGGCTAAGTTAAATTTCTGTTTGGATAATGATTTCGAGAGGCTTACCTATACTGAAGCGATAAGTATCCTGAGGAACTCGAAACCAAACCAGAAAAAGCAATTCAAATATATCATCGAGGGCTGGGGTTCTGATCTTCAATCAGAACATGAGCGTTACCTTGTAGAAAAGCATTTTAAGAAACCGGTGATATTAACAGATTACCCTGCAGAGATTAAATCCTTTTACATGCGCATGAATGAGCCGGATGCTGAAGGGCGCACGACTGTAAGGGCAATGGACATCCTTTTCCCGGGAATCGGCGAAATTGTTGGTGGGTCACAGCGTGAAGAGCGCCTTGACAAAATCGAAAGCAGAATGGAAGATCTTCATATCCCTGCCGAAGAGATGTCGTGGTACCTCGATACCCGCCGATTTGGTTCGGCGCCGCATGCGGGATTTGGACTAGGTTTCGAACGTCTTGTATTATTTGTGACTGGAATGACAAACATTAGGGATGTAATTCCATTTCCACGCACCCCTAAAAACGCAGAGTTTTAAGAGTTTAATGCAAATCGGTTTTTTTTAGTAGATTACTTTTGGTTTCGCGCTTATTCCATGGATGATGGATGAGTCGTGACCTAAACCTAAACTAAAACAGATTTATGAAACCATCAGCACCAAACAAAGTTCTCTGGGCAGTTGCCCTTATTGCAGGAATTCTCGGTATTGTAGGCCATTTGACTTCAGTGAATTACCTGACGGAATATAGCTTTATACTTGTTTTAATTGGGTTTGTGCTGCTTGCTATTGGAACTTCTTTTAAAGGGACCTGATTTAAGTATATGCGGTCATAAATTGTGACCGCATATACTTAAGATCCTTCGCTACGCTCAGGATGAGGGCTCGTTTAAGGGAGGAATGGAGATTTCTTCTCGCGGCACAAGGTCCGTAAATCGTTGCAGTCCGGGCCGCTCGTCGAAATATTCCCCTATTCGCAATATCGGCAAATTGAATCTCTCCCACTCACGCCGTCATCTCGAACGAAGTGAGAGACCTATCAACCATCCCTTATAAACCCTCTTTAATCATTTCATGAACAAACCCCTTTACAATGGTGTTGTAACATGAGAAGTTTAAATTTGTACTTTTAGTAATGCTTATCAAGATATATCCCGAAAATCCCAACGAAAAAATGATACAGCAGGTGGTCGATGTACTCAAAAAAGGAGGCATCATCATCTATCCTACCGACACCGTTTATGGCCTGGGCTGCGATATCACCAATCAGCGCGCAGTGGAACGCATCTGTAAAATACGGGGCATTAAACCTGAGAAAGCAAACTTCTCATTCATTTGCTATGATCTGCGGCACATTTCAGATTATACCAAACCTATTGATAACGAGACTTATCGTATTCTTAAAAAGGCCCTCCCGGGTCCTTTTACTTTCATTTTCAATGCCAGTAAGAATGTCCCTAAACTCCTTAGTTCGAATAAGAAAACTGTTGGTATAAGGGTACCTGATAATTCTATTGCCCGGTGCATTGTAAAGACTTTAGGAAATCCTATCATGTCTACCTCAATTCACGATGATGATGAGATCATGGAATACTCTACGGATCCGGAGCTGATCCATGAGAAGTACGAAGGCCTTGTAGACCTTGTTATAGACGGGGGGGTTGGCGACAATCTACCTTCAACAGTGGTTGATTGCAGCGGAGGTGAATTTGAAATAATACGCCAGGGTAAAGGCAATCTTGATCAGTTTTTGTAACATCTTTAACACCAACCTAACTAACTAATTCTTAGCAAATAGCAGATAAAATGAGCGCCAAAACACTATTCAGATTGCCGAATTAGTATCTCCCCTTTTAACTGGCTTTTAAAGATTTTAGTATTTTCGCGCAATGAGCAAAGGAATTAACTTAGAAACCTTCAAAAACTTTTTCCGATCAAAGCAAATCGGGGGAATCGTCCTGCTACTTTGTGTAGTTATATCCCTAATTATTGCAAACTCTCCTTTAGGAGAAAACTTCCAGAATCTGCTTTCAACTTTAGTAGGGTTTTCAGGCGATAGTTTCAGTCTCGAATACACAGTTGCTGCCTGGATTAATGACGGCCTAATGGCTATCTTCTTTCTACTGGTAGGGCTCGAAATTAAAAGGGAAGTTATTGAAGGGGAACTATCCTCACCAAGAAAAGCGGCTATGCCCATATTCGCAGCTCTGGGAGGAATGTTATTACCGGCACTCGTATACACCCTGTTTAATTTTAATACGTCAACATCAGGCGGCTGGGGAATCCCGATGGCGACCGATATAGCTTTTGCCTTAGGCGTACTCTCTTTATTAGGTAAAAAAGCACCCGCATCATTAAAGATTTTCCTTGCGGCACTTGCTATTGTCGATGATCTCGGTGCAATCCTGGTTATCGCCTTCTTTTACACAGATGAAGTTCATTTTTCGCAGCTCCTTTATGCTGGAGGCATCATGGCTTTATTAATATTATTGAACCGCCTTGGGGTTAAGAGACTGGTTTTTTATATCATTCCGGGATTGTTTCTCTGGTACTTTGTTCATCATTCCGGCATACATGCTACTATTGCAGGTGTTCTGCTGGCCATGACTATTCCTACAAATCCTACCAGACATACTTCACCTTTGGAGAAATTGGAACACATGCTTGTTCGGCCAGTAGCCTTTATCATCATGCCCATTTTTGCGCTGGCAAACACTAATATCAGATTCGAAAGCAGCATGATGGATGGTCTTTACAGTCCCCTCGGACTTGGAATAATCGGTGGTCTTTTAGTTGCTAAGCCTGTTGGGATAACCTTATTCTCCTGGTTATCGGTTAAAATGGGTTTTTCTTCGCTCCCTTCCCAGTCGACCTGGAAACACATCTTTGGACTGGGTTTGCTAGCCGGTATCGGCTTCACCATGTCAATATTTATTGCGTTGCTTTCTTTCGGGAGCCTGGAAAATCAGCTTGAAGCAAAATTCTCGATTCTCGTAGCGTCAGTCATTGCAGGTATTTCAGGGTACATTTTCCTGAGCAAGGTTAATAAACGTATCACGGACAGGAAGAAGCTGCTCAGACATCGGAAACCATCGGTAAAACCAGCAAACTAAGTCTCACGTCCCGCCGATATATTGCTCCATATTCTGGATGATGAACTTCTGCTCGTCAATGATAAATTTGACAACATCCCCTATGGAGATAATTCCAATTAGCTCACCCTCCTGCATTACAGGCAAGTGACGGATAAAGTTATTGGTCATAAGCTGCATACATTCATCGATTGAAGCAGAAGGGCCCACTGTGATCAAATTTTCCGACATGATATCCCTGATTTTGGTCTGCTTTGAAGCCTTCCCTTTCAAAATCACCTTCCTCGCATAATCTTTCTCAGAAAACATCCCTACAAGCCTGTCATTTTCCATAACAACCAGGGCGCTTACGTTCCTTTCCACCATGATTTCCAGTGCGCGGTAAACGATGGTGTCCGGAGATATTGAAAATGTAGCATTGCCTTTAGCTTTTAAAATACTTTGTACAGATCCCATAATGAAGTATTTAATTAATGAAAATCCTTTAATATATATGCGTAAGACTATCGAGCAGTGTAATCAAATTCAACACGTTATTATTGGGGAAAAAGCAATATCTGAACAGTATAGAGCTACAAACGGAGGGCTAACTAAAAATAAGAATTAATTCTAAAATAAAATATTTATTTCTGGTTTATTATTAATTTATTAAAACCTGTATATTGTATTAAGATTTATCATTGCCTAGTAAATCTGAGACTTGTTGAGCCGAAACTTTGCGTTCTTACACATCGATGTCTTATTTAAATTTACTGTATGTCAAGATACGTTAAAATTACTCGGGGCTTAAATATCAAACTGGCTGGCGAAGCCACCAAATCTCTTTCTAATCACACTCAGGCCGAAACCTTCGCGGTTTGTCCTGCCGACTTTCACGGACTTAGTCCGAAGCTTATGGTCAAAGAAGGTGATGAAGTACTGGCAGGATCTCCTATATTATATGATAAGAATAATGAATCAATTAAATTTAGCTCCCCGGTAAGCGGTGAGATTATTGAAATTGTACGCGGTGATAAAAGGAAAATCCTCGAGGTTAAAATCCTTGCTGACCGCGATATCAGGTATCTTGATCATGGTGGAATTAAATCATCAGGCCTTAGTCGCGAGGCGGTCATTGAACATCTCCTAAAAAGCGGAACCTGGCCTTTTATCCGCCAACGCCCCTTCGGGATTGTGGCTAATCCTCAGATTGTACCGAAATCGATTTTTATTTCCGCATTCGACTCTAATCCCCTTGCACCAGATATCGATTTTGTTTTAAAAGGAAAGGAATCGCTGTTCCAGGCCGGGCTTGATGTCCTGCAGCAACTAACTGACGGAAAAGTTCACCTCAATATCCACACCGAGTTAAATTCTTCATCTTACGATAATTATCAGAACGTTCAAATCAACAAGTTTTCAGGCCCTCACCCTGCTGGTAATGTGGGAGTCCAGATCCATCATATTGATCCCTTAAACAAAGGTGAATTTATCTGGACTGTAAATGCCCAGGATGTCATTGTGATAGGTAACTTATTTGAAAAGGGAATATATAACGCCCGTAAGATAATTACAGTTGCCGGTTCGCAAACTCTAAAGCCAGCCTATTTTCAGGTTCTTGCCGGATGCAACATTAAGAATCTGCTAAAGGAAGTGGGGTTAAAAGATGGGGACAAGCGCTTCATCAGCGGCAGCGTTTTAAGCGGCAGCAGGATATCATCTGAGGGTTTTTTAGGTTTCTATGATTCTCAGGTTACTGTTATCCCGGAAGGAAATCAGGCGGAATTTTTAGGATGGCTCCGTCCGGGGCTGGAAAAGTTCAGCGTTTCCAGAGCCTTCTTTTCCTGGCTTAATCCTTCCAAAAAACACGAGCTAAACACCAACCTGCATGGGGAAGAACGCCCTTTTGTAGTAACGGGAGAGTATGAAAAGGTCTTCCCAATGGATATTTATCCCGTTCAGTTATTAAAATCAATTCTTATCGAAGATATCGAACAGATGGAAAAACTGGGGATTTACGAGGTAGTAGAAGAAGATTTTGCTCTTTGCGAGTTCGTTTGTACATCTAAAATAAAGTCGCAGGAGATTGTACGCAAAGGCCTGAATATGATCCAGAGCGAATTCAGTTAAGCTAATTATAAATTGCAGACAATATATATTTAATAACAGAGATCCTTTATAACACAAACCAGATTCTATTGATAGCATAGCCGAAAAAATACAGACAGAAAAACGGGGCGGGAAGCCATTTATTTATCACTAGCATATTTTCTTTTGGAAGCACTTAGAAAATTATTAGATAAGATAAAACCCCACTTTGAAGCCGAGGGTAAACTGGAAAAGTTTTACCCCGCATTCAATGCGTTTGAAACCTTCTTATTCGTACCGGAACATACAACCGGCGCGCGGGGTACCCATATCCGGGATGCGATAGATCTTAAACGAACCATGATTCTGGTGGTACTGTCATTAGTGCCTTGCCTGCTGTTCGGAATGTGGAATGCAGGCTACCAGCACCACCTCGCTCTCGGAACTAATGCGAGTTTCACAGATAATTTTTTCTTCGGTGCCTCCAAAGTTCTTCCTTTAGTAATTGTATCCTACGTCTCCGGCCTGACTGTCGAATTCATTTTCGCTATCGTCCGCAAACACCAGGTAAATGAAGGTTTCCTTGTTTCGGGTATGCTTATCCCACTGGTCATGCCTGTTGATGTACCCCTTTGGATGGTGGCTGTATCCACAGTGTTCGCAGTCATTATCGGAAAAGAGGTATTCGGCGGAACCGGGATGAATATCCTTAACCCTGCCCTTACCGCAAGGGCATTTCTCTTCTTTGCCTATCCAACTAAGATGTCTGGTAACGAAGTTTGGGTAAATACCAGCCGAGCTGAAGGACAGCCCTTAGTTGACGGATACAGTGGAGCAACTCCCCTTGGTGATGCTGCAGCAGGCTTTGGCGATAAAATACCAGGCATTTGGGAATCTTTTATCGGGACTATACCTGGCTCGGTTGGTGAAACCTCTGCCCTGGCCTGTTTAATCGGTGCGCTCATCCTATTATATACAGGCATCGGCAGCTGGAGAATCATGCTAAGCGTTTTTGTGGGTGGATTTGTCATGGCTGCCATTTTTAATCTCTTCGGGACAACTACCCTGATGCAAATCAGTCCGGTACACCACCTTGTTTTGGGAGGTTTTGCTTTCGGAGCAGTGTTTATGGCTACAGATCCTGTTAGTGCCACCCAGACCAATACCGGCAAATATATTTATGGCTTTCTGATAGGACTGTTTGCTATCCTATTCCGGGTATTTAATCCGGCATATCCGGAGGGAATGATGCTTTCTATACTTTTCATGAATGTGATGGCCCCGTTGATCGATCATTACGTAGTTGAGGCCAATATTAAAAGAAGAATGAACCGTACCAAGACTTTGCAAAATGGATAAGGACAGCAATAAAGCCACATTTCTTTTTTCCGGCGTGATGGTCGTTATTATCGCCGTGCTGCTTTCGGTTGCCGCAATAAGTCTTGGCCCCTATCAGCAAAGGAATATCAGAATTGAAAAGATGGAAAATATCCTCAGTAGCGTGGGCATTGAAACAAATCCTAAGGAAGCTGAAAAGTTCTTCGCCACTTACATTACCGAACAGATAGTCCTCAATAAAAAAGGCGAAGCCGTTAAGGGAGGTACCCCTGCTTTCGATATCGACCTTAAAAAGGAACTCGATAAAGCGAAAACAGGCAATGCCGATAAGGAACTGTTTCCTTTATTTATCTGCAATAAAGACAATAAATCCTTTTACATCATTCCTGTTAGAGGCAAAGGCCTGTGGGGCCCAATCTGGGGTTATATAGCCCTGGAGGGCGATATGAATACCGTTTATGGGGTTAGCTTCGGACATAAGAGCGAGACCCCGGGCCTCGGCGCTGAAATAGAAACAGAAACATTTCAGAAGCAGTTTGCAGGCAAGAAGATATTCGACGAAAAGGGGCAGTTCGTGTCTGTGAAGGCTGTCAAGGGAGGGGCGACACCGGAAAACGCCCACGGTGTCGATGCGGTATCCGGGGCTACAATTACAAGCGATGGTGTTTCTGAGATGGTTAAAAGAACTCTCAGTAATTATGTGCCATATTTTAAGAAAACAAAATCCTGATAAATATAGAGAGTATGGAAAACGAAACGATCAGCACGCCTCTAAAGGTCAAAGAACCTGCAGAGCCTCTATTCTCACCGAAAAACAGAAGACTGCTTTTCGATCCTCTGAATGATAATAATCCCATAACGGTTCAAGTATTGGGCATATGTTCAGCTTTAGCGGTAACAGTAAAAGTAAAACCCTCTATCGTGATGGCCCTGGCGGTAATGGTGGTGTGCGCATTTTCTAATGTGGCCATATCCATCATAAGAAATATTATCCCCAACAGGATTAGAATAATTGTACAGCTTACAATTGTAGCGGCGATGGTAATTCTTGTCGACCAGGTTTTAAAGGCCTTCGTTTACGATGTCAGTAAGCAGCTTTCCGTGTTTGTAGGCCTGATCATCACAAACTGCATTATCATGGGCCGTCTGGAAGCTTACGCGATGGCGAATAAGCCATGGCCTTCTTTTATAGATGGCATAGGTAATGGCCTGGGCTACGGACTTATCCTGATAATAGTTTCCGTGATCCGGGAAATATTCGGCACTGGCGAACTTCTTGGATACCGGGTAATTCCTCAATCGCTGTATGACATGGGTTATTTTAACAATAGCCTCGTCATAATGCCCCCGATGGCCCTGATTATAGTAGGTATTATTATCTGGATACAGCGAAGCCGAAACAGAGATCTGATTGAAACTAAATGATAAGGACATGGAACACCTAAACATCTTCATCAAAGCAATTTTTATCGAGAACATGATCTTTGCCTATTTCCTGGGCATGTGTTCTTATCTGGCCATCTCCAAAACAGTAAAAAGCGCTGTAGGATTAGGAATGGCAGTTATTTTCGTCTTAGCTGTATCAGTACCAGTTTGCTACCTTCTGGAGAAATATCTGCTTAAACCCGGCGCGCTGGCCTGGCTGTCTGATGATTTCGTTACGGTCGACCTGAGTTTCCTCAGTTTCATTATGTTCATCGCAACTATCGCATCCATTGTGCAGCTGGTTGAAATGGTCGTTGAAAAGTATACCCCTGCCTTATATGCTACACTTGGTATTTTCCTTCCCCTTATCGCAGTTAACTGTTCCATACTAGGAGGGGCTTTGTTTATGCAGGAAAGGGAGTATTCAACTTTAAGCGAAGCCACCGTATTTGGTTTTGGATCAGGAGTGGGCTGGGCACTTGCCATCATCGCACTGGCGGCAATTCGTGAAAAGATCAGGTATTCCAACATCCCTGCTCCTTTGAGAGGTTTAGGAATTACATTCATCCTGACAGGCTTGATGGCTATTGGCTTTATGAGTTTTATGGGGATTACGCTTTAAGGAGTGTTTTAATATAAAAGCAAATGATTCTATTAGCAATTGACTTTACCACGATCCTGACCAGTGTAGTCATATTCTCTGTATTTAATATTATCCTGGTTTATATAATCCTCCTTGCGAAAGCAAAGCTCATGCCTTCAGGGCTGGTTAAGATTAACATCAACAATCAGGAAATTATAGAAACAGAAGCAGGTTCCACCCTCCTGACTACCTTATCGGAGCGTAAAATTTTTCTGCCTTCCGCATGCGGTGGCGGCGGCACCTGCGCCATGTGTCGATGCCAGGTTCTTTCGGGTGGCGGCGAGATCCTGGCTACTGAAACCCCCTATTTCACACGGAAACAGCAGCAGGATAACTGGCGTCTCGGTTGCCAGGTGAAAGTGAAGCAGGACATGGAAATCAAAATTCCTGATGAGGTCTTTGGTATTAACAAGTGGGAGTGTGAGGTGGTGTCAAATAATAACGTAGCTACCTACATCAAAGAGCTTGTAGTTAAACTGCCTGAAGGCGAGTTTCTGGACTTCGAATCGGGGTGTTATATACAATTGGATGTTCCTGTAATCGCGGTCGACTTTAAGGACGAGCTCTATAAAATCGATGATCGCTTCCGCGATGATTATGACAAATTTAAAATCTGGGACCTTAAGATGAAGAACCCGGAACCGATATTCAGGGCCTACTCAATGGCCAATCATCCTGCAGAAGGTAATATAATCATGCTTAACATCAGGCTGGCCACTCCCCCTTTCGACAGGCAGGCCGGTGGTTTTATGCATGTTAATCCCGGGATTTGTTCTTCTTATGTGTTTTCACTTAAGCCCGGCGACAAGGTAAACATCGCCGGTCCTTTCGGTGATTTCCATATTAAACAAACTAAAAAAGAAATGATCTATATCGGTGGCGGAGCGGGTATGGCACCCTTACGTTCCCACCTCTTTCATCTCTTTCATACAGAAAAAGAACGCGACAGAAAGATCAGCTTCTGGTATGGAGGCCGATCGCTCAGGGAAGTGTTTTATACCGAGCATTTCCGGGATATTGAAAAAGAATTCCCGAACTTCCAATACAACATTGCCTTGTCGGAGCCACTACCTGAAGACAACTGGCCCGGATACACAGGATTTATCCATAATGTTCTCTATGAAAACTACCTGAAAAACCATCCTGAACCCGAAGAAATCGAATATTACCTGTGCGGCCCGCCAATGATGAACTCTGCTGTCTTTAAAATGCTTGATGAGTTGGGTGTGCCACCAGAAAATATCGCATTCGATGATTTTGGCGGATAAACAGCGTTCTATGAGGTTGGCCCTGTTATTCATTTTCTCTTTGCTTTGCCTTTCGGGCTGTAAAGAAAAGAGTGAGATTCATAAAATCTCTGGCGAAGCACAGGGTACAACCTGGCATATCAGCTATATCTCTGAAAATCCAGGCAAACACAAACCTGCTATCGACTCGATCTTAAAGGATCTGGACCTTTCTCTTTCTACCTGGGTGAAAACATCAATTATCTCGCGAGTCAACAGGAACGAACATGATGTACTGATCGACTCCTATTTCAGAGATGTATTTCTGAAATCCATGGAAGTCTCCGATAAAACAAATGGTTTATTTGACGTGACTGTCGGGCCGCTCGTAAACGCATGGGGGTTTGGACCCGTAAATAAATCAGAACGAGATAGCCTTCCAATAGATAGTTTGCGAACTTTTGTCGGTTATAAAATGCTGAAACTCGAGAATGGTCGCATCATTAAAGACAGGCCCCAAATACAGGTCGACTTCAATGCAATCGCCCAGGGTTATTCAGTAGATGTATTAGCCGCGTATCTTAACAAACATCATATAAATGATTACCTGGTAGAGCTGGGTGGTGAGGTGATAGCAAAAGGCACTAAAAACAAAAATAAATGGACAGTTGGAATCGACAATCCCGACGAGGTTCAAGGTGCTGAACGAAAACTTCAGGCTGTTGTCGAACTTAAAGACAGGGCTCTGGCTACTTCAGGCAATTACAGAAAGTTTTATGAAGTGGACGGAGTTAAATACGCTCATATTATTGATCCCCGGACGGGCTACCCTGCGAAACAGAATATTTTAAGCGCAACGGTACTCGCCGATGATGCGATGAGTGCTGATGCGTACGCGACGTCCTTTATGATTATGGGACTAGACCGCGCTAAAGAATTTTTGCAGGCAAATAAGGAGTTAAATCTGGATGTTTTCTTTGTCTATACTGAAAACCTTAAATGGAAAACTTACCAATCTGATGGTATGGCCGACCTGATTAAAGATCTAAACTAGACTTGCACTTTTCAAGTGGTTTTGCACCGCATATACTGCAAACCCCATCGTCTTTTTGCAGTAATGGATTATTGCTGCTGCAGGTCCCGGAAAACTGCCCGTCTTTCTTAAGCAGGATACGAATGGCTATTCCAGCCACAGCCAGACTCAATAATACTATGCTTAATAGGATAGTCGCCATAATTAAATTTACGGCTTTTCCGAGAACAGGTCAATAGCTTTAGCGACTTCCTGACTACTTCTAACTACCGAGCAGATAATGCTGAAGCAGAAATGTACCAGCTCCTCCCATATAGCCTAGAAACGCAAGAAAGGTGATATTCTTAAGGTACCAGATAAAATCTATTTTCTCCATACCCATAGCCGCTACACCAGCTGCCGAGCCGATAATAAGCATGCTACCACCGGTACCAGCGCAATAGGCCAGAAACGACCAGAAATAATGGTCAGTGGGGTAAGTGGCCATATCATACATTCCCATTCCGGCAGCTACCAGAGGCACGTTGTCGACGATTGCAGAAAGTACCCCTATTGAAATGACGATAACATTCAGGTTCCCGATTTTCTCATCCATGTAAGCGGCCAAATCCTGCAGCTGGTGTGTTGATTCCAGTGCTGAAATTGCCACTAGTATCCCGAGGAAAAACAGGACGCTTGGGACGTCTGCTTTGCGGAGAGCGTGGACTACAGAATAGGTATCCTTATCTGTATCGTTCTTATTCTTATGAATAATTTCTGTGATGATCCATAATATCGCCAGGCCAAATAACATCCCCATAAAGGGTGGCAAATGAGTAACCGTTTTGAATACAGGCACAAACAACAATACACCGATTCCCAGTGCGAGAATAAATTTCCGCTCAAAAGGTGTTGTTTTATCGGTTTGATGTGTTTCTACAATAGCCGGGGTTTCCACCTTTCCCGACATGGTAAACGAAAGAAAGAGTAATGGAACTATTAAACATACCATGCTTGGTATGAACAAATTAACAATGATATTACCTGTAGTGAGCTGCCCTCCTATCCAAAGCATCGTGGTAGTAACATCTCCGATCGGCGTCCAGGCTCCACCAGCATTAGCTGCAAGGACAACCATACTCACAAAAAACATCCGCGTAGTCTTATCATCAATGAGCTTTCTAAGTAAAGACACCATCACGATAGTGGTAGTAAGATTATCCAGAACAGCAGACAGGAAAAAAGCCAGGATAGAAATGATCCAGAGTAATTTTCTTTTATCTGTTGTGGAAATACGGCTGGTAATCACCTCAAAACCGTCATGTGCATCAATAAGCTCCACGATGGTCATCGCGCCAAGCAGAAAAAATAATATGCCTGAAATCTGCCCCAGATGCTCGTAAAGCTGGCCGGACACCAGGTCTACATCTGAACTTCCCAGCATGTAAATGGTCCAGCATAAGACGCCTGTAAGCAGGGCACTGGCCGTTTTATTAATTTTCAAGGGATGCTCAAAAGCAATTCCCGCGTATCCGATGATAAAAACCAGAACTATTAAGAGATGCATGATATAATCGTTTAAGATGGTATATCAACCTGACACTTAGCCGCTTCTTGTTTCAAGATACAGAAAATTGGATTTAAACAAATAAAATGTGGCAAATAATTTAATTGATATTTAAATGAAAGTATGGTACACGGAAAGCCCTGTTTTTGATAAAAACAGAATTGGCTTGTCACTTATTTAAACGCAAAGGGCGCAAAAGGGTAATCGCAAAGGACAAGTCATTCTAACGATTCTATCAGCGCTATAAATATCCTACTAGTCCTTTGCGACCTTTGCGTGTACTTTGCGGCCTTTGCGTTTAAATTTTACTTGGTGTGGGACACCTGCCTGCCGAAGGCAGATTTAAGTAGGCATATGAAGTATGTATTGTTCCCTGTTCACTTTTCAATTCCAGTCCTGCCTACTTGTTCCTGGCTCCTATTTGATAGTCCGGATAAACCCAGAAATACCCGCTATCCCATCAGGCTTTCCCAATGTCTTAACAAACGCGCTCCCCACAATAGCCCCCCGGGTATACTCAGCCGCCTTATCGAAACTCTTTTGATCTGATATTCCAAAACCAATCATTGTTGGATTCCGAAGCTCCATGTTTTTGATCCTTTGGAAATAGGCATCTGCCGCATCACTAACCTGTAGATCCTTGCCGGTGGTAGAGGAAGAAGAAAGCAGGTAAATAAACCCATTGCTGAGTTCATCTATTTTCCTTATCCGTTCCTCAGAAGTTTGAGGAGTAACCAGAAAAATATTGCTTAGCTTGTTTTCCAGGAAGCAGTTTTTATAAAGGTTCTCGTATTCATACATGGGAAGGTCCGGTACAATTACACCATCAACCCCGACTTCCGCTGCTTTATTACAAAAGTTCTCAACTCCATATTGAAGTACCGGGTTTACATAGCCCATGAGCAGCACAGGAATAGAAACACGCTTCCGCAGATCCTTCAATTGTTCGAAAAGTATTGGAAGTGTCATTCCATTGTTCAATGCTACCTGCGAACTAGCCTGGATTACTGGCCCGTCCGCCACCGGATCAGAGTATGGAAACCCTATTTCAATAAAATCCGCGCCGCCCTTTTCCAGAGCCTCTGCAATGTCCAGGGTGCTGTCTAAGTTGGGATAACCTGCTGTGAAGTAAATGGATAATATAGGTGTTGTTTTCTTCTTAAATAACTCGTTGAGTCTGTTCATTTTTTGAATCGCTTCTATAGGTTAAAATGTTTCATGTAGTTATCCAGGTCTTTATCCCCACGCCCCGAAAGACAGATCACTACAGTTTCATCTCCTTTAAATTTCATTTTTTCCAGTTGCGCCAATGCGTGCGCGCTTTCAATCGCCGGTATGATCCCCTCCAGTTCGGCCAGGAGACGTCCTGCATCCATTGCCTCATCATCTGTGACGCTGACGTATTCGCCGCGTCCTGCCTTAAATAAATGGGCATGCTGCGGGCCAATACCCGGATAATCAAGTCCTGCAGAAATTGAATAAGGTTCAACTACCTGACCGTCGTCTGTTTGCATCAAAATGGACCTGCTGCCATGTAGCACCCCCTCTTTTCCAAGTGCAGTAGTTGCTGCCGATTCTCCGCTTCCCACACCTTTTCCGGCTGCTTCTACAGCAATAAGCTTCACGTCTTCATCATCGAGAAAATGGTAAAACATGCCGATTGCATTACTGCCCCCACCTACGCAGGCCATCACAATATCCGGGTTTTCAGATCCTGTCTTTTCTTTTAGCTGGAGTTTGGTTTCTTCGGAAATGATTGCCTGGAATCGGGCAACCATATCTGGATATGGATGTGGCCCAACAACGGAACCAATAATGTAATGGGTATCAACCGGGTTATTAATCCAGTCCCTCATCGCTTCGTTTGTCGCATCTTTTAGTGTCTTACTACCGGACGTAGCGGGAACTACTGTCGCTCCCATCATTTTCATACGTGCCACATTCGGAGCCTGGCGCTGGATATCAATCTCGCCCATGTATACCACACATTCAAGTCCCATTAAAGCACACACTGTAGCCGTGGCAACTCCATGCTGCCCCGCACCCGTTTCTGCTATGATCCGTTTTTTGCCCAAACGCTGTGCGAGCAATATTTGCCCGACAGTATTATTGATCTTATGGGCACCGGTATGGTTTAAATCCTCCCGTTTCAAATAAATGGTTGCGCCATACTTTTCAGACAGTCTCTTAGCCAGAAACAAAGGTGATGGCCTGCCAACATAATCTTTCAGTAACTGATGAAGCTCCTCCTGGAAAGAAGGCTCGTAGATAATGTCAAGGTACTTTGTCCGCAATTCTTCTACATTCGGATACAGCATTTCTGGGATATAAGCTCCGCCGAAATCACCGAAATAGCCACTGTTATTTACTCCCCAGTTCACCGAACTCTTTATAAACTCTCTGTTCATCTTCTTTGCTGTTGTTTTAACCAGCCGCCTTCTGGCAGCTGTTATATACCAGAGCTCCTGATTTTCTCAAAAGCACTTCTCAATCTATTAATATCTTTAATTCCTGCCTCAGTTTCGAACTTACTGTTCAGGTCTACGCCGTGAAAACGCAAGTCTTTTAAATCCGTGATTCCATGAATGTTTTCCAGGCTCAAACCTCCACTAAGGAAATACGGCTTTTTTCCTTTATAATTCTCAAGGATCGACCAGTCGAACGTGATACCAGAACCCCCATGCTCTGCTGTCTTTGTATCAAATAGAAAATAATCGACGAAATCTTCGTACTCACTCAGTGCCGAAAAATCGAAATCCTCAGAAATGCCAAATGCTTTGATAATCTCCACATGCTTTTCTGTCTGCATATTGTGAAGGAATTTTCTGAACGACCTGCAAAACTCTGCAGGTTCATTCCCATGCAGCTGAATGGCGTCCAGATCGTATTGAATCACTTCATCAGCCATCACATCCATCGCTTCGTTGACAAACACACCTGTTTTCTTGGTGGTCGGAGGGATCGATTTCATATGAGTTGCATCGAGGCCCTTCATATACCTTTTGGAATGCGGATAAAATATAAGGCCCAGATAATCCGGATTTAATTCCACAAGTTCCCTGATGTTATCAGGCTCCCGCATTCCGCAGACTTTTATAATCATGCTACCAGTTTTTTAAAGCTATTCAATGCTTTCTTGCTTATCAGAGACTCTTCAGCCTCGTAGAAACAATCTGCAAATGAACTATCGGGCTTTATTGTCCGAATTGCTATAGCAGCATTACACATCACCACATTATTTTGTTCTGCTGTTCCTTCGCCATTTAAAACATTTCTGAAAATAGCAGCTGAATCTTCAACTGTATTTCCGCCCCGAATTTTCACCGGGTCGATCTTCTCAAATCCCATCTCAGAAATAGAATGAATATGCTCACCACTACTGGAGAAGGTCTTGAAATCACATGTCAGAGACACTTCATCATAGCCATCAAGCGCATGGAGAATGGTATAATTCATAGGTGACTTCTGGTATAAGTAGGCATACAAGCGCGCCAACTCAAGGCTGAAGACTCCCACTAACTGGTTTTTAGGCCTTGCCGGATTAACCATTGGTCCGAGCATATTGAAAAATGTCTTCACACCGAGTTCTTTACGGATGGGTGCCACAGTTTTCATCGCAGGGTGAAAAAGAGGAGCATGAAGGAAACAAATACCTGCGTTATCCAGGCTCTGTCTTAATTTGTCTGAATCATTTGTAAAGGTATAGCCCAGATACTCCATGACGTTTGACGAACCGCAGCCAGATGACACACCATAGTTTCCATGCTTTGCAACCTGGTAACCAGCACCGGCAACAACAAATGATGCAAGTGTTGAAATATTGAAAGTGTCTTTGCCATCTCCACCCGTGCCGCATAGGTCTACAAGTTCGTAATCCTCCAGCTTGGGTTTCAGACAAAGGTCGAGCATCCCATCCCGGAACCCTTCGAGTTCATCGACAGTAATATTTCTCATACAGTACACCGCCATGAAAGCAGCCATTTGAGAAGAGTTATATTTCCCAAGGGCAATGTTGGTGAGTATTTCTTTTGCTTCCTCGCGCCCAAATGTCTTTTGCTCGAATAGATGATTTAATATTTGCTTCACGTTTAATGCTTTTTTAATAAAAAAAGGGCTGCCTTTAGGCAACCCTTCATATCTAGTTTCTTATATTGAATACTATATACTCATACTGATCGCCGAATGATTAACATCTGCCACCACCACTTTGTATATAAATTATTTGCTTTCATCTTTCAAAGCAAATATGGAGAATCTTTTCTTTAGCTGCAAACCTTTTAACTATTTTTAAAGGATGAAAGCTACGAGACGATCAAGACGGATACTGCAATATCAAATAAATGCGGGAAGAGCAGCCCTAATTTTACTTGGTATTGGACTGGCTTGTTTCGGGTTAAAGGGCTTTCTTCTTCCTAATCATTTCATTGATGGCGGCATTACGGGTATTTCATTATTGACATTTCAGTTAACCGAATCGACTGGAATCCCTGTTTCAGTATGGCTGGTTTTATTTAATTCCCCATTTATCCTCCTCGGGGCAAAGCAGATCGGTAAGCGCTTTGCAATAGTCACATCAATTGCCATACTTGTTCTGGCGGCGACCATCTACTTTGTCGAATTTCCGGTAATTACAGACGACAAACTGCTCACCGCGATATTTGGAGGCTTCTTCCTGGGTGCAGGAATAGGCCTGGCCATACGTGGTGGATGTGTGATTGATGGAACAGAGATACTCGCTGTCTATCTCAACAGAAGGAGTATTCTAAGTATGGGCGATATAATTTTACTGATTAATGTCGTTATTTTCCTTTCTGCTGCTTTTGTTCTTGGAATTGAAAATGCCCTTTATTCAATTCTCACCTATCTCTCCGCTTCTAAAACTGTAGATTTTATCATTCAGGGTATTGAAGAGTACACCGGAGTAACCATTGTTTCCGCCAAAAGCGCCCAGATCAGGGACGCGATCACCAAGAATCTCGGCCGCGGGGTAACGATTTACAAAGGCGAACGGGGTTTTGAAAGTGCCCAGTTTAAAAGCAAGGATATTGACATTATTTTTACGGTCGTTACCCGGCTGGAGGTTTCCAAATTAAAGCAGGAAGTAGCATTGATTGATCATAAAGCATTTATTGTGATGAGTACGATCAGTGATACCAAGGGGGGAATTATAAAACCGAGGCCGTTACATTAGGATTGTGTGATGTTAAGAAATACGAAGGACGGTATTGTTAATTTGTAGTTTCTTTTGGGGGTTGCCCTGCGGGCCGGGCTCTCCGCTGTAGTTTTTGCCGTATAAATTTGTGTTAAATGAAAATCGTGTGGCCGGCAAAAAGCTGCCGCTTCGATCCCTAACCCGACTAAACGCTGTGTTAGTATCCCGCCCGAAAGATATGTTTAATTCTCTTCCCTGAAAAGCTTCTTATCCGCATAAAACGTCCCAAAAGGAATAAGCGATGCTAAAAATCCCAACGCAACTTTCATAAAAGACCATTTATATACATAAGCAACATGCAAAAGCATTCCTATATACAGTATAAACAGTAAACCGTGAATCATCCCTACCACATAATTGGGGCCGGGCATTTCGTATTTATATTTCAGGATCATAGTAAAGCCGATGAGCAAGAAAGAACAACCTTCTAAAAATGCAATAATGCGAAAACGGCCAAGAGGAGTGCTAATCATATTATAATCTCATTTTTTTCAATGGAGCAAAAGTAGGAATTCCAACCAACGGGAAAATCACAGGAAAGTAATGTGTTTTAAATCCTGTCAAACAAATAGAAAGGCTTACAGGTTGCTTCAAATACATTCTATATTATGAAAACGAAGCCAAAATCTTTCCCGGGAAGCGAAAAACAGAAACATCAACCGGGCTCGGAAGATAAAATGACGCCTAAGCCCGAGTATATAAATTCAAATTATAAAGCGGCGGGAAAGCTTTTGAATAAAACGGCTCTGATCACCGGTGGCGACAGCGGAATAGGTCGCGCAGTAGCTGTGCATTTTGCGATGGAAGGGGCGGACGTAGCTATCGCATATCTCGATGAAGATAAAGATGCTGAAGAGACAAAAAAGCTGGTGGAGGATACTGGCCGAAAATGCATACTCTTCAAGGGGGATATCAGTAAAAAGGATTTCTGCGATAAGATTGCTAAACAAACGATTTCTAAGTTAGGGAGCCTTAACATTCTGGTGAATAACGCTGCCCAGCAATATCCTCAGGAAGATTTTCTCAACATAAGCAAACAGCAACTGGAGAAAACATTCAACGTCAACATTCTCCCGTACTTCTTCTTGTCACAAGCGGCTCTGAAGAGCATGAAAGCTGGTGATACGATAATAAATACGAGTTCCGTTACTGCCTACCGGGGCAGTCCGCATCTGATTGATTATTCTTCAACTAAAGGTGCCATAGTGACTTTCACCCGTTCGCTCAGCGAAAATCTGGCTCCCAAAAAAATCAGGGTTAACGCCGTGGCACCCGGCCCGGTATGGACCCCACTTATTGTTTCGACTTTCGAAGCAAAGGATATCAAGAAATTCGGCCAGGACGTACCAATGGGCCGTGCCGGCCAGCCTTCTGAAATCGCCCCTGCCTACGTATTCCTCGCCTGCGAAGATGCTTCATACATAACAGGACAAGTGATTCATGTGAATGGAGGGGAACTAATCAACGGGTAGGTAAGTTGAGAGTGGAAAGTTGAAAGTTGAAAGTGAAGTGGAACCTCCATAACAATCAGAAGACCGCTCCCCACTTTCAGTTTTCAGTTTTCACCTTTCACCTTTCACCTTTCACCTAATCAACATCCCCCATAAACCCAATCACCTCATCATAAAGTCCATTCCCCTTAAAGAACATCTGAGCAATCATCGGAATATGTTTCTTTTTGGGAATAATTTGAAGGATCACTTTATGTTCTAATTCACTAAGCTCCTTCCGCAGCCTTTCCGACTGGAGTTGAATAGCCGGGTATGTCCTCTCTCCTACGAATATCAGCACTGGTACTTTGAAATTCTTTAGATAATATAAGGGCGAAGCAAGCTTCCAAACTTCCTGATCAGTAGAAAAGGTATTGAGGAAACTTTTGGTATTACCATCCTCCTTTGCCTCACTGAGGTATTCGAACATATCCAGTCCAAAAGCATCATTTAAAATAAGGCCTTTTATGGGATCAGAAATTTTCTCCTGATTAAAGAATCTTGGATCGGAATGGATCAAAGCAGCAAGATGCGCTCCTGCAGAATGGCCCATCACAAAAATTCTTTTATTATTTCCTCCGTAGGTCGCGATGTTATTGTCTACCCATTTTAAAGCTTTGGCACAATCGGCAGCCATTTTTTCATACTGAGCGACCGGGCTAAGACTGTAGTTTATAATTACAGTCACGACGTTTTTGTTAGCCATATTCCGTCCCAGCCACCAGTAAGTCCCCTTTTTGCCGCTATTCCATGAACCGCCGTGGATGAATACAAAGACGTCTCTAGCTTCCGACACATCATCCGGATAATAAACATCCAGCAAATTTTCATCGCCAGACGTGGAGTCCAAAGAGTAAGAAATATCCCGTTTGATTTCAATATCAGCAGCAAATGCAAAATTGATAACGGGAAGCAACAATACAAATAATATGAATAAACGTCTCATCTGATCAGGGGATCCTTTTCTTTAGTAAAATGCTTATAAACCAAACCGTCGAGAAATGAAGGAAGTACTTTGCTTAGAAACACGGTGAGTTTCCCTTGTCCGGTCATAACGAGAGTCCGCTTTCTACGCTCCACACCATCTGCAATGATTTCCGCAACCTCATGTGATGTCATCATTTTCCCTTCTTCCATACTCGTATCGCCCTGTGCGCTGCCGTCCTTTACCAATGCGGAATAGCGGATGTTCGACGCGGTAAATCCGGGTGAAGCAACCATTACATGTAAACCCGTTTTAAGGTTTTCAACACGAAGCGATTCCAGAAAGCCATTTAACGCAAACTTTGATGCAGAATAGCCCGTCCGGCCTGGCAATCCCTTATATCCTGCAATAGAAGAAACACCAACCACGGAGCCTTTATTCTTTAGAAGTTCGGGCAAAGCATATTTGGTACAGTACACCGCTCCCCAAAAATTTACATCCATCAGGTTCCTAAGCACCTGCAGGTCCACATCGGCGAACAATGCACGCATGGATATACCGGCATTGTTGATCAGGACGTCCACACGCCCGAAAGTAGTCACAGCTTGTCCGATAAGGGTTTTGCAATCCTCTTCTTTCGATACATCGCACTGATACGCGATAGCCTTTACCTGATACTTGGCTTCCAGTTCCTGGGCAATTTCACATAATGTGACGTATTGACGCGCACCCAACACAAGGTTGGCACCCCGCCTGGCAAATTCTTCCGCACATGATCGGCCAATGCCCGAGGAGGCACCGGTGATTATAACTGTCTTATTTTTGAGATCCATTAAAGATTATTTATTTAAACCGGGCTATTTTGCAAGCGTGTTTTCATAAGGAATACGGGTAGCGATTGATCGCCCGAGGGTAATCTCATCGACATACTCTAACTCACCGCCAAAAGCTATTCCCCTGGCGATAGCACTTATCTGTATCCCTTTATCTTTTAGCTTTTTGTAGAGATAAAAAATGGTTGTGTCGCCTTCCATTGTAGCGCTTAGAGCCAGAATAACTTCCAACACATCTCCTCTATCCGCTCTTTCTACAAGGCTGTCTATATTCAAGTCGGACGGCCCGATCCCATCCATCGGCGAGATCAGCCCCCCCAGCACGTGATATACGCCATGATATTGGCCCGTATTTTCTATGGCCATGACATCCCGTGTATCTTCGACTATACATATCAGGGATTTCTCACGTTTCACAGCGCTACAAATCTCACATATCTTCTGATCTGCTATATTGTGGCAGGTCTCACAGAAACGGATCTCGTTTTTTAACTGAAGAAGTGTACTGCTGAATTTCACTACATCGGCTTGAGGCTGGTTTAACAAATGCAGCACTAATCTTAAGGCAGTTTTCTGGCCTATCCCTGGTAGAGTCGCAAATTCATTTACTGCATTTTCAAGCAGTTTGGAAGAAAAATTCATCTACAAATTTAAACTTAAAAAGTAATCTTTTACACAGGTATTGAGATGATTAATAGCTGCACCCCTTCCCAGCTGCCAACAATACCAAATGAATTAATTCGTATTAAGAACATAATTATTATTTTAGGCGCTTATCAAAAATTAAACATGGAGCCATCAATACTACTCAGCTTTCTAGTTGCCTACTTTCTGTTACTGATAGGAGTATCTTATTTTACTTCCAAGAAGTCCTCAGATAACTCTACGTTTTTCACAGCAAACAAGGATTCCAAATGGTACCTGGTTGCTTTTGGGATGATTGGAACGGCCTTATCGGGCGTAACTTTTATATCTGTCCCCGGTGAAGTTGGTAATCCTGCTGGTAATGAGTTCAAATATTTCCAGTTCGTACTTGGAAACGCTATTGGTTTCATCATTATAGCGACTGTACTGCTTCCTCTTTATTACAGGATGAACCTCACCTCCATTTATACTTATATCGAGGAACGGCTTGGAACACATAGTTATAAAACCGCTGCGAGTATTTTCCTTCTAAGCAGGACTATCGGATCTGCTTTTCGTCTCTATCTGGTGGTAATTGTACTGCAGCGTTTTATTTTCGATTCTTATGGTATCCCGTTCTGGGCGACGGTATTGATCTCCCTGGGACTGATCTGGTCTTACACGTTTAAAGGAGGACTTAAGACGATTATCATTACCGACACTTTGCAAACTTTCTTCCTCGTCACTTCGGTAATTCTGACCATATACTTCATCTGCAGCAGTCTCGGACTAAACATTCCCGAAGCTTTTGAAACGATAAAGAATAGTGGATACTCCAAGGTTTTTTTCTATGAAGATTTCATGACCAGTAAATTTCATGTATCCAAGCAATTGCTGGGCGGTATTTTTGTGACGATTGCAATGACGGGACTTGATCAGGATTTGATGCAGAAGAACCTCAGCTGTAAAAACATTGGCGAAGCTCAAAAAAATATGTTCACTTTCACGGCTGTATTCGTCGTGATAAACATCTTCTTTCTGAGTGTAGGAGCTTTATTATACATCTACGCATCCAAAAATGGAATTGAGATCCCTGTAGATGCCGTTACAGGCAAGCCGCGAACAGATTTTCTATTTCCGGAAATAGCATTCAACCATCTATCAATAATTCCCGGTGTCGTATTTATGCTCGGTCTTACCGCTGCTACTTTCGCAACCACAGATTCAGCACTTGCAGCCCTCACAACCTCATTCTGCGTAGATTTTCTTGGTTTCGACAAGAAAGAAGACGTTAACGCTCCTTCGGCAGTCAGAACGCGTCATATGGTTCACGTAGGTTTCTCCCTCCTAATGTTTCTTGTAATAATCTTGTTTAACGCTGTAAATAATGCTGCTGTGGTGAGTGCAATATTTACAGTGGCGTCCTATACCTATGGCCCTTTGCTAGGCTTATATGCGTTTGGTCTGTTTGTAAAAAACCGCGGTGTTAGGGACAAACTGGTACCATTTATCTGTCTATTATCTCCAGCAATCTGCTTTTTGCTAAATAAATACTCCGCGACTGTAATGGGTGGCTATGTTTTTGATAATGAATTGATCGTAGTCAATGGCCTGATCACATTTATCGGACTTCTACTGATCAGCAAGCCAACAACTGCCAGGACACAATTTTAATTTGAAAAAGTATAGGGTATTATGACGAGTGATGAAAAAATAAGAAACGCGTTTGAGAACAAAAACTGGCAGGAAATCAAAGTTACAGACTCATGGCAGATCTTTAAGATCATGGCAGAGTTCGTTGATGGTTTTGAGAAACTTGCAAAAATAGGTCCATGTGTATCAATTTTCGGCTCGGCACGGACATCTAATGAAAATCAGTACTACAAACTAGCTGAAGATTGTGCCCGTTTGCTGACTGAAAGAGGCTATGGCGTAATTTCAGGTGGTGGCCCCGGAATCATGGAGGCAGCCAATAAAGGAGCTTTCGAAGCTGGTGGTAAATCCGTGGGTTTGAACATCGAACTTCCCTTTGAGCAATTTCACAATAAATACATCGACCGCGATAAAATTCTCGAATTCGATTATTTCTTCATCCGTAAAGTGATGTTTATGAAGTATTCTCAAGGCTTTATTGTATTGCCCGGTGGCTTCGGAACAATGGATGAGATGTTTGAAGCTTTAACGCTGATTCAAACAGGTAAAGTAGCACGTTTTCCAATAGTTTTAGTAGGAAAATCATACTGGTCAGGACTCATAGACTGGGTCACTAATACCATGCTTCAGGACGAAAGAAATATTAACGAAGATGATTTAAATCTCTTCAGGATGGTTGATACAGCTGAAGAGGCTACTGAACATATTTTCAGGTTCTATGATAAGTATGTGTTAAAACCGAATTTCTAGAAGGAGTAAGGAACAAAGAGCAAAGAGTAAGGACAAATGCAGGTGGGTTTGTTCTTTGCTCTTTTTATTTTGAGAAGTTATTTGCCCTAACCGGGAATCAGTCCTTGCTCCTTGTTCCTTGTTCTTTAATACCCGTTTCCATCACACAAAAATCTCACCC
>NZ_JBASJU010000321.1:0-12998 GCF_049655485.1 Daejeonella sp.
GAAAATGGAAATTATAGAAATACATAGATGCTTGGAGTTCATCATTTTAATTTGTTGATTAACAATAAAAAGGCAAATTTGGTTCAACTTTGTAGAATCCAAAGCTGGTGATTAAACCTCAAAATTATGGGTTGAAAGGGGAATATAATTCATTCAAACAAGTAACAAATTAAGTACTTGGTCTTTAAATCGATAGTTTTCACTGTTAATTAACAGGGTATAAAATACCCAAAAACCGCCTGATATTCTCCGATATTTCAAGCTCTTTGGCCTCATTATCGCGTCATCAGGTTGTAACACTCAAATGATGGTTTACTACTAGATGATCCTGGATGATAGGAGATCAAAAGCTGGATCTGGGTTATACCATTTACAATGAAAAGTGCCAGCCCGGAGATTCCCGCAACACGTCTTATTCCTTCGCAAGTTTCGCACCCAGTATCTCCCACGGAATGAAGCCCTTCAGATGATATCCGAGGGGTTTTGTGTTTTTCAGAAGGTTTTTATCATTAAGGAAGAAGACCCAGTTGTTCGTAAATTGTTCACACAATTCGTAGCCATAACTATTCAAATTGGTTTACTACAAGATGATGCTTGATGATAGGAGTAGATATCGGAAATAAATAATTGTAAGAAGAAATAATTTTATTAAATTAGAATTGCAATATTTTATAATTTATCTGAAAGAGAGTTCCCAGGCACAAAATTAGAAATATACGCATACATGTGTACAGCTACTCGTTGTGCGTCATCATTAGGAAACACTGGAAAGAAGCTTTTTCGGTTTCAAATTGTATTTTAGACTTGTTTGTTCACTTTTAAAAAATAAAACATGAAACATTCATTCTTTCTTTTTTCGCTTGTTGTATTACTATTCACTTCCTGTGGGGACACTAATGAGAAAAAGGCTGACACCACTGCAACAACGACAACACCCATCGCAAACACAAGTACAGCACAATCGTATTTTATTGATGTTCACGATTTAGAACCCGGTAAAGTCACATTCAAGGATGTAGAAGGTGCGCACCAAAAGGACCTGGCGACACAGGATAAGTATGGCGTTAAGTTTATGAAATTCTGGGTAGACGAACAAAAAGGTAAGGTATATTGTCTATCACAAGCACAGAATGAAGTGTCGGTTACAAACACACATAAAGAAGCTCATGGCTTAATTCCTTCTAATGTTTACGAGGTTAGTAGTGGCACGGAAACAATCGCTAAAGGCAATAAACAATTTTTTATTGATGTTCATGAGATGGGTGCAGGAAAAGTGGCAGCAAAAGATGTTGCCGATGCACATACAAAAGATTTAGCGGTACAGGATAAATATGATGTGAATTTTACTAATTATTGGGTAGACGAAAAAAAGGGCGTAATCATGTGTTTGTCTGAAGCTCCTGACTCCAATGCAGTGAAAAAAGCCCATAAAGAAGCGCATGGTTTGCTCCCTGCTTATGTTTTGAAAGTAAAGCAGGGTGAATGATGAAACAACGCATCCAAAAATAGGAAAAACAACCGCTTTTGATCCTTCACCTGTTTTTTCAATGGCCATGTATGCCTGGATTTGTTTTGGGCTTTTTTATTTAGATTCATTTGCTTTTAAAACTCTTAAAAGATTTTCTCCAAGAATTTTATAGATGTCTTTTTTACTGTACCCTTTTTCTATTAATGCTTTTGTAATTAATGGATAGGTAGTAACATCATCTAATTGCTGCGGTGTAAGGTTGATGCCATCGAAGTCGGAGCCCAGGCCAACATAATCAACGCCTACTAATTTCACGATGTAATCAATATGATCAATAAGCATATATAATGGCGGCCGCATTGGCTCTGCTTCTGCTGTATATTTTTTATACAATAAATTCATCATATACCATTCATCCATACCGCTTTTTAAAAGAGAATCACTTTCTGCTTTATGCTTTTTAAAAAAAGCATCTTCTTTCTTACCAAAGCTGCTGTCAATAAAACCAGGATTAAAATTTATTTGAATTACACCGCCGTTTTTTGCAATAGCTTTTATCTGATCATCTTTTAAATTACGCCGGTGGGCTACAAGACTATACACCGAACTATGTGAAGCAATAATGGGTTTGGTGCTTAGTTTAATTACATCCCAAAAAGTCTGATCGCCGGAGTGGCTTACATCTACCATCATACCAAGCTGGTTCATGCGCTGCACTACCTGTCTGCCAAACTCAGTCAATCCCTTGTTTGGCAAGTTTGGTTTAGTGGTTTCATCTGCTGCGCTGGTAGCCCATGACGGCGCTATATTGTGTGTGAGCGTTAAATACCTTGCGCCACGTTTGTAAAGAGCTTCTAATTTTGCAAGATCATCTTCGATCATGTGGCCGCCTTCTACCCCAAACATAGCAGCAATTTTATGTTCTTTTACGGCTCTTAACATTTCGGCATAGTTGGATACTTTTATAATTTGATCCGGGTTGCGTAAAGCAACAGCATCAAGACTATCCATTTGCCTGTTGGCATAAGCATAGGCATTTTGCACACCGCCATCGGAGTAGACTGAAAAAATCTGCACATCTAGCCCGCCCTTTTTCCAGCGGGCAAGATCAGTATGTGTTTTAAGGGTAAGGTCCTGGTCAAATGCCGTTCCCTTGTCAGCAGCATGCATCAGAATATCATTGTGTGTATCCACTACAATGGCTTTGCGATGTATTTTTTGATAGGATTGAGCACTTATTTGTTGCGCATGTACAGCCAATACATACATGCTTACAAAAAGGCTAATAAATATCTTTCTCATTTTGAGTTTTATTATTGATGAATACTGTTATTTAATCTCAAAAAGCACCTCAAATGCTCGACTACATCAATGAAAATTGAAGTATAAAACTGCAGATTGCGTATCCAGTCCGCCATTCGCAAAGGTTAAATTATTCTGGCTCTGCGGACCAAGATCTTCTTTTTTCTGGCTTTTAGTACCAATAGAGCTAATGCCATGCATAAATGAAATGCCATTTGTGGGGTAGTTCGCCATGGAATAAGCTCGTCCAAGACCCTTTGGTATCGCCGGGTTTAGCATGTGCAGGAAAATATTCTCTGAAGCTGATAAAACTGTAAAATCACCCTCTTTTGTCTGTATCCTTGTACCATAAAAATTGCTATAATATCCTTTAAATTCAGGATAGTCCCAGGTTTCTCCAGTAACTGCATTATTATATGTTTTATCCCAAAGGTTGAAAGTAACACCTTTCATCCTGTTTTTATAAACACGGTAGGGGCCATTGCCAATCAGTTGCATCCCCCTGACGTTTTCTTCCGGATAATTAAATGTGATGCCTAACATCTCCTGATTGTTTTCAGGCCGATATTGATATTTCAATTCCAGCCATCCCGAGGGCATCATCGTCCAGGTAACTCTAAAGTTCTGTTTTCCTTCATAGTTTGCAACTATAATATGCCGCCCTAAAGAATCGGTTTTTTGGTTGAAGGACTTAAAGGTAGCTTCACCATTGATTAAAACCGGGCCATTAGAAAATGAAATATTACCGAGGCTGTTTTTTGCCCCTTTTAAAAGACCGGTTTTTTTATCCAAAGTTACTTCCACTCCTGATGCAGACATGCTTAAAATTTCTTCATCTTCTGAAACCCTCACAGTGCCTTTTTCTGTTTTAACTAATCTCATTGCCAACTGCTCGGGTGAAGAAATAGGCAAAGACCAGGTGTAAATTTCTTTTCCGTAAAGATCTTTAGCGGTTATATACAGCACATCATATTCCGACCAGGAAAGAGGCAAGGACAAATTTAAAGTACCAGCGGTTTGAGGCTTAACAGAAGGGGCAATAATTTTTCCGTTCAACATTGAAGTATTCCCTTTATCAAATCCCTGGATTTTTTTGAGTTGCCAGCTAAAACTACACTGATTTAGATTGGTGAAATTATAACGGTTTTCGATGGTTAAATCACCGTTGAACTGATTAGTTATTATTTTTTTCTCAAGATAAATCGGCGACCATATTTCTTTAATGGTATAAAAACTACCTTCTTTCTCTCTGTATGGGCCTAAAATGCCATCGGCAGCTAAATTACCTTTTGTATCCAGAGCTCCGTTTCTATCTGTACGCACGACAGCCTGGTCGCAAAAATCCCATAAAAATCCGCCAGCTGATAAGGGATTAGTTTGCATTAAGTTCCAAAAGTCATCCAGGCCGGCACCATGACCACCATCATATAAGCCATGTAGAAATTCCGTTGGAAAAAAAACGTCTTTGCCCTGGAAGAAAGTGCCAATACCATAGTTCCAGGGAATATAATGCTTGGTATTCATGCCGTTGATATTCATCCATGGCTGTATTACCGGACGAGTCTGAATATCGTATTTTGCGAAATCGGGCAGAAGATCAAAGTTAAATCCACCCTCATTCCCATTCGCCCACATGATCACACTTGGATGATTTACATCCCGAATTATGAGTTCCTTTACCAGTTTACGACCTACCTCAGTATCATAGGGGGGAAATTGCCAGCCGGATAATTCGTCGATTACAAAAAGGCCAATAGAATCGCAAACTTCGAGAAAATGTTTATCTGGAGGATAATGCGACATCCGTACCGCATTCATGTTCATTTCTTTAATCAGGTTGGCATCCATAATTGATACCTCACGACTGGTAGTACGGGCTGAGGTAGGCCAAAAACCACCTCTGTTTACTCCTTTGAACTTAATTTTTTGGCCATTTATATAATATCCATCATTCTTACGGAGTTCAACAGTTCTAAAACCAATGGTTTCCGTAAGACTATGCAATGTAGTATTGCTGGCTTTAAGAGATATGTCAATCTTGTAAAGATTTGGAAATTCTGTCGACCAAAGTGCCGGATCAGCTACTTTACTGCTTAAACGAATTACGGAGTCTCCGGGCTTGATAAATTTAGTAAACGCCTTTCCAAAAGGTTTTCCATCAAGTGTTTTAAGCTGAGCTACAATGGCTCCATCTGACCTGAATTCTGAAATAAAAACATCAAGGTTAATAGAACCGTCTGCCTTTGCATCAACAGCAACCCGTTCGATATGTTGTTTTGGTTGGGCTTCTAAAAATACCGGTCTGAAAATTCCTCCAAATGTCCAATAATCTGCTCCCCTCTCGGCATCATTTACCTTTTGATTAGCAGAAATCTTACTTACCTTCACTTCAAGCAGGTTTGATTCGCCTATTTTTAATAAAGGTGTAATGGCATGCCGAAAACGATAAAATCCGCCCTGATGTACAGGGCCTGCCAATTGACCGTTGATTTTTACTTCAGTATCTGTCATCGAGCCATCAAACACAATGAATATCTCTTTACTCCTCCAGTTTGCAGGTATAGTAAAAGTATGACGGTACATTCCTACTTCATTTCTATCTGCCCCTTCGCTTCCATAAGTATAATTACCAAAGCCTTGAGTTTCCCAGTTAGATGGAACGGCAATTTTAGCCCATTTTCCACTATTTCTACCATCCGTACATTGGAAATCCCATTCAACCGTGTGGTCTTTTCCTGTTCCCGACAGGTATTTCAGTTCCGTTTTTTGTGCCCTTATACTCGTTGCACAAAACAGTAATAATACCAAATGGAAAGTGATTTTAATCATAAATAAATATTGGTAAACATTTTGTATTCAACACCTTTTCAATATAATTTTTTCGTGTGTGACATAAATAAATCTATCTCTTTTTGTTTTTTTGTGATCGCCCCGGAAACTATTGACCGGATCATATTCCCGGCTACAGCTCTGATTGTTCAGGTTTGAAGTGACTTTCTATTAAAAACCTCCTGGAAAAACCTGAACGTTTCTTTAGCCTTTTCCAATGCCTCGTTTTCTGTAGCTTCAGAAAACTTGTATTGTTCAAGTGCTATCTTATACGAATTCCAATCTTCAAGACTGTCTTTATTCCCGTTGAAGAAATGATGTTGTTCAATTGAGTCCAGCCCCCTGCATTTCTCAAGATTTTTGGAAATGAGCATCCCGCCCAAAGCGGATCCTTCCACCACATAAGCCGCTCCTAAAGCTTCGGCTTGTGAGTGGCATTCAAAAGGGTCAACCGGTGAAGGCGACTCAATAGTCACTCCGAGTTCTTCCAGATCCTGTTGAAGCTGCTTATGTTTCTTTCCATTATATTCAGGAAGAAATTGCTTAATAGCATTTTCGGTTGCCTGGTAGGCTATATAATTTTGTAACAATAGCAATTTATAGGTCTCCAGGTCTATGCTGTGATCCATGATTTGCATCGCTAAGTTTTGTGTTTCAACCTGTTCATGCAGCTCGCGCGTCGCCTCTTTAAGTCTTTGAATCATTTCCATCCTAAATATTTTACCCGCTTATATTTTTTTGTTCCTAAATAAAAATAGAATTCTGAACCCTGACCTGGTTCACTCTCTAACCAAATCTCTCCATGATGTTTTTCTATAACCTTTTTTACAATAGCCAGGCCAACTCCTGTTCCTTTGAACTCGTCTCCTACAGCCCTTTTGAAGGTCTCGAATATCATTTTCCAAAAATTCGGATGGATACCAATACCGTTATCTTTAATAAAGAATACTTCCCGGCCATTCTTAACCGTGCTGCCGACTTCTACTTTAGGGTTCTCTTTTTTTGAGGAATATTTAAGTGCGTTGTTAAGCAGGTTGGCCCAAAGCTGGAAAAGCATTCTTCGGTCACCTTCCATTTTGGGTAAATCCGATTGGATTTCCAGAGTAGTTTTAGGATAACTTCCCTTAGCGTTCACCAATTTGAGCACTTCTTCTATTAATTCGGAAGTATTAATACTACTTATTTCAAGGTCATCAATTTTATTTAGACGAGAGCATTCAAGAATGTCATCAATGAGATGGTTCATTTTTTTGTTAAGATCCCTGCACATTTGAAGCAACTCCCGGCCTTCTTCACCTAATTCTTCCCGGTGATCTTCGTCTAGTATGGTAAGAATGCCGTCCATACCATTTATCGGAGCTCTAAGATCATGAGAAAGCCCAAAACCAAATATCTCTAATTCTTTATTGGCTTCAATTAATTGAGTATTAAAAGTTTCAATCTCCTTTTGCTGCTGTACCAGTATAACGTAACTAATATTTTCCCTTAAAGCCCGTATAATGTCCTTGTCGGGTTCCTGCCAGGGTTTGGAAACTCCCCTTAGTTCTTCTCTCCATTTTTCAAATGACAGGCGCGGGCTTAGCCTTTGTTCTTTTTCATTAAAAAATGCTTTGTTTTGTGGGTTGCCTCCCCAGTTTATCTCCTGGATCTCTTCGGGCCTAAACCAGAAAATATAAATATTCTTTGAAATTTTTAGACAGATAACACCGGATGCAGTTTCTTCATAATCTTTTGCTTCCGGAAAAACTGCGGAAAGATTACGTGTCGCAAAGTGGCTTTCCGGCTGCTGTGTACTAAAATTAAGTAGGCTTTCGAGTTGTTCTTCATTAGGAGTGAGGCCAATAGTTTTCCAGGCACCGTTCATGAAAATTGCACCGCCACCACAGGATATAAGCTCAGTAAACTTCACATTTCCTTCTGTAAGTGCTATAACTAAATTACTCTCTTTATTCATTTGCCCTACGAGCTTCTGCCTTATAACTTCTGAACGTTTCACCTCACTTAAGAAAAAGCTATTTTCTAATAAGTCAAGTTCCGTAGAAACCATTTGTGTCAGAAAACGACAGCTCTCCCGCTGATAAAAGTCTAAATGTTTTGCGGTCCTATGATGACAGGCAATCAAACCCCATAGCCGGCCCTTTACGATAATAGCGGCCGAAAGAGAAGCCCCTACCTTCATATTTTTAAGGTATTCAATGTGGATTGGCGAGACTGCCCTAAGGCCCGAGCATGAAATATCAAGAGGTTCCCCCGTAATAGGAGATAATTCAGGAATAATTGAAACGGCAGTATAATTGACATCGGCAATGATTCGCACCCTGGTCTTCAAAAAGAGCTCCCTGGATTGAGCGGGAATATCAGTAGCGGGATAATGTATGCCCAGCCAGGAATCCATATCTTCCTCTTTGCTTTCGGCAATAACCTCCCCGTTCCATTCTTCATCAAATTTGTAAACCATCACTCTTTCGTAGCCAAACATTTTTTTGGTTAGACTAGTTGCGGATTCACATAGTTGGTTAATAGTATTTGCAGCCTGGAGTTCGTTAAGTATGAGGGTTAATTGTTTCTGAAAATAGTAAGGATTGTTAACTTCCTGATAGGGTTCAAAATCCAGAATTAGATTTGCACCCGAGTAATGAGCCAGCACCAGGAAATTAGTGTTGTTTATTTCTACTTCATGTGGGATGGATAGTTCTTTGGAAAGCAAGTCCATCAATCCTTCAGCCTGTTCCTCTCCCAATAGGTAAGAGAGCTCTTTTCCAAGGATTTCGTCAGATGACATCCCGAAAACCGTGCTTGTATTCTTTCCCGCTTGAGTAATCTTAAGACTTATAGGATCACAAGAGATCAGCACTCCATGCGCCTGGGTTTTTCCAATAATATGAATTGGCTCCTTAGCACAATTGTCGAGATCTAACTCGTTAGCATTATTTAAGGGAGAGAGCATCATAATTTGATCTTTAACTTGAAGTGGAGAACGTATGTCTCCCTGATGTGAAATTTACCAGGTATTAATGTTCTGAAGAACATGGATTTAACATCGCTATCCCGGGTATAATTTGTATTAAAGATAGCATAAATATGTGGAAGCGAGCCGGGGCGGCGGCTGTCCTTTTTTTTATTTGAGTGATCGGGCTGGGGGTCACTAATAATTTCTCGTAAAGCCCTTACTTATAATTCTTTTCCTAAAGATTAAAACTCAAAACTCTATGTGTATAAATTACACCTAAGCCATTCACTGGCATTGTATTTATCATTGAAATATTAATCAATTACACCTTAATATGAGAAATATGAAAAAAAGCAGACTTGGGAAAATGGGAGCAATAGTATTGCTAACAATTTCGATGGCAGCATGCCAAAAAGACGATTCAATGATATCAGCAGACAATGCTAACACGATGTCATCCAGCCAATTTAAAAGCAATAATAGCGATCCGCAGGGTATCGCTTTTTTTGCACTTTCAGGCAAGACCTTAGATAAATATTCTACGTCGAACCCTGAGGATCTTATAAGCTCGGCAACAATCACTGGCCTACAATCTGGCGAAAGAGTTCTAGCAATAGATTTCCGTCCCGCAACGGCTCAATTATATGCTCTGGGCAGTAACAGCCGTTTATACACCATAAACCCGGAAACAGGCATGGCCACGCTGGTTGCACCTTTAACAACCATTCCTATGGGAAGCACTACCCCTGTGGCTTTAACATTAATGGGAACCTCATTTGGTTTTGATTTTAATCCTGTAGTTGACAGAATCCGTATTGTAAGCAATACCGGACAGAATCTTCGTACGCATCCCACCACAGGAGTTACCATAGTAGACGGCTCTATTAACCCTCAGCCTGCTGCTGTAAATGGTGTCGCTTATGATAATAACGACAATGATCCTGCAACCCCAACGGAATTATATGCTTTGGATCCTGCAAAAGATTTATTATTTGAGATTAACCCACCAAACGCTGGAACTTTAGTGAATCCTCAGGACATCAAGTTGAAAATTGAAGGTGATGGCGGTTTTGACATCGCTCCCAGAAATGCGAATGTAACTACAGATATCGCCCTCGGATTATATGAGGTGAACAAAAAATCTACGCTGTTTAGAATTGATGTAGAAACTGGCGTAACCAAGATATTAGCTTATTACAACAAAAATATCATGTATAGCGCGATAGCTATCAGTCCGGTTTTGTAGAAATAGGTGATAGAAACATTTATTCACCAGGCCATCTTATGATACCCTTCAGATTAATTTCTGGGGGGTTTTTTTTCCTCACGAATTTGTCTCCCCGGCCTCCCGATCTTGAAATTACCGTTTAGAATATTAAATTTAATTAATATTCCAGATTATATGCCTTACAAACCACAGCTGCTCATCGGTAATCTTAGGATCTTCAACAAGCTAACAATCTTCCTGCTTACGCTTTTATTTCTAACCAGCTGCTCCCCCAAACTGAAGAAAGAAGCCCTGGTTACCGTAACAGGCAAAATCCCTGCTGCAAAAATGGGAACCACCTTAATTCACGAACATATATTAGTCGATTTTATCGGAGCCGACAGCACCGGATACCATCGCTGGGAAAAGCCGGAAGTGGTTAAAAAGGTTCTTCCTTTTTTAATGGAGGCTAAACAAAGGGGAGTGCAGACACTCTTTGAATGCACTCCGTCGTATTTAGGCCGCGATCCTTTATTATTGAAGGAGCTTTCCGAAAAATCGGGGATAAACATCGTCACCAATACAGGTTACTATGGTGCAAGGGATAATAAATTCATCCCCAAACAGGCTTTCAGTCAGAGTGCCGAAGAAATAGCCAAAGTCTGGATTAATGAATTTAAAAATGGAATCGAAGGCTCTGGTGTATTCCCGGGTTTCATAAAAATATCAGTCGACCGGAACGATATCTTATCACCCATGCATGCAAAAATCATTAAAGCAGCAGCAATCACACATAAAGCAACAGGTTTAACAATTGTCTCACATACGGGCAGCGACGGTCCGGCATTTGCACAATTAGAAGTCTTGAAAAACGAAGGGGTGTCCCCGGAAGCTTTTGTATGGACCCATGCACAGGACGGCACTTTTGGTGGCTATCTCCAAGCCGCAAAGCAGGGAGCCTGGATTTCCTTAGATAATTTAAATAAGAATAATGTCGGCAAGCCGGGTGGCGTTGATTGGATTATCGAGCTTCTCATAAAATTGAAAACAGAGAACCTTCTTCATAAGATTTTAATTTCCCATGATGCGGGCTGGTATGATCCCGAAAAGGTAAATGGCGGAAATTTTCGGGGATATACCGATATGTTCGAATATCTTATTCCGCCTTTAAGAAAGAATGGCTTTAGTTCGAAGGATATTGATTTATTGCTGGTCAAAAATCCACAAAGGGCCTATTCGATTAAATAGAACTATTAATAGTAATCCGATTTGTTACTTTCTGATTTTCAGTATTTTAAAAATCTATGGATGAAACAATTTGCAATTAAGGGGTTGAGTTATATATACAACCTCGCCAGGATTGATGAAAAAGAGCACATTAGAAATAAGAATAGAAATTTGTGCATTTATCGCCGCCGTGTTGATCTTGATAGCTTTGTCAATTAACTCCTATAATCTTTTCAATAAACATCTTAAAAATACCAACTCGGTCCAACAGGCCTATCAGATACAGGCCGTTAATAATAGTCTCCTTGCAACCCTTAAGGATGCCGATTCCAGTCAAAAGGGGTTTATTATTACCGCCGATGAACGGTATCTGGATTCATTTCATGGTGCTTTACAACGATATGATACATCCTTAAATTCTTTGCTGGGTCTAACCTTGGATAATCAGGGGCAGTACCGACGGATCCAAAGTATCAAAACTTTAGCGAAAGATGGGACGTACCCTGGAGTTTACAAACGGTGCAAAACTAGAACAGGCTGCAGTTATTTTAGATGCTGACGTGAGGTATTATAAAGATGGCTACTTAAATGTTAGCTACACACTTAACGATGCCCGAGATAATACCTCTTACAATGGAAACGTAGCGAATACTTCCACGTTCAGACCAGTAAAATCAAATCCAAGGGACCTTTCTGAAATCAACTATTCTGATAACCAGTTCCGTAATAAATTGGTTTTCTTTGGCGCAGCCCCGAGTTTTAAAGGTTTCGTTTTTAGTGGACGTTTCTCAGGAATTGGCGGTACCAGGTATTCGCTAACGGTGGATGCGGATATAAATGGTGATTTTGTGGGCGGCCCCGGTGCTGATAATGATCTTGCTTTCGTATTTGATCCCAACAACCCGAACACTCCAGCTTCGATAAAAGCTTCGATGGAGAAAATCTTGAATAACCCAGATAACAGGGCTCGTGATTATATAAGTAAGAGCCTGGGCACCATCGCTGATCGTAACGGTGGAAGTAATCCGTTTTCAGGAATTTTCGATCTGCGCCTTGCTAAAAATTTTAAAACTTATAAGTCACAAGCTCTTACGTTGAGTCTGGATGTATTTAATTTCGCCAACCTTCTGAACAAAGATTGGGGTGTGAATTATAATCTGGGTAACCAAAGTCTATTATTTGTTTCCGGGTTTAATCAAACAACACAACAATATAATTATCGTGTAAACGAAAATATTGGAGTGATACGGCAGAATGGTACTCCTTATCAAATACAATTAGGAGGCCGTTACTCATTTTAATCTGAACAGCATGAAAATATGAGCGCGAGCTTCACATCTTAATCACACTTACTGAATATTATAATGGTCATATAAAATGGACACCACCTTTAAATAATCAATTGTACATCCGGATTTAAAACTTTTTGCTCTTTTTTGACGATTTAGACAAACAAAACCCTTGTAACGAAGCTTATATGTGCATTAGTGGCATAAAATTTGGTGCTGTCTAATATCTACCTATGAAAAATATTGAGGAGCTTTCTGAACAGGGCGGCTCCTCTTTTTTAACTAAAGGGGCTGATGTTCGGAAAATGAAAAAAGTACTGGTGGTTGATGATAACGCGGATATACTCCACGTGATCAGCATGATATTAGATATGGAGGGGTTTGAAGTGGAATGCTGCGACAATGGCCACTGTATTGAAGATACAATAGTAAGTTTTGGTCCTGATCTTATCCTCCTGGATATTATGCTAGGCGATATGGATGGACGAGAGGTTTGCAGATCCCTGAAAACAAACGCTAAAACCGGTCACATACCAGTAATCATGATTTCCGCTTCCCACAATCTTTACGACAGGCAGGAGCAACCTTGTCTGGCAGATGATTTTATTGCGAAGCCTTTTGATATTGATAATTTAGCGAAGAAGGTTAACCAGTACATTAACTAATTTTTCCCGCCTTGTGCTGGTTTACACCGCCTCGTGCCGGCGGACTGGCACATACTTTTTG